>JBCCZQ010000027.1:0-36605 GCA_039187315.1 Planctomycetota bacterium | reverse complement strand
CACGGGCTGTTCCTCTGGATTTGGCTTCTTCACCGCGCAAACGCTCGCGCGAAACGGCTTCCACGTCTTCGCATCGATGAGAAACGTCAGCACCAAGAACGCGCGGGCTGCTGATGACCTCCGCCAACTGGCTCGTGCCGAGAGCCTCAAGCTGGAGGTTGTAGAAATTGACATCGACTCGGACGAATCAGTTGACGACGGCATCGCTTCGGTGATGAAGTCGACGGACAAGATCGATGTCTTGTTCAACAACGCCGGCATCAACATACCGGGACCGGTTGAGCTATCGATGGATGCTGCTCGAAGGAGCTTCGAGACGAACTTTTTCGGCCAACTCCGCATGCTGCGCGCCGTCGCACCCGGTATGCGCGAGAATCGCCACGGGCTGATCATCCAGATGTCCTCAGGCCTCGGGCGGTTGGTTCAGCCGACGAGCGGCATGTACAGCGCGACCAAGTTCGCTCAAGAAGCACTCTTCGAGAGCGCAGCCTATGAGTTGCACCCGTTCGGGATCGAGGTCGCGATCATCCAGCCCAGCGATTACGACACGCGCATCAAAGCAAACAGCCGCCGCTATTTCCAAGAGCTCATCGAAGGATTGGGTGCTTCCGATCAGAAACGTGCTCGCGACTATGCAGAGCACATGGAGATCACGCGGGCCACCCTGGAGGAGACGCCGGCACCGCCGCCACAGGAGGTCGCCGACATCGTGCTGGAGCTCGCAAACACACCCGCGGGTCAGCGCCCGCTCCGAAGAGTCGCCATGCCTCCCGAGATTGCCGCAGGATTGAACCAGCTCAACGGCACACTCGAGGAAGTCCAGGCAGGCCTGTTGCAGAGCAGCGGAATGGGCAACTGGCTTGAGCTCACCAAGTAGCGCCTCAGGCTCAATCTGGTTTTGCAGCCATCCAGGTCACAACGTCCGAGGAAACAACGTGATCGACAAGCATGATGCGCATCACAGAGATCCGGCGGAGCATTCCGAGCCGCATAGTGTGCTCGCTTCATCGCGCCTGTTTTTGTACGGAGCTGATCGACTCGTGCTCTCAGCTGGGATCGCGATTCTTGCACTTGCTCCGCTGTCAATCATGCTTGCGTTTTTCGATCCTCGGATAGTGGACGGGGCCAACCTTTGGCACAAACCGCTGAAGTTTCAGCTCTCAGTAGGCCTCTATCTCATCACTCTCGCTATGATCATACCGGGAGCCGGAACCCGTTTCAGAGGCTCCCTGCTTGGTCGGTCCACCATCGTTGTTGCCCTGGGTACTTCCGTTTTCGAGATCGCCTGGATCACGTTCAGGGCGGCGAACGCACAGCGATCGCACTATGCAACCGACACCGGGTTCGAGACGTCCATGTACGCACTCATGGGCATCGCCGCGGTCCTGCTTTCGCTTACTCCACTCGTGTTCGCCATCGCCTGTTTCTTCCCGACAAAAGGAGACGGGTTCCCCGCAGCGCTACGCGTTGGAATCCTCGTGGGCAGCGTGGTTACGCTGCTTGGAGGTGCGACTGTTGGCGGCATGCTCAGTGGCGCACCCGTGCACTATCCAACGGATCAGGATGATGCTCAGTCGCGCATCCCGTTTGTTGGCTGGTCTCTCGAACGCGGCGACTTACGCATCGCCCACTTCGTCGGCCTTCACGCGTTGCAGGGGTTCATCGCGATGGGTCTATTACTCAGCCGGATACCGGTCCGATTCGCGACTGCTGCACTCATTATCGGAGCCGCAGGATGGCTCTTCGCAGTGGCCTGGCTTGTAGCGCTCGCACAAGGTGGCTCCTCGCCTTTCGCGATCTTCCCTTGAGCGGCGGATGATCGATCTGGGCTCCGAGCAGACGGCCGGCGGCGCGGGCGGCAAACTCGACGCGGCAGCACGGCCGACGAGATGTGCGCCCGATTCTAGCACGCGAAGGGCAAACACCTCAACGACAATGAGCGAGAGTGAGCGCGTGTATTCCTCGATCACCGTGAGAATCCGGAAGGCCCGGCCGTCGTGCGTGCGGCCCTGCACGAAGTCGTAGCTCCAGATGTCGTCCTTGTGCTTTGGCCAAAGCCCCAAACAGCTTATCGATGATCTTCTCAGCCGAATACGTGATCCGTGCCATGAATAACTGCCTACCCCGATGCATCCAATACGACGCCTTCGCGCGTAGCAACTGGACTGTTGCTGGGCAGGATAGGTCATGATATCGCTACAAAGGCTGACAGAGGCAACCGCGCGGGAATTCTCCGTATATGCACTGTCTGCAGATGTAAATCAGACTATTTGTAATTTAAAATATGCGCAGCATTGTATGCACTACATATTTAAATTAATCTAAATATATAATACAGCGATTAGCAGTTATGCGTTTGTGCAGATTGTTGTACTTGAGTTGACATCTCAAGCAGCATCGCCGCGTTCTGGATCGCGTTCCAAGCGGCACCTTTGAGAAGTTGATCGCCTGAGATGATGACCCGCATCACCGAGCCGCCGTGCACAGGGTTTGGATCAACACGGATACGATCTACGTGCACCTCGCAGCTGCCTGTGGCCTCAGAAGAATTGAGGGTGCCGTCAGCGAGCCTCACTCCACGGACACCCCCGATCATGCCGGCTACTTCGTTAGTAGTAGGGCAGTCACGCAGGCTGACACCTGCAACCACCGTGTGCGCTCGGAGCACAGGGACCCGCAGGCAGGTCGCTGTGATACACCGCGGTGGATATTGGAGTAGCCGGCTGGTTTCCAGAGCAAACTTCCTCTCTTCCCGACATTGGCCCGTCGCTGGATCGAGATCGGATTCGTGCGGAAATACGTTGAAGGCGACATCATGCAAAAGCCACCGCGGCTCCGAGTGGCGATCGCTTACGACTTCCCTCGACTCGTCGATGAGCGCATGCATTGCACGGATACCCGCTCCGGAAACCGCTTGGTACGAGACGATGTCAATTGCATCCACCGTCAACTCGCGCAGCACGCCCGCGAGACCCATCAACGCAATGGTCGTCGTACAGTTCGGTGTTGAAACGATGCGCGCACCTTTGCTGATCGCATCGGGGTTGATTTCTGGGATAACGAGCGGCGCTTCATGGCGGAACGCCGAGGAGTTATCACTAACAAGCACCCCTGCTTCCTGAAACAACGGTCCGAGAGACCGAGATGCATCGGCAGGCGTCGCCAGGATCGCAACATCTGCATCGCAAGCATGCTCGAGCGAACGTATCTGGAAGGTTTGGCCGGCGGCTTGGATTGCTCTCCCCTCGGATCGGACTGAGCCGACTGGAACAATCCGATGAGGGGTCACGCCCAATTCCACGAGGAGCGCCAACGCTTCCAGGCCGACAGCGCCGGTTGCACCAATGATCGCGATGGTCTTGTTGGCTAGTGCTTTGCGCACGGGAGCTGCGAGTGCCGCCGTAAGCCGCGTCCTATCCGCACCCGGCATGATCTCACTGAGCTTCATACTGCATCGCTCCGCCTTGGTGTATCGCTGCGTATGTCGTGGCGTCGTGTATCACCCTGTGCTCCGAGTTGTGCTCCCTGTTCAGGGAACCAACCGGACGTACTACTGACTGTGGGTGTGGCAGAACGATTGATCATGCCGTCACCATGTCGTTCTTGCGTAGCCGGTACCTTCGGATCATGAGTCATGCAACGAATGCTCCGGCTATGACTGGTGATATCACCGCGTTAGCTGCTCCGTCGGGCTTCACATCCTGCGCTGCGTGCGGTCGCTGTGGTGGTTGCCTCGATCAAAAGGACACCGATTCTTGACCTGATCGGACTTCTCCTAGCCAAGGAGTTGCCGTTGTCATCTGTAGGAAGCAGAAGCTTGTGCCTGCCCACGCTGTACTCCTTAAAACACATTCAAAAATACGTTCTTCCGCTTTGTAGGGAGCCGCCATGATCGATTACCGGCGGCTTTATGCATCGACTCCCGACGCCAGCAACGAGGCGACCGCGCTTTCCAGCGCGGGACTCGGCATCAGAAATGCATCGTGACCCTCTGCGGTCTCGATGATCTCAAGCCTGTGCTCGGCCCCCGCGTCGTTGGCGATGCGCGCTACGTCGTGCGACTGCGACGGCGGGAACAACAGATCGGTCGTGAACCCAGCGATCAGCAATCGACCTCGAAAGCGAGCCAGGCCCGTCTGCAAACCCCGGTCGTGTGTCGCGTCGAAGCGGTCCATCGCGTCGAGGAGCACAAGATAGGCGTTCGCATCGAAACGGTTGACAAACGAATTACCCTTGTGCGAAAGGTACGATGCAACGTTGAAACGATCCCCATCCGTCCGGCGGCCGAAACGCCGCTCGAATGCATCGGCTGTTCGGTAGGTCAGGTGGGCGAGCTGTCGCGCGGCAGCAAGCCCGCCCGCGGGTGGATGCTCCGGGTGATACCGGCCGCCTTGGAACCTCGCATCGGCACGGATCGCACCACGCGCGACCTCGTTGTGTGCAAGACCGTAGGACCCGAGTCCGGTACCCGCGCCGATGATTGCGGCACCGGCAAGACGTTCAGGATAAGATCGCAGCCACTCGAGTGCCTGGAAACCACCGATCGAACCCCCGATGACGAAGAACTGGCCTTCGATACCCAGCGTATCGAGCAGCCTCCGCTGCGCCGCCACCATGTCAGCGATCGTGATCGCTGGGAAGTCAGGGCCGAAGCGCGCGCCGGTTTCTGGGTTCACCGATGCCGGTCCCGTTGAACCCGCGCAGCCGCCGAGGACGTTGGAGCAGAACACGGCTGTAGTATCCGTATCGATCGCTCGGCCGGGACCAATCAGCGTCTCCCACCACCCGCGTCGCTCCGATGGGTCGTGACGATCATGGCGTGCCACGTGGGCGTCGCCGGTCAAGGCGTGGCAGATCAGCACGGTCTGTTCGGGCTGGTCTGAGCCGAAACGCTCATATGCCAGATGAGCATGCTTGAGGAGGCCGCCCCGCTCGAGCGGGAGCGGGTTGTCTGGGCTCGCAACGGACACCGCGCCCGACCGAGGTATTACACCCAGCCCTCGCGGTGATCGGGCCGAACCCGCCGTAGTAGGAGCCGTTGTTCGGCTCATTGCTGCGAAGCCTCGAGTGCCTGGTCGAGATCCTCGATGATGCTGCCGAGGTCTTCGAGTCCGACCGAGAGCCGGACATACTCGGGGGTGACCCCGGTCGCCGCCTGCTCGTCTTCGGTCAGCTGCGAGTGCGTCGTGGTCGATGGGTGGATCGCCAGGCTCTTGGCGTCACCGATGTTCGCGAGATGGCTGAACAGCTTGGCGGATTCGATGAAACGACGACCGGCGTCGGCCCCGCCACGAATCCCGAAACCGACGATCGCTCCGAAACCGCCGTCAAGATACGTGCTCGCACGTTCGTGCGTCGGGTGGTCCTCAAGGCCCGGGTAGTTGACCCATTCCACCGCAGCATGCGCCGCGAGATACCGGGCAACCGCGAGCGCGTTCTCAGCGTGTCGAGGCACACGAAGATGCAGCGTCTCGATGCCCTGGAGAAACAGGAACGAAGCGAACGGGCTGAGCGTGCCGCCGAGGTCGCGGAGGAGGTTCGTCCGCGAGCGGATGATGTACGAGATGTTTCCGAGTGGTTTGAGCGCTTCCGAAAAGACAATCCCGTGGTACGCCGGGTCGGGGGCGTTGAACTCCGGCCAACGCTCCGGATCTGCGGTCCAGTCAAACCTGCCGGAGTCGACGAGTGCACCACCGATGTGCGTGCCGTGACCACCAAGGAACTTTGTCAGGCTGTACACGGCGATGTCGACGCCGTGATCGAAGGGTCGGAACAGGACAGGCGTCAGCGCTGTGTTGTCCGCGATCAGGGGGACTCCCACGGCATGAGCGCGCTCGCTGATCGCATGGAAATCGGGTACATCGTTCTTCGGATTGCCGATCGCCTCGATGTACACGGCCCTGGTGCGGTCATCCGCAAGGCCATCGATCAGCTCCGGGCGGTCCGGGTCGAAGAATCTTGCTTCGATGCCGAAACGCTTGAGCGTCTGCGTGAACAGCGTCCAGGTACCGCCATAGAGGCTCGTGCCGGTGATGATGTTGTCACCGGCCTTGGCGATGTTGAGGATCGAATACAGGATCGCCTGCTGTCCGCTCGAGACCGCCAGCGCACCAACGCCGCCATCGAGCGCAGCAAGCCGCTTCTCTAGGACATCGGTCGTGGGATTCATCAGGCGGCTGTAGATATTGCCGAACGTCCGCAGCGCAAAAAGATCCGCCGCGTGCGCCGTGTCCTCGAAGACATAGCTGGTCGTTGCATAGATCGGAACGGCACGCGCGCCGGTCGCCGTGTCCGGCTCCTGACCCGCGTGCAGCGCGAGGGTCCCCAGATCGTTCCCGTTTGTATCGATGGTGGTCATGGCTCTGTTCCTTTGCTGATGGCGGATGATGTTTGCACGCGCAGGTCGGACCGTGCGATGGTTCCGTCGATGAGGTCATCGATGTCGCTGACAACAGATTGAGCCGTGGGC
Source organism: Planctomycetota bacterium (assembly GCA_039187315.1). GTDB lineage: Bacteria > Planctomycetota > Phycisphaerae > Phycisphaerales > UBA1924 > JANQQZ01. Next base: position 30,136 of record JBCCZQ010000027.1, on the reverse strand, counting down.
CATCGGCCGGCCCCCTGGGCCTTGACTCTGATGACCGCACCTGTATCGAGCGTGACAGCGATCGTGTTGCCTGCCCCGGCGACGACCAAGGGATCGGCTGGATCGAGATCGACAAGCCGGACACTGGCAGACGGCTGATCGCTCGTCAGATCACACTCGGCAACCTGCCGGCGCACCTTTCCAGACGGTGCGGCACATGCGGCGTCCGTGAGCGCCTCCCGTTGGACATCGTGCAGACCGTCGATCGCATGCCCGAGTGCTCGCGCCAGCAGCATGATCTTGTATCCGGCGTCTTCCCCTCCAAGATCGCCGCTGAGATCGGCCTCGGCGTACCCGAGTGCGCGCGCCTGATCCGATGCCTCATCGAGGGTGGCGCCAGCTGCACACTGCTCAAGCACGTAGTTCGTGGTGCCGTTCAGGACACCGCGGATGCGCACAACCCTGCCGATCGACGAGGCGTGCGCGACCAGCTCGAGCGCCGGGAGTGCGCCCCCTACGCAGGCCGAACCAAGGATCCGCCTTCCATGCGTGCTCGCCAGCCGCTCGAGTTCGAGACCGTGGTGCGCCAGCAGCGCTTTGTTGGCTGTAATACAATCAGCGCCGGACCGGATCGAACGCTGCGCAAGATCCAATGGCCTGTCCACGCCACCGAGCATTTCAACAACGATGTCCGGATTGCTGTCGAGCAAGCGATCTACATCGGTCGTGATCGGGAGATCTCTTGGCGCGAAGTCACGGCGTTTGTGGCTGTTCCGCACGAGTGCGCCGACCAGTTCATATCGATCCGGATCACGGGCAAGCAGGGATGCGACACCCCCGCCGACTGTCCCGAGACCGAGCAGAGCGATGCGTGCCGGCTGCGAGCGCTTCCGGATCGGCTCGTGGGTCAGTTCCGCGCGCCCTGCTCCGGTCACGATGTGCGTCGTTTCCAAGCTACGCAGCCCTGTACACCGGAACGGAATCCCGTTTTCACGGGCGTAGCGGATCGCTCGCGGCTGGATCACACGATCGCCGAGCGCGAGCGCCTCATCGAAGCCGAGCTTAAGGAACCGTCCGGGCGGTGGGCCCGCTTCTTCGGGATCCCACTCGAAGACCGCGCCCGCGCCTTTGATAAGAACCGTTTCAGCGTTTAGCGCGGCTCCAAGAGCGATCGCGGTCAGATCGGAGCCGCCTCTACCAAGCAAAGACGGCTCACCGGCTTCGTCTCGAGCCACATAGCCGGGCACTACCGGGATCTCATGGCTGGCCAGTGCGCCAGCGATGGCTCGCGGTTCGACCTTGGTAGGCCAAGCTTCCGCCCTGTCGCCTTCAGCCGTGATGCCGATACTTCCAGGTTCGATGTACCGCGCGGGTAGACCGCAGCGTTCGAGCGCAACCGCGACAGCCGCAGCCGCTTCGAGTTCACCCGATCCGAGCAGAGCCGCTCGCGCTGGCGAGCGATCGTCCAAGCCCGCGGCCAGTCGGCACAGATGATCTGTCCTCCCCCGGAACGCCGAGACGACGACCACTAGACGCGTGCCAGAGCGGAAGTGTCGGTACACCTCCGCGGCGACATCGGGCAGATCGGACTCCATGCGCAGCACCGAACTGCCAAACTTGAGTATCCGAGTCTTGCTATCAGCAGGCGTGCCCATGACGGTGTGGTCCTTGCTGTGCGCACAACAATCGCGCAGCAGCGGCTCATCGCTTCGTAACGAACGAGGTTCAAAACAGTCGGTATAGAGAAATACCCGCCAAAACGACAAGCACCGCTGTCGCCCGGACAGCGGTGCTCAGGGTTTCAAACCTGATTCGGTGGAAAGCTCGTCAGCGAGGACGACACTCACACCTGCACGCACCGCCCGGGCACCGCATTCGCATGCAGCACATCATCGAGCAGGAGCAGGTGGACGTAGTTGACATCACCCAAAGCCTACATAGTACTGGAACGGAGTCAAGTGCTGACCAAAAAAACTCGGCATGCCCGAACGACCGGGGCGGCTACTGCATCGCAGCCCCCGAGCTCAGCTTCCCGGGATATCTGTTCGGCCGCCGCAGCCGTGCCGTGGGCCGGTGGAGCCCTGGCATCAATGCTGCATGAACGGCAGAGCGAGAAAGAACTTGATCACAAGCGAGTTCACGATATCGATGAAGAACGCGCCCACGAGCGGTACAACAAGCATCGCCTTGGCGGATGGGCCGTACTTCGATGTGATCGCGTTCATATTGGCGATGGCAACCGGCGTTGCGCCCAGACCCAGGCCGACAAACCCGCCTGAAATCACCGCCGCGTCGTAGTCCCTTCCCATGAGCCGGAACACGATCACAGTCGCAAAAACGGTGATCAGCAGCATCTGGAAGAACAGGGCAACGAGGATTGGGCCCGCAGCGGTCGCCAGGGACGAGAGATCCATACTCATCAGACTGATCGCGAGGAACAGGTTCAACGCCACATCGCTCGTCGTGTCAATCACATCGGCTTGCACTGGGCGCTTGAGTGCGTCGCGGGCGTTGGTGATTACGATGCCGACAACCATCGCCGTGAGGAATCCCGGCAGCAGCACCCCTTGGTTGAACAGAAAACGATTGACCACATCGCCGAGTGAAACACAGATGGCGAGCATCAGGATGGTCGTAAGGATGTCGGGCAGCAGGACTCGGCCATCGTTGTCGACCGAAGGATCGGAAGCCGTTGACACATCAGGATCGTTGAGCGGTTGGGCATGCAGGCCCCGCTTGGTGATGAGCTTGCCGGCGATCGGGCCTCCGATGACACCGCCGGCGATAAGACCGAAGGTCGCGAACGCGATCCCGATAGTGCCAGCGTTCTCAAGGCCGGACTCTGCCGCGACCTCGCCCCACGCGATGGCCGTGCCGTGTCCACCTGCGAACGAGATGCTGCCCGCGAACAGCCCGTAGCCGGGATGCGCGCCGAAGGCCATCGCGAGCAGCACACCCGTCACATCCTGGAGCACAAGGAACGCAGCTGCCAGCACCAGCAGGACAACCAGCGCCCGACCGCCTGCAGCAAGCGAACTGAGCTTGGCACCCAGACCGATCGTGCTGAAAAATACGAGCAGCAGGAGATCTCGCAGCCGCATGTCGAAGGTCAGAGCAAGATCGAACACGAGAGAGAGCCCGAGCACAACGAGGCTGCACAGGATGCCGCCCGTCACGGGGATGGGGATGTTCGCCCGATCAAGGATCGGCACACGCTTGTTGATCGCGTGCCCGAGGCCAAGCACCAGCACGGCGAGGATCACGATGTCAGCCCCAGCAACTTCGTAGCTCATGGCTGTGATCCGTCTAGGGCGTGTCCGGCGAATGCAGCATCGAGTGATCCTGCCGTATCCATGTCTCGACGCCCGACTCATAGAGGCGGTTGAGCTTGGTGATCTGCTCGACCAGCTCGAGGAAACGTTCGTTATAGATGTCACCATGGTCCTTGCAGATCTCGGCAGTGGTCTGCACAATCCAGAACGGCGTATCGTTGTACGCCCCCGGAACCGCTTCGAGAACCACACGCCCGTCGACCACTTCGGCACGGTGGCTGATGAGGAAATCCAGATGACCGTGGGCACGGTTCGAGAACCTGCCCTGGCTCGGCAGCCCCTCGCCGAGGTCGTCACGGAACGCTCGGGGTAGGTTGTCGTAGATCTGCCCGGCCGGGTACGCTACGCGGGTGACCCAGTCGGCCTCAGACGTAATCGAGACGATCACCGGCCCCGGCGCGGGCTCGCGGCGGCCGTCCGGGTAGCGGAGTTCCGCAGTCGCGCCGGTCCGCTTGAGGTACTCGATGAACTGGAACGCCGCCAGACCATCGAGCGCCGGGTTCTGGATGACCACCATATCGGATGGCGCGAACACCCCTTCGGGCCCAGAAGCCAGGAGCAGCGTCGAAAGCGTCGGCGCGAGCGTCCGCGCCAAGATCATCCCGCCCATCGAGTGGCCGGACAGCAGGACCTTCGAATCTGCTCGGGCCTTTGTGGCCGCTGTGATGCGGAACAGCGTCTCGCGCATCTGGTACGAGGCGACGCGTTCGGCGGCATCCTTGCGGTTCCAGAACGTCAGGCTCTTCCACCCGACCACGCGGTTCGTCGCGCCGCGCCACCCGAGGTACACGCCGATGACATGATCAGGCGCCGGCCCACCTTCCGCTCGCAGATCACGAGCGAGCTCACGCATGCCGGCTCGGAAGCGGGCTAGGTCATTCTGTTCACGATCCGCGTTGGCGTTGTTCTGCCAGCCGTGTGTGTAGGTCACGACGATGATGCCGCGTTCCGAATCCGCGTTGCGACGCGCGATCAGATCCACAGCATCTTCGAGCTGATCGGGCAGCCAGAGCATCCCGAAGTCGTCGAACTCAATCACCGCAAGATCGACACCGACCGCTTCATCGCTCGCGACCTGAACCTCTACAAGGTACTCTTCCGGAGTCGCGTTGTAGAGCCGGTTCGAGACACAGCCCGAAACATGCCCAGTGATCGCGAGTGCGGCGAGCGCCAGCCAGCCTGTGCGCTTTCGGTGGATCATCAACGCGTATCTCCTTCCGGATCGTTGACATGGCGACGGATCACGACAGCCGTGAGATCATCGGGCTGCGGCGTCCCACGCACAAAAGTCTCGAGATCGCTCAGCAGCCCCCGGATCAGCTCGTTGCCAGGCTTGCGCCCATGCTCGCGGAGCGCCTCCTGCAGCCTCTTGGTTCCGAACTGCTCACCCTCGGGGTTTGCCCATTCAAAAAAGCCGTCGGTCACGAGCAGGAAGACATCCCCATCCCCGAGCGTGTGGGTGATCGCCTCCACCTCCTCTCCGGAGTCGTGTATGCCTAGCGGCAAGACGTCCGCCCCGAAGTTCTCGATCGCTCCATCAGCATGACGGCGCACAAGCAGCGGACCGTGACCGGCAGATGTCGATAACACCCTCGGATCGTTGGGCGTAAGGACGACTGCGGCGAAGGTCACGAACCGGCCGTCACCGAGGTCGTTCACCAGCTCGCTGTTCAACCTGTTCATGGCCGCGGCGATCCGGCTTTCGACGCGGAGCGCGGTCCGGGCATATGCCCGGCAAAAGCAGGTGATCATCGCCGGTCCGAGGCCGTGCCCCGTGACGTCCGCGATACAGATCGCGAACCGGCCATCATCAAGCGGGACCCAGTCGTAGTAGTCACCACCGGTTTCATCGGCGGGCCGGTTCCACCCCGTGATCTCGAATCCAGGCAGGCGCGGCGGATCGGCCGGCATCAGGCTTTGCTGGATGAGCGCCGCGGCCTGGAGGTCACGCTCGGCCTGCATGCGAAGCTCCGCTTCCTCGGTTGCGGTCTGCAGGTACCGCCGCATGCGGACCGCAACAAGCCCCGCGGCGACACCGGTCAGCGCGACCAACACCGCCGAGAAGCCTTCGAGCGATCTCGGGATGCCGAGCAGCGCCGTGGCGTCATCGGTCTCTGTTGTCGCCGAAACAAAGACCATCGAGGCGAGACCGAGGCCCGCGGCCGCACCAGCGACGATCGAGACACGCATCCTCACGTGCAGCACGCTGAGCACGATGAGCAGCGCATACAGATGGCTCGCCGGCCCGAGAGCCGCCCCCTGGAGCGTTATTGAGGAAGTCATCGCCGCGGCGAACCCCAACGCCGTGGGTGCCGAGGCCTCAACGATCGCATTGCCATAGATCCAGAACGCCGGCAGCGGCGCAGCATGGTCGCGCAGCCGGTACAACCAGAAGAGCGTCCCGAGCTCGTAGAGGATCAGAAGCCCCATGACAACGGGCACGCCGATCGGCACATCACTCGCCGACTGATCCGGCGCGGTCGCAAGCCGGATCGCGTTGATCACCGCCGTCGCGAGCAGGATCACAAGAACCGAGCACGCGCGGAAACGCACGGCATCGTTCATTGCGACGGCCAACGCCGAACCCTGCTCTGGACGGTCGCGCCCGGTCACGATCCCGCACCCCCGGCGCTGCCCGCCGATGATCGCTCCCGAGCCTGCGATGCCAGATGGAGCGATACGAGCCGACCGAGCAGCATCACTAGGAACACCTGGCCGAACACGGCGAGCAGCACAGCGAGCGAGCGTGCAAACGGGCTCGCAGGGCTGATGTCTCCATATCCAAGCGTGGAGAGCGTCACGAAACTGAAGTAATACAGGTCCGCCGCGCTCGCTTCACCGCCGGTGGGTGTGGTGAACGAACCGGGCACGATGAGCTCAACAGCATGGAACGCGATCGCGCATGTGATACCCGCAAGCAGATAGAGCCCGACCGATGCCGATATCAGCGTCGCCGTTGCGGTGCGTGCCTGCAAAACACGTCGCATCGAGGTCCACAGCACGATGCCGCCGCAGACAACCAGCGCGAGGTCAGCCACAGCCTGCACCCCGAGCGCATCAGAATCTGCCGTGAAGCGGATGAGCGTTGCGCCCATGATCAGGACAACCGCCGCAACGAAGTAGACCCTGTGCGTGCCGACCCCAACGAGTATCAGTATCAGCAGCAAAAAGAACACTGCCTGAAGCACCGCGGCGACCAGCGATGTCGGGTCCTGCAGCCCGTAGGGCGCAAGGAAGACATGACCACCCAGAACAGCGAGACCGCCGTACCCATGGAGCGGCGTCACGCGAGTCCCGCGGTCAGTCGCCGGTCGCATTCGCATCCTCGGCCTGCCGCTCTTCGGCGATCGGTGGCGTCCAGCCGCCGCCAAGCGAGCGCTGAAGCGTGATGTATGTCGTCGTGACCTCGGATCGGCTGACGATCAGACTGTCCTCTGCAGCGAACAGCTCACGCTCGCTGTCGAGCACGTTCTGGAAGTCACTCCGCCCCTCGAGATAGAGCTGCCGAGAGAGCTCTGCGGACAGGTTCGCCGCGTCAGACGCCCGCCGGAAGGCATCGGTCCGCTCGATCTGTCGGGCGTGACGGAACATCGCGCTCTCGACATCTTCGAGCGCTGCCAGCACGGCCGATCGATACGCGAGCACCGCGATGTCCGCCGCCGCCTTCTGGGCTCGGACCTCGTTGCGCTCGCGGCCACCGTCGAAGAGGTTCCATGAAAACGACGGACCGATGCCGAATCCGAGGCTGTCCGCGTCGTACAGCGACCCAACGTTCCGTGAGTTGAACTGCAACGATCCACCGAGCGAGAACCTCGGATAGAGATCACCGAGCTCGACACCGATGCGCGCAACCTCTCCCGCCAGCTCGCGTTCCGCAGAACGGATGTCGGGACGACGGCGGAGCACGTCCGCCGGGATACCGACCGATATAGCCGACGGCGGCTCCGGGATCCCCACCGGCTCGCTCAACTCGTCGAGCAGCGCCGTGGGGTTCTCACCGAGCAGCACGGCAAGGCGCAGCGTGCGATCCCGCACATCAGCCCTGAGCGATGGCAGCTCGGCCTCGGTGTTCGCCAGGTTCGTCTCTGCCTGCGCGACATCCAGCTGCGGCGCCGCGCCGTTCTCAAATCGGGTGGTCGTCAGCGTCAGGCTCTGACGCTGGATCTCGATGTTACGCTCGGCAACACGCAGCCTCTGCTGGGCAGTGCGCAGCTCGACGTACTCCGATGCGACCTCTGCTGCCAGAAGAAGCCTGACATCATGCAGATCCTCCACGGTCGATGCGAGATCGGCGTCGGCAGCCTCAACAAGGCGGCGGACACGCCCCCAGACATCAAGCTCCCAGCCGAACTCGAGACCCATCGCGAACGAATCGAACTCGGTCGGCGCGGCACGCCCAGGAAACGCGTTCTCCCCCTGCCGCTCCCTGTTGAAGGACCCGGTCCCGTCGAGGTCCGGGAAACGCTCGCCGGCGGATATGCCCCGGATCGCCGCCGTCTGACGCACCCGCTGTACCGCGGTTGCAAGATCCAGGTTCGACGCGAACGCCCGCTCAACAAGATCATCGAGAACCGCATCGTCCAGCGCCTGCCACCAGGTCTCAATCGAAGCCGGATCGGCCGAATTGAACGCCGAGTCAGAGCCGGCAGCCCACTCGGCATCGGTCTCGACCTCCGGACGTTCGTAGTCCGGGCCGACCGCGATACACCCGCCGAGGACGGCGAAGATGCCTGCGCTGCCGATCGGGGCGAGGCGCTTCATGATGATGTCCTCATGCCGAGCCGCTCAGCGCAGAGCACGTAGATCGTGGGGATCACGAGCAGCGTCAGCACGGTCGAGAGGCTGAGACCACCGATCATCGCCCAGGACATCCCGGTCCACATCGGCCCGCCGAAGAGCGCGAGCGGGAGCAGCCCGCCCACCGTTGTCAGCGTCGTGAGCAGGATCGGTTTCATGCGCACGAGCCCCGAACGCGCCACCGCCTCGCGCAGCTCCGTCCCCTCGAGCACCATCGATTCGATAAAGTCGATCAGCACGATCGCGTTGTTGATGACCGTGCCCCCGAGCGCGACCACACCCAGCAGCGGCATAAACCCAAGCGGCGAGCCGCTGAAGAACAGCCCGAGCATGGCGCCGATCAGACCCAGCGGGAAGGCGGTCAGCACCACCAGAGGCTTGAGGATCGAGTTGTACTGCACAAGCAGTACGAGAAAGATCGCGACCACACTGATGGCGAACGCCGCACCGATCTTCTGCTGCGATTCCACGGATTCTTCCGACTCGCCGCCGATCTCAAGCCGGTAGCCCAGCGGTAGAGGTTCCACCATCCCCTGCAGCCTGGTAAACAGCTCCGATGTAACGTTGTTCGCGAGGAACCCGTCGGCCACCTGCGATCCGAGCGTCAGGCAGCGCTCGCGGTTGTACCGAGCGATCGTGCCGTACTCGAAGCCAGCGCCGATGTCCGCCACCGCGGCGAGCGGGATGGTGCCACTCGGTGCTCGGATCGATGCCTGATCGAGGCTCTCAAGCGATTCCCGTTCCGCCTCCGTCAGCCGCAGGAAGATGTCGACGAGGTGATCACCCTCGCGGAAGGTCGTCAGGAGCCCGCCCTCGTACAGCAGATTCAGCTCCTCGGAGATCGATCGGCTCGTGACACCGGCCAAATAGGCGCGGTCCGCATCGACATCCACGTCGATGACGTTGACCATCTCGCCCCAATCATCCGCTGGCATCACCGTGCCCGGCGTCTCCAGAAACGCGGCCAGCATGTCGCGGCCGACAGACCGGATGACATCCACGTCCCGACCGATGAACCGGAACTCGACCGGGTTATCTACAGGTGGCCCCGTCATGTACGGCCGCACATCGATCCGTGCGCCCGGGATCGATGCAACCTCCTCACGAAGCTCATCAACCCAGTCACGGCTCAGAGCAGCGTCAGTCGTGTTGACAAGAATCAACGCGTAGTGCGGCACGCTGTGCTCGGGATCCAGCGACAGAATCAGCCGCGGGCCGCCGGTCCCCACGAATGTGGTCGCGCTCTGCAGCCGCTCGACGCCCGACCCATCCTTGCTTGCGCTCGTCCGCAGTATCACCTGCTCGACCTCGGCCGCGATCTCCTCGGTCGCTTCGAGCGAGGTCCCAACGGGCGTAGTCACGTGGACAAAGAACTGATCCCGCACACCACCAGGAAAGAACGCCGTGCCCACAACGGGCATCAGCCCAAGCGACATCACGACGGCCAGTCCCGCCGCCGACAGCGTAATCAGCCGGTACGACACGCACCTATGGATCAGCTTCGTGTAGATCTCACCGACACGCGACTTCGCCCCGGCCTTTGCGGGCTTCGGCTTGAGGATCCAGGAACACATCATCGGCGTGACAGTCATCGCCACGAGATAGCTGCTGAGCAGCGTCGTCGAGACCACGATCGGCAGGCTCCGCATGAACTCGCCCGCCGCGCCTGCGATGGTCACCATCGGCAGGAACGCCCCCACAGTCGTGAGCGTCGATGAGAGGATCGAACGCGCAAGCGAATTCGCGCCCTCGATCGATGCCTCCTCGCGCGGCACACCCTCGTTCATCAGGCGCTGGGCGTTGTCGGTCACAACGATCGCGTTGTCCACAACCATCCCGAGCACGATGATCAAAGAAGCGATCGCGAACTGCTCGAGCTCGACACCAAAATACGGAACGATCGCGATCGCCGAGATCATGCACAGCGGGATCGCTGTTGCCATCACCAGCGCCGGCCGCCAGCCCATCATCAGGCATGCCACTAGCAGCACAATGGCGATCGCCTGCCACAGGCTCTCGACAAAATCAGCGATGAGCGAATCGACCTGACGCGGGATGTCGTTCACCCGCGTGACCTCGAGGCCCTCTGGAAGAGACGTCTCCCGGAAACGCTGGACAACTTCTTCGATGTCCGCTCCGAGCTGAACGACGTTCTGGCCCTCTTTCATCGTGACGCCGAGCAGGACCGCACGCTCGGCATGGTCGGCTTGCGAATGGAAACGCACAAGACTCTGACGCGGGTCTTCTGGCCCGCGGATCACCTCGAACGGCAGATCACGGATCGTCACCGACCGCTGCCCATCCACGGAACGGATCGGCACGCTGCTGATCTCATCCGTCGAGAGAAGCTCACCGGTTGGCCGGATCGGGAACCTCCGCTCCGGCGTAACAAGCGTCGCGCCGCTGTTCGCGATGTTCCTTTCGTCGATCGCTTCAGCCAGCTCGCCGCGCGTGATCCCGAGCTTGGCCCACTGCGCTGCTTCGATCTCAAGGGTGATCGTCTCATCGGGAACACCCACCGTCGATATGCTCGCAACCGCTTCAAGCCGCTTCAGCTCGGTCTCGAGATCGCTCGCGACGAGCTCAAGCTCCCGATACGAATACGCTCGCCCTGGCACCGTCCCTGTCGTGTGCACAACCACGCACACCGACGAAACGTCTCCGAAGTCCGAGTTGACGATCGGCTGCCCGCAACCGTCCGGCAGCGTGCCACGGACCGTGTCGACCTTGTCCCGAACCAGATCGAAGGTCTGATCGAGCGTGTCCTCAAGAACCTCATCGACAAGGGTGATGTCGATGCGTGAGTAGCCCGTCCTCGAGAAGCTCTCGATCGTGTCGACCTCCTCGATCTGAGCGATCGCATCCTCGAGGGAGTCGGTCACCAGCTCTTCCATCCGCAGAGCCGAGGCGCCGGGCCAGTACGTCTCCACAAGCGCAGCACGGATCGTGATCCGCGGGTCCTCTCGCCGCGGCATCGACACAAAGGTCATCAGCCCCGAGATCACCACGATGGCCATCACCACCAGCGTCACAGGCTTGTGTGTGATCGCGAACTTCGGCAGATTCATCGATCACCCTCGCTCGCGGCTGGCTGACTGATCACCGCGTCGCCATCCGAGAGGTACTGCATGCCACGGACAACGATGGCGTCGCCATCTCCGATCTCGGGTGAAGCCACACGCCGGAAGCCACCGGAACTCTCGAGCACATCGACCGCAACCTCTCGCGCTTCGCCCTCACGCGCAAGATAGAGCAGGCTCTCGCCGGTCCTGGGCACGATGGCGGTCGCCGGGACCCAGAAGCCCGGCTCGGGCAGCGAAGCAGCGAGCCCAACACGCACGACGTCCCCCGGGCGGAACGCGAACTGCTGCGAACCGACGACCACGCCTGCACGATCAGCTTCACCCGGATGGAGGATCAGCGTGTCCCCGGCCCGCAACTCGACGGAAGGCTCAACACGCCTGAGCGACCAGGTATCCAGCTGTTCCCAATCGTCGGTCAGCGTGACGGGTACGACAGCGGGCACCTGCAACGAACCCGTGGCCGCCGCTTGATCGATGTCGTCCGGAAGCGCCAGCACCACCGTCTCGCCGTCGTACTCAAGCAGACAGGCAACGTTGACATAGAGGTGGTCGTCGGGCGTTCCCGGCAGCCGGATCACAGGGAAGAGATCGCTGATCGACGCGGCGTCACCCGAAACACCCTCGCCCGCAGTGTTCAGCAGCGGATTCGGGAGAATCAGCCCGATCCGGAATGTCCTCGTGCCGCTGTCGGCAACGCTCGCTTTCTCGAAGACCGTCCCGCTAAACGCAGCGGGCTCGGAGCCATTGCCGGCACCGCTCGCATAGATAGGCATCCGCATCCCCAGCGAAATGTCGCGCTCCTCTTCAGCAGAAACAGTGATCACCACCTTGACAGCCGTCTCCATCGTCAGCTCTACAATCGCCGTCCCCGCGTTCGCGAACGACCCCCTCTCGACATACCGCGAGGTCACACGCCCCTGGAACGGTGCGCGCAGCACGCTCGAGTCCAGATCCGTCTGCGCCTGTTCCAGCGCGTTGACCAGCTCGGCCCGAGAAGCCCGAAGCGACTCGAGGTCGGCCCGCCGAACGCTCAAGTCGCCCTCCGTCTCGGCCTGGGAAGCGATCGCCGACTGCTCACTCTGGAGCGCGGCATCGAGGGCCGAGCGAGCCTGCGCAAGACCCGCCGTCGCGGTCCGAAACGAAGACTCGCTCTGATCGAGCACCGACTGCGCAACCGCACCGGACTGAATCAGCACACGATCGCGTTCAACAGTCGTCCTGGCAAGCTCGAGTTCCGCCTCCGCTGCCGAGACCGACTCACGCGCCGACGCGACGTCAGCCGATGCAGCCGAGACCGCAGCCATCGCGCTCTCGATCCGGGCCGGGAAGACGGTGTCCAGTTCGATCTCCATCGCGTCGATCTGACGGTCCGTCGAAGCCAGCGAGAGCTCCGCAGCCGTAACAGCCTGCTGGAACCGAGTCGGGTCGAGCACCGCCAGCACGGTGCCTTCGCGCACAGGCTTCCCGTCCGGATCGAGCAGCAGCGACCCAGCGCCGTCCAACTGCGGCCCATCGGCAGACTCGCCAAGGTCGATGACCTCGGTGACCAGCCCTGAGACATCGAAGCTTGTGTCGGATCGGCGGTACGGCTCGACGACGCCGGCAACGAGCGTCTCACTCCGCGGGATGCCCGTCCGAAGCGTCGCAACTGTAACAGGCTTCGGCGGGGCGGCCGTACCCGAAACATCGTCCTGCCCACAACCACCAAGACCGATCGAACCAAGCATCCCGGACAGCACAGCAGCGACAACAGAGACCGCTCGGCTGCCGCCACGAACGAACAGACGCGGCTGCGACCGCGGACCAAGCGGGCCCGTGTGCGGATCGATCCTGATCAATGGCACAGCAGCGACTCCTCAATCCTGCCGTGGCCGCATGAAGCGCACAGAGCGTGGCCCGGCTTGCGGGGGCACACAGCAATTATCCGGTCGGATAGTATCCGATTGGATAGTTTGACGCAACCGCCAGAAGCGCCGCTAGAGCTCTACCTCGCGCAGACCCGCGAGCGAAACCTCCGCGATCAACTCGGAGATCCGCGACACCGACTCGTCGTTCAGCCGGCGCTGTCCCAACAGCTTCTTGATGATCCCTTGACCGATCCGGACCATCACGCACTGGAAGATCACGTTGAATGCCAGGATCTCCAGCGTCTCGTCGTCGCGGATGTCCGGCCGAATCCTGCCGATGATCGATTTCATGTGCTCGTGCCCGGGCTTGATCACTCGGCGATAGAACACCGGATCGGGCCCGCCGTCGCGGGAAACCTCAGCGTGCAGGAAGCCGAGCGCCGCAACGCTGTCCTCACCAACCCGCGCCTGGAACCGCACGAAATGGTGCACCACGGAACGGAACCGCTGCTCGGCCTGCTCCCTCGACAAAGCGCCGACATCCGCCGGGGTCGGCTTCTCGGGCAGGCTCTCATCGAGCGTGCCCAGCCGGTTGACAACCTCCATATAGAGCTTCTCTTTGGTACCGAAGTGGTAGCGGATACTGCCGTGGGTAACGCCCGCTTCCGCCGCGATCTGCCGGATCGAGACAGCATGCGGGCCACGATCCGCGAACAGCCGCATCGCCGCCTGAATCAGCCTGTACTTGACTTCTTGATCTTCGGCTTGCATATCGCGGGACAGCCGACCTCCGCCAAGACGCACAAAGGCAGGTTGGCGCACCCGGCACCCAAACCGCCCGCCCGGACACACACACGCCGGCACTGTGCAGCAATGCAGTATAGCGAACACAAACCGGTATCCCGAGGCAGAACACCAGCTTCTGGCGGCTCGTTCCTGAGCAACCTCAGCCCTGCGAATCGGACACAGGCTCGAAGCCCTCACCCTGCGGACGACGGATCCGCAGGCGCGACTCGCCGATGATCAGCCGCGCGTCGTGGCTGTCGAGCACCCAGGACCACGCCCAGTTCAGCATCACACGCAGGCGGTTCCGGAATCCAACAAGAAACGCGATGTGGACCGCGGCCCACAGCAGCCACGCCACGAAGCCTGCGACCTGATACCGACCCACCGACGCGATCGCCTTGTTCTTCCCGATCATCGCCATGGAGCCCTTGTCGCGGTACACGAAGGGACGCCGCCGCATCTCGGACGTGCCCTCAGCGATCTCTTCGCGGATCACCCGCGCCGCATACCTGCCCATCTGCATCGCGACCTGCGCCACCCCAGGCAGCGCACGATCATGGCCCGCAGGCGTGAAGCTGGACGCATCACCGAGCACGAAGACTTCAGGATGCCCCGGCACCGAAAGGTCCTGCTCGACGAGCACGCGACCGGCCCGGTCGCACGCCGCACCCAGGCTCTGGAGCACCGGGCTGGCCCTGACGCCCGCCGCCCAAAAAACGTTCTGCGCAGGGATGAACTCCGAACCCACGCGCACACCGTTTCGGTCCAATTCCGTCACAAGCGTGTCGACCCGCACCTCCACGCCCAGACGCCCCAGATCCGAGGCCGCGCGAGCGGACAACCGCTCTGGAAAACCCGCGAGCACACGCGGGCCACCCTCGAACAGCAGGACCCGCGCCGTCGCCGTATCAATGTTGCGGTACTCCTTCGGAAGCGTCCTGCTGGCGATCGACTTGATCGCGCCGGCGAGCTCCACCCCCGTCGGGCCCGCCCCGACCACCGCGAACGTCAGCGCCGCCCGCCGCGCTTCCTCGTCCGCTTCGTGCTCCGCGGACTCGAACGCCAGCAGCATCCTTCGCCGGATCTCCGTCGCGTCCTCAATGGTCTTCAGACCCGGGGCGATCGCTTCCCAATCATCGTTCCCGAAGTAATCGTGCCGCGCACCGACCGCCAGCACGAGGTAGTCGTACGGGACCGAGCCCTCCTCCACTAGCACACGCTTCCGCTCGACATCAACGCCCACAACATCCGACAGAACGACCTGGCAGTCCGAATCGTTGCCGAGCGCAGAGCGGATCGGCGCGCTGATGCTCGCAGGGGACAGCGAGGCGGTCGCCACTTGGTAGAGCAACGGCTGGAAGACGTGGTGGTTCTTCCGATCGAGCAGCACGACATCCGCATCCAGGCCGTGCAGGGCCTTGGCCGTCTCAAGCCCAGCGAACCCGCCGCCAACAATCATCACCCGTGTGCGGGCACGATCGGTCCCGGATGTCTCGCCTATCGCCACGCCGTGTCTCCATCGCGGCCGCCACCGCCCCCGAATACGGCAACGCATGCCCAAACACATGCCCGAAACGCGTACGCCATCGCGGCTATCCGACTGGATACTACATCGCTATTGGCAATCGAGCAGCCAACCACCGCGAAAGCCTGTGGCACGGACACCACTGGACACACGGCTATTATTCAGTAGAATAGATTTGACTGAATGATAGGACGCCATGGCTCAGCGACGATTCGATATCACAGAACCCGCACAGCTGGAAGCGATGGCCCTGCCGATCCGGGCCGAGCTCGTCGACCTCGTCTCCGGCTTGGGGCCGATGTCATGCCGAGAGATCGCGGCCATGCTCGGCAAGCGTCGGCCGGCGATCCACTACCAGGTCAACGTACTCCTCGAAACCGGGCTGCTGGTCCCAGCAGGAACCCGGGGCTCCGGCCGCGATCAAGTCGATCTCGTCCGAACACCCGCGAGAGAGATGCGGCTGAGCTTCGATCCGTCGGACGACCTCGTCGTCGCGCACATGGTCACACACGTCAGGCTCGCGCTGCAGCGCGCCCAGCGGCTGCTCGGCCGGGCGTTCCGATCCCGCCAAGCCCGGACACGGGGTCCCCATCGCGATACACGAATCACGCAGTCGACGTGCCGCCTGAACCGGGACCAGCTCGCCAGCGTGAACCGGATGATCGACGCGCTGGTCGCCGAAGCCTCACCGACCGAAGCAGACCTAGATGGCACCCACTACCTGCTGACGGTTGCACTCGCACCCCTGGAATCTCGAACATGAGCACGCCACCGACACGAACCGCACCGCGACGCCCGCTCGGAGCGCTGATCCCAGCCCTCGTCTGTTTCTTGATCGTCGGCGCTGCATCGGCTCAGCAGACAGTTACGCTCCGAGCGGACGAGACGCATACCGGATCCCTCACTACCGGGCAGGCGCACCGCTACGCGCTCGTGATGGACGATGCGCAGGCAGCAATCGTCTCACTGATGCGCGGCGGCCTGGGTACCGATCGCGAGATGAACTATCTCATGACGGTGCTCGATCCGCAAGGCCGCGTCTGCGAGCAGGTCAATACCGCAGACGGCGCCTCGTTCTGCTACTTCCGTTCCCGCGAGCCCGGCGTGCACACCATCATCGTCAGACGATGGAACGGCCACCCCAGCGGTACGTACGGATTGCGGCTACTGCTCCACGACGAGCTCGCCGAGTCCCTCGGCGGCCGGATCGACCAGCTGCTCGCACCGTTCTACGCACCGGACCGGCCAGGCGCCGCTGTTGCAGCGGTCATCCAGGGCGGCACCGCCTACAAGCGCACCTTTGGCCTGGCCAGCCTCGAGTACGACCGGCCCATCCGCGACGACACGCCGTTCGAGCTCGCGTCCTGCTCCAAACAATTCACGGGCTACGCGCTCGCGATGCTCATCGAGCAGGGCCTCGTCTCACCCGAAGATGACATCCGAAAGCACATGCCAGACATGCCAGACACTGGGCAGCCCGTCACGGTCCGACACCTGATCCACCACCTCTCAGGCATCTACGACTACGAGCCGTCCCTCGAGCTGGCCGGGTATCCGCGCGACGGCGACGATCTGCTCACCACCGACCGGATCCTGCGGGCCATCCTCGCCCAGCCGGGAACCTACTTCCCGCCAGGAACTTCTCACAGCTACAGCAACTCCGGCTATGTCCTGCTCGGCGAACTGGTCGCGAGCGTCACAGGCCTGCCCTTCGGCGACTGGGTCCAGCAGCACCTGCTGCGCCCCGCCAATATGCGCGACGCCTATGTCAGAGACGGCTCCCGCTCGGTCGAGCCCGGCAAGGCCATGTCCTATCAGCGCACAACGCCCTCGGATGCACCAACGGAACCGATCGATGGGTACGTCGCCCTGCCCAACTATCTGCAGGCCGTCGGTGCGGCAAACGTGCACGCATCGATCAATGACATGATCCAGTGGGCCATCAATTCGCGCAACGGACACCTCGGCGGCGCCAAAACCGCGGCAAGGTTCCGACAGGGCATCCTTCCGGTCCCGCAGGACCACGATTACCTGTACGGCCTCGCTACGTCGATCCATCGAGGGCTCAAGCGCGAATTCCACCAAGGGCTGAGCCTGGGCTATCGCACAGGCTTCTACCACTACCCGGATGCCGATGCGACCGTGATCTACCTGGCAAACGACGGCGAGTGGCGGACCTTCTACCTCGCGGAAAAGGTCGCCGAGATCGTCCTCGACGGCACGCTACGCCCGTACATCGACTCCCCTGCACCATCGATGGAGCCACCGGCCGCATCCAACCCTGCTCCTGCCCAGAGCCCGACAAGCGGCGCAGACTCCCAAGCCGAGACGATCGATGCCATCGGGACGTATGCCAACGCTGCGCTCGGAGTCTCCATCCGTATCAAACTCGTCGAAGGGCGGCTGGAAGCGCACAGCATCCGTTTCCCACCCGTGCCGCTGAAACACATCGAACAGCGCACATTCGAATCCGACCAGTGGTCGATGCGCACGGTCCGCTTTGAACCTGTTCGGGGCACGCCCGACCGCATGCTCATCACGAACGCGTCCGACGGCCGCAGCATCCGGTTCGATCGCATCGCGAATATGGCCCAGCCGACCAACCCGGAACGCCAGCGGATATCCAGATGAGCCGGCCCCGGCTCCAAACCCGACGTCCCGCGTATGGCCCGACTGCCCGCACTATCGTTCCGCTATGACGCGGCTCGACCCAGCTCCAACCACCCCCGAGGCAGCATCACACAGCAGCGCCGAAACCACGGATGGCGGAGCGACCGAAACGAACGATGCCGGCCACGAAGCCCGCCCAGGCTGGTCGATCCAGGATGCAACCGAGACCTACGGCATGCACGCGTGGGGTGCTGGCTTCGTCGATACGACCGAGCGGGGCACCCTCGCGGTCCGGCCGACCGGCGACGGCGGGCCCGCGATCGATCTGCATGAGCTCGTGCGCGGCCTGGCGGACCGAGGGCTGGACACGCCCGTCCTCATCCGATTCAGCGACATCACACGACGCAGGCTGCGGGATCTTCGGCAGGCCTTCGACGACGCCATCGCCGACAACGGCTACCGCGGCGACTACCGGGGTGTCTACCCCATCAAGGTCAACCAGCAGCGGCAGGTCGTCGAAGAGATCCGCGACGAGGCTGCCGACATCGGCTTCGGGCTCGAAGTCGGAAGCAAACCCGAGCTCCTGGCGGTCCTCGGCCTCACCGCCGGCGGCGAACCGGCCGCCCGACAACTGCCCGTGATCTGCAACGGCTTCAAGGACGACGAGTACGTCGAGACCGTGATCCTCGCCGCCAAGCTCGGCTGGAGGATCATCCCCGTCGTCGAGCAGCCGGGTGAGCTCACGCGCATCATCGAGCACGCCGAGCAATACGGCGTCCGGCCCAGCATCGGCGTCCGGGCAAAGCCGACCGCCGGCGGAACAGGACGCTGGGCCTCGAGCGGCGGCAACAGATCCAAGTTTGGGCTCAGCGCCACCGGGCTGATCGACGCCATCGATGCGCTCCGTCAGCACGGCATGCTCGATTGCCTCACGCTCCTGCACTTCCACGTCGGCAGCCAGATCAACGACGTACGCCAGCTCACACGCGCTATCGGCGAGCTCGCGCACATCTACTGCGAGCTCGTCCGCCTCGGCGCCGGGCTCACGACCATCGACATCGGCGGCGGGCTCGGCGTTGACTACGACGGCTCCGCCTCACCGCACGATGGCTCGGTCAACTACGGGCTCCACGAGTACGCCTCCAGCGTCGTCCACCGCATCATGGCCGTCTGCGACGACGCCGGCGTGGAGCACCCGACAATCATTAGCGAGTCGGGTCGAGCGATGGCCGCCTACTCGAGTGTGCTCGTGATGAACACCGTCGGCGCTACACGCTTCGACGCCGCGCCCGATGCCCCCGCGATCCGGGCGATGCTCGACGCCGACACCGAAAGCGCCCAGCCGCTCCACGACCTGCTCGAAACCTGGGAAGCCATCGAGACACGCGACCCGACCGAGGCCTATCACGACGCGCTCCAGGCCCGCGATGAGGCCATGACCCTCTTCTCCATGGGCTACGTCTCGCTCGCGCAGCGGGCAGCCACCGAGCGCCTGTTCTGGTCCATCGGCAGACGCGTCACCGAGCGAGCTAGCGCAGAATCGGACAACGGCCAGCTGCCCGAAGAGCTCGCCACCCTCCCCGAGCTGCTCAGCGACATCTACTACGTCAACTTCAGCATGTTCCAGTCCATGCCCGACCACTGGGCGATCGATCAGGTCTTCCCCATCGTTCCCATCCAGCGGCTCGATGAGCGACCAACACGCCTCGCTGTCCTGGCCGACATCACCTGCGACTCCGACGGCGAGATCGCCTCGTTCATCTGCCACACCCGCAGCGGACCCAAGAGCCGGCTCGAGCTCCACGAGCTCCGACCGGATCCGAGTTCGGGCCGCGCCAATCAGCACGAGCCCTACTACCTCGCCGCCTTCCTCGTCGGCGCGTACCAGGAGGTCTTGGGCGATCTACACAATCTCTTCGGCGACACGCACGCGGTACACGTCAGCCTCGACGAAGCCGGGCGGTGGCGCCTCGATGAGGTCGTCGAGGGCGACACCGTGCGCGAGGTCCTCGGCTATGTCCAGTACAACCCGGACCGGCTGCGGCGCGATTTCCGGCGTGAAGTCGAGCGCGCCGTCCACGCCGGCACGCTCGCCGCAAGCGAAGGCCGAGCCCTGACCCGGTTCTACGAGGACGGCCTCGCCGGATACACCTACCTCGAGTAGCCACGCACACCAGAGGAGAACAGCGTGACCGAGACGCAATGGAGCAAGACGAGGCTGCTCGCCGAGCCGGTCGAGCACATCGATCCCACCGCGTTCGACGCGAGACCGATCATCGACGCCAACCGCCGGATGGCCTATTCGAGCCGCGCACTCGCCAACGCCTGCGGCATCGTCGACCGTATGCAGGCCGACAGCGGCTGCGCCGTCATCCTCACGCTCGCGGGCTCGCTGATCTCCGCCGGGCTCAAGAGGGCGATCCTGACCCTCGTTGAGCACAACATGGTCGACGCCATCGTCACCACCGGCGCGAACATCGTCGATCAGGACTTCTTCGAAGGCCTCGGCCATCAACACTTCATCGCCCCCGGCTCGCCCGAAGCACCGGTCGTTGACGACAACACACTCCGCGAGCTCATGATCGACCGGATCTACGACACCTACATCGACGAACAGGCCCTACGCGAGTGCGATGAAACGATGCGCCGGCTGTTCGACACTCTGCCTGGCGGGGCCTACTCCTCGCGCGAGCTGATCGCCGCGATGGGCGAGCACCTTGCTGCACACCACCCCGTCAACGAGTCGATCGTGCTCAGCTGCCACCGCAAGGGCGTGCCCATCTTCTGCCCGGCCTTTAGCGACTGCTCGGCGGGCTTCGGCGTCGTGCTGCACAGGGCCGAAAGGGCCTCACGAGGTGAGACGCCCGTGGCCATCGACAGCGGCAAGGACTTCGACGAGCTCACCCGCCTGAAGCTCCAAGCCGGCGATACGGGCCTGCTGATGCTCGGCGGCGGGGTGCCCAAGAACTTCGCGCAGGACATCGTCGTCGCCGCAGAACTGATCGCCGAACACACCGCACGAGCAGACGCAGCCGACGCGATCACCATGCACAAGTACGCCGTTCAGCTCACCGTCGCCGACACGCGCGACGGCGCCCTCTCCGGCAGCACGCTCCGCGAAGCCTGCAGCTGGGGCAAAGTCGACGTCGTCCACGAGCAGATGGTCTTCGGCGAGGTCACCACGCTCCTACCCCTGCTCGTCAGCGACGCCTATCACCGCGGCAGCTGGCGTGGCCGCACCGAGCGCCGCTTCAACGACCTCCTCTCCGCGTCCGCCGAAGCCGCCCGTGCCTGAGGACACGCACAAGACCGAGCGCGCGCTGCTCCATGCCATCGAGGCGCGAAGCCGAGGCATCCGCCTCGACGGCGCCGAACTCATCGCAGGCCCCGGCGACGACTGCGCCGTCGTACAGATCGGCAACGAATCGCTCCTGATCACCGTCGATCAGCTCGTCGAGGGACGGCACGCCGAGCCCGGGACTCCGATCGATCCGATCGCGCGCAAGGCCGTCGCTCGCTCGATCAGCGATATCGCGGCCATGGGCGGTGAACCGATCTGGGCCACCGCGACCGGGCTGCTGCCAGAAGGCTACCCGCACGCCGACGCGCTCTTCGACGCCATGAAACGCTGGGCCGAGCACTGGAACGCACCGCTGATCGGCGGCGACATCGCCGCCGGCCCAGGTCCCCTCGCCCTCACCGTCACCGTCGTCGGACGGATGCCGAGCAACGCACCGCCTGTTCTGCGATCGGGCGCAACCCCCGGCCAGAGCATCTACACCAGCGGACCCATCGGCGGGTCGCTCGCCAGCGGGCGGCACCTGACGTTCGAACCGCGACTCGACGCCGGGCGCGCTGCGCGTGAGCTCGGCGCGACCGCCATGATCGATCTCTCGGACGGGCTGGGCATCGACGCCGACCGTCTCGCTCGGGCATCCGGCGTGCGCCTGCTCATCGAAGCCGAATCCGTCCCAATGCACCCTGACGCCGGTCCCTGGCGACACGCCTTCGCCGATGGCGAGGACTACGAGCTGCTCGTGTGCGCTCCCGAACGACCCTCGGGGTTCTCAGGCCCGATCGGGCGGGTCGAATCGGGGCCGCCCGGCGCCGTCATCCTCGACGAGCATGGAAACGAGCACGCCGCGGAACGCTTGGGCTGGGACCACGCCGATCGCAGCCGCTGAACGCCTAGAACTCTGCATGCAGATCGTCCGAGAGACCCGCTCGCCCGAGCAGTGCGCCGATCTGGCCCGCCAGCTCTCCGGCCTACTCCGGCCGGGCGACATCGTCGCGCTCAACGGACCGATGGGTGCCGGCAAGACCACCCTTGTGCGTGGCATCGTCCGAGGCCTCGGCCTGGATACCGCCGCCGTCAGCAGCCCAACGTTCGTCATCGCGAACGAATACGCGGGCACCGACGGCGTCCCGCCGATCGTGCACGTCGACGCCTATCGCCTCGGCAGCTCAGACGAGCTCGACACTATCGGCTGGGACCGCGTGCTCGACGGTTCGGCCGTCGTGCTGGTCGAATGGGCCGAGCGCATCGCTGACGCGCTGCCCAACAAGACCGCCGCTGTGACAATCACTCCAACAGGCGCGACCGACCGGCGCATCGAGCTCACCCTCCCGCGCGACTGGGCCGAACGACCCGGCGTGCTGCGTCTCGCCGAGCCCTTCGAGTCTCGCGGCTCGACCACCTGCCCCGTCACGGGCGCCGCCGTTCCGGCCGACAGCCCCACCTGGCCGTTCGCAGACGACCGCGCCAGGCTCGCCGACCTCTACCGATGGATGCACGAGTCATATACGATCACGCGGGCCATGAAAGATGCCGATCTCGAGCAGGGCATCGAATGAGCGTGCTCTGCTAGTCGGCTTTCGTTGCGTAGATCTGGAGCGAGTGACCCGACGCGGTCAGGCCGTGCGCCTCGCAGATCAGATCGCGCAGACGGATCAGCTCCGGCACATCGATCGAGATCGTCTCGTTCGTATCAACCCGGATGATCAGATCGTTCGGCTTCGCGCCGTAGACAAGCTGGAACCGCGGCTGGTCCCCCGCGGCAATCACGCGCTGCACGATCCCCGCATCCTGCATCAGCTTGATCGTCCGGTACACCGTCGCCTTCGATACCCGGTAGCCAGACTCGCTCAGCGCCGCGATCAGCTGCTCCGCATCGAAAAGCCCGGGCATCTGGATCACCGCATCGAGCACCCGCGCCCGCTCCGGGGTGTACTTCTGATTCTCCGACTTCAGCTGGCGCCGAAAAACAGCGCACAACGGTTCGACGACCGCCGGTACGCCGCCGGGTCCGAAACCATCTCCGCTGCCAGCGACCGGATTCGCATCGAGTTCCATACCCCCATGGTACGGCCACCCCGAACGCGTAGACTCGCCCAATGCCCGCAGATCCAGCTACCACCCTCGACGCCAGCGGGCTGCGCAGGCCGCTGCTGCTGATCATGGCCGTCTTGCTCGCGGCCTCGATCGCCGGCTCAATCGGCCTCGGACCCGACGCCGGAGCGGGCGTCACGGCGGTGCTCTATGTCGTCCTGACCGCCGGATTCCCCGCCGCGCTCTACCTCCTGGCCGCCATCGGCATCGGCCGACCGCTCACACGTGCGCTGCTCCCAGGCAGCCCGGCCCCATGGGCGACCGCAGCGGGCCTCGGTCTGGGCGCGATGCTGCTGATCACGCTCGTGATGGGTCAGCTCGGCATGCTCAGCCGCGCCGGCTCGCTCGTACCGATCGCGCTGGGCATCGCGCTGCTCGTACAGGGTCTGCCGGAGCTGATCACAAACGCACGCACCGACCGAGGCCCGAGCCCCTGGTGGCTGCTCACGCTCCCCGCAGTCGCCGCGCTGCTCGCCGCAGCCTCAAGCCCACCCGGCTGGCTCTGGGAGAGCGAGTTCGCCGGCTACGACGCGCTGAGCTACCACCTCCAGCTCCCGCGCGAATGGCACGCCACCGGCCGGGTCTGGCCCGTCGACCACAACGTCTACTCCTACCTGCCCAGCGCAGTCGAAGCCGCCTTCGTCCACATCGCCGCACTTACCGGGACACCGAAGGACCGTTTCATCACAGACGACGGCTCGCTGCCGATGGCCTGCCAGCTGCTGCACGCCGGCATCACGCTCATCGCCGCGTGGATCGTCGCCGCAACGGGCCGCCAGCTCGCCGAGCGCGCGAGCCTGCCCGAGCGCGCCGCCCTCGTCGGCTTCGTTGCCGGTGGGCTCACCCTTGCGACACCCTGGGCCGTGGTCACAGGCTCGATGGCCTACAACGAGATGGCCGTCGTCGCACTGCTCAGCGGCGCGATCCTCGCCGCGGCCTCATCCGCGGACCACCCCATCCGAACCGGTCTGGCAGTCGGTGCCCTCGTCGGGGCCGCCTGCGCCTGCAAGCCGACCGCAATCATGATCGGCGGCCCGGTCGCGGGGCTCATGCTGCTCGCTGCGGTACCGATGAAGCGCTGGCCGGTCGCGCTCGCCGCCGCGACGATCGCCGGCGCCGCGACGATCGCGCCCTGGCTTGTCCGAAACTGGCTCGCCTCCGGCAATCCCGTCTTCCCGATGCTCACTAGCGTGTTCGGCACCGCCCATTGGACAACTGAACAGGCACAGCGCTACCACGACGGGCACGCCTTCGACGGCTCCATCCTCGACGCGCTCCGGTTGCTTGTTGTCGCAGACCCCACCGACCCTGCCGCCTCAGAATCAGCCGGCATCCACCGCGGACTGATGCACGCACAGTGGGCCCTGCTCGGACCGCTGCTGCCCATCGCCGCCGCACTGGCGCTGCTGCGCAGGGCCGCCCGTCGGTGGGCGATCACGCTGCTCGCCGGCACCACGCTGTCTATCGCCGCGTGGGCCACGCTTACACACGTGCAAAGCCGGTTCCTGATCCCGCTGCTGCCAGCCATGGTACTGCTCGTCGGCCTCGGGATCGGCGCAGCCGCAGCCGGCTGGCCGAAGGCCCGGGGCATGCGTGTCGCCCTGCCCTGGATCGCGCGCGGGCTGGTCACACTCACCGCCGCCATGACGCTCTGGATCTTCAGCCAGCAGCGCACCCAGCTCGGCGGACCGAACGCGGTGCTCCCGTTCGGCACCGCAGCCTTCATCAACCCCGCCATCGTCGGCGACGATGTCAACACCATGCCCGCCGAGATGTGGATCCGCTCCCAGCTGCCCGAAGGATCCAAGACGCTCCTCGTCGGCGATGCACGACCCTTCTACATGCCCCAGGGCACGCTCTACACAACCACCTGGGACACATCCCCCGTTGCGAGCGCATTGCGAGCATGGACCGACGACCCCGATGCTGCCCTGCTCGAACTCCAGTCGATCGTCTCGCACATCTACATCGACGGCTTCGAACTCGACCGGCTCCAAGCCACCGGATGGGCCGACCCGCTGATGACCTCCGAGCGTGTCGGCTCCTTCCTCGCGCACAAGGCATCCCTGCTGCACACCTTCGCGGGTCAGCCGCGGGCCGTCTTTGCGCTGGAGCACACCCACGGCACGGGGCCAACGCCGTGAGCGAGCCCATCGGCACACCACGGCCCTGGCGCACGCGGGTCATCCAGCTCGTCGGCTTCCTCATCGGCATCGCCCTACTCGCCTACGTCGTTCGCCTCGCGCTCAACGAAGACAACCGCGAAGGCCTCCGCCAGCTCGGCGAGGCCTCACCGGCCAGCATCGCCGCGTTGCTCGCGGTCACCGCTATCGGACTGACCGCGAGCGGCGTGCAGTTCTGGCTCGTGCTCCGCCCGATCCGAAGGCTCAACCCGCTCGACGTGCTCTCCACCAACTACATCGCCATCCTGCTCAGCTACCTCCCGTTCAAGCTCAGCGTCATGTTCCGGCTCGCCATCCACAAGGGCCGCGACGGCATACCACTGGCCATCATCGGCCCGTGGTTCGGCGCGATTGGAATCGTCCTGCTCATCCCGACGCTCCCGATCGTCATCCTCGCCGATGTCAGACCCGTACTCGACGCGATCGGCCTCGCCACGGTCGCCGGCATGACCGTATTGCTGACCGCGGCCACAGCCACGCTTGCCACCCGCTTCGGCCAGGGCCGCGGACTCGCACGCGCCCGAGCCCTCGCCGACCGTCAGCCCATCGGCATCATCAAGCGCCTCGTACGCTCAGAGACGTTCGAACGCTTCGACGAATCACTCGGCATGCTCGCGAGCTTCCGCCACGGCCTGCTGCTGATGAGCATCCGCGTCATCGATATCGCCGCCTTCGCCGGAAGGTTCTACATCGTTTCGCGAATGCTCGGCGAGCCGATGGACTTCGGTGCCTGCGTCATCGCCTCGGCTGTCTACTTCTTCATCGGCGTCTTCAGCCCCATCGGCTCGCTCGGCGCACGTGAAGCCGGAACCGCAGGCGCCTTTGCCCTGTTCAACTCCATCGGCCTCGACCTTTCAAGCGGGATCGACCACGAACAGGTCGCCGTCATCTCAGTCGTTGTCACCGGCGCCGAGCTGCTCGTCAGCCTCACAACCGCCGCCCTCGGCATCGCCTGGCTCCGCCCGGACCGACTGCTCCGCGCTCCAAAGAACAAAACCCAGCCCACGACACACGCTGAAACCGCGACGCCGAAGCCAACGGAATCCGCACCGTGAAGATCGCCCTCTGCCCGATCAACCCGACCGTCGGCGATATTGCCGGCAACGCACAACAGATCCTCGACCGAGCGCACCGGCACCGCGATGCCGACCTCATCGCGTTCCCGGAACTCGCGCTCATCGGATACCCGCCCCGCGACCTGCTGCTGCACACGCACACCATCGATGCCTGCCAGCACGCTCTCGCCGAGCTGACGCGCAACCTTCCAAGCAAGCCCGCCATCGTCATCGGCCTGCCCATGCCCGGTAGCCAACCCGGCTCGATCACCAACAGCCTCGCGGTCATCCAGAACAACAGCGTCGCGCTCCGATACGACAAACGCCTGCTCCCGAACTACGACGTCTTCGACGAGGTCCGCTACTTCACGCCCGGCCGCGAGACCGCAGTACTCGACATCGCCGGCGAGCGAATCGGCCTGGCCGTCTGCGAGGATCTCTGGCGAGGCGCCGACGCTCAAGCTGCCCACCGCTACGCCGATGCACCCGACCCCATCGACGAGCTCACACGCGCCGGCATCACGCTCATGCTCACCCCCTCGGCCAGCCCGTTCGTCGGCGGCAAGCACGCGCACCACGCCGACATACTCCGAGACTCGGCCATCAGGCTCAGCGCACCAGTCCTCAGCCTCAATCAACTCGGCGCCAACGACGACCTCATCTTCGACGGCTCCGCATCCGCCACCAACGCACAAGGCCACACCATCGCCCGCACGCCCCGGTTCACAGGGCAAGACCTCGTCATCGACACCAACGAGCTGCCGAACGCCGAGCCGCTGCCGACTCCCAACGACCACCGCGACGACATGCTCATCGAGGCCCTCACCCTCGGCGTCCGCGATTACGCACACAAATCCCGCTTCACTACCGCCTGCCTCGGCCTCTCGGGCGGCATCGACTCCGCCGTCACCGCCGCCATCGCCGCACGCGCACTCGGACCCAACAACATCCTCGGCATCGCCATGCCGGGCAAGTACTCCTCCGACCACGCCCTCGCCGATGCTCGCGACCTCGCCACCAGCCTCGGACTCCGATTCGCCGTCGCGCCCATCGCCGAGCCGTTCGACGGCTTCCGACAACGCATCGACACGCTCTTCGCTGACATCGAACGACCAACGCTCGGACAAACCATGCCCGACGTCACCGAGCAGAACCTGCAATCGCGCATCCGCGGCTCGCTCATGATGGCCGTCAGCAACCGCACCGGCGACCTGCTGCTCACCACAGGCAACAAGACCGAGCTCGCCGTCGGCTACTGCACGCTCTACGGCGACATGAACGGCGGACTCGCCGTCCTCAGCGACCTCTACAAGCAGGACGTCTACTCCATCGCGCAACGGCTCAACGAGGCGCACGCAAAGCTTGGCTTTACCAACCCGCCGATCCCCCCCTCGACGATCGACAAGCCCCCGAGCGCCGAGCTCGCCCCCGACCAGCTCGATACCGACACGCTCCCGCCTTACGACCTACTCGACGCCATCGTCGAACTGGCCATCGATCACCGAGCATCAGCAGAGAAAATCGTCGAAGCCACCGGCGCCGACCGTGCGATCGTCGACCGCATGCTCCGGCTGATCCGCATCAACGAGTACAAACGCTACCAGATGCCCCTGGGCCTGAAGCTCACCCCCGTCGCCTTCGGCCGGGGACGACGCATGCCGCTGGCGAGGCTGTAACACCAACTCCATTTTGATCAGGACACAATCGACAAGGGAGTTCCGAGAACTGAAACTGTGCATGTACAGAACATACAATGCTATCAAATGCTAAAATCCCAATCAGATCTGTTGTTCATTCTGCTGTTCCTTGTAAATAGCACGCAACAACAGCAATATGCCAGATTTGGATTATCTGGCAAAGCGAAATATAATAAGTTCATACTATTAATGCAGGCAGCCGCCTGTTTCTGTAGTCAGTTGGCTTCGCAGTGCTGCATCCACCAAGCGAATCCTGTTGCGGCGACGCATCCGGATATCCAAGTAATAAGCGCAAGGAACCAAGAGTTCAACTCGCCACGCACTTCAGCGCGAACGGTACCAATGAGCCATAACGAGAAAAGAATGCTGACCATCGCCCCACCGAATGTGCCAATGACTCGGTAGCGCACTGGTCCAGACCTGAGGACACTGCGTGCCAGATGCTTGATTTCCGTGAGCGTCACAAACCCAAAGAACAATGATTTCGTAGGATAAATACCCTCGTTGCCGCACTCAAGGCACCGGCCCTCTAGCCTGCCCATCGCCTGTGGCTCTCCGCAGGAACTACATACATAGTTCGACCGTGACTTCCGATCTCGGATGCATCGGACTGCATGCGGAACAGCAAATAGGTACATCGCAAACACAGATCTGTTGAAGTCTGGTGAGCTGGTACGACCGGGCATGTCCGCAACGACTCCAAACCAACCGATCACCACTAGAGCGGAGCAGATCGCCATGAGCCGATATGCCCGCAGATATTCAATCGTAAATACAGAACATGCAGTGATGGCAAATGCAATCAGCAACGACCACGGAAGTACGAGACGAATCTCTTGCATCGCTGGAGGATAAGCTGCTACTCCAACGCCGCAGCACCCGAGATGATCTCGGTCAGCTCCGTCGTGATCTGTGCCTGGCGGGCGCGGTTGTAGACGCGCGTCAGGTCCTTGCCCATCTTGCCGGCGTTGTCCGTCGCGGCCTTCATCGCCACCATCCGCGCCACGTGCTCCGACACGATCGCGTCGTTGAACGCCTGGAACAGGCTCGCCTTGACCGTGCTCGGCAAGAGATCCGCCAGCAGCTCCTCCGCCGGCGGCGTGAACTCGTACTCCAGGTTGGGACCCGAGCGCTCTTCGCTCTCCGCCTGCGCAGGCGGCTTCAGCGGCAGCAGGTTCATCACCGTCGGCGTCTGCCGGCCGGCCGAGATGAACCGCATGTAGATCACCCGCACCGCGGTCACCTTACCCGCGGTGAACAGGTCCATGTACTGCTGCGCGATCCGCTCGATCTGCTCGAAGGTCGGCGTATCACCAACGCTGTGCTGCTCCGCGACGTCGATCTGGTTGAACTTCAGGAACGCCGCACCCTTCTTGCCAACCAGATCGATCCGCCCGGCCTTCGCTTCTGGATTCGACTGCAGATGGCTCTGGGCCAGCCGCAGGATCGAGCCGTTGTACGGCCCGCACAGTCCGCGGTCACTGGTGATCAGCAGCGTCAGCTCTTTGGCGTCGCTCGCAAACCCGCCGCTCGGCCCATCGATCAGCGGGTGGGTGATGTTCCCGGCCGTCGCGGCCAGCTCCGTCACGAGCTCGAAGACACCCTCGGTGTAGGGCTTGGTCGCCGTCGCCCGCGCCTGGGCCCGGCTGAACTTGCTGGTGGCGATCATCTGCATCGTGCGGGTGATCCGCTTGATGTTGCCGACCGCCTTGATGCGCTTCTTGATGTCGCGGGTGTTGGCCATGGGGCAGATCGTAGGCCCCGCTCGGGGAGCGGACGGCCCGCGGATCGCCCACGGATGGCTGCATTGACCCCTCCAGCCGCGGCATCGGACTTCCCGTCAGAAGCCCCTT
>JBCCZQ010000026.1:0-36793 GCA_039187315.1 Planctomycetota bacterium | reverse complement strand
CGCGTCCGCCGCCACCACCGCCGCCGCCGTAGCCGCCTCGGCCACCGCCGCCGCCGCCGAAGCCGCCGCGACCACCGCCGCC
This sequence comes from Planctomycetota bacterium, assembly GCA_039187315.1. Taxonomy (GTDB): domain Bacteria; phylum Planctomycetota; class Phycisphaerae; order Phycisphaerales; family UBA1924; genus JANQQZ01. Next base: position 36,711 of record JBCCZQ010000026.1, on the reverse strand, counting down.
GCCGCCGAAGCCGCCGCCGCCGCCTCGCGGCTCACGCGGACGCGCCTCGTTGACGGTGAGGTCACGCCCACCGACGTTGGTACCGTTGAGGGCCTCGATGGCCTTCTTGGCACCCTCGGCATCGGCGAACTCGACGAAGCCGAAGCCGCGCGGACGGCCGGTCTCGCGGTCCATGACCAGGTTTGCGCTCACAACCTCGCCGTGCTCGGCGAACACATCGCGGAGCTCATCCTCGGTCATGCTGTAAGAAAGATTCCCGACGTACAGCTTCATCTGCTGCGTTTCCATCTCTGCCCGCTCGAATCGTCCACCGCTGCTCTATACCGGGCAGATACCAGAAGCGTCGGTTGCACGATGTCCCACCACCATGAGGTCGGGTCCCATCGCCGACAAAAGCTTACCCACAGTCGACACCCACAGATCCGGAAATATCGCAAGTTCATGTCCGGTTCTGACGGTTCTCATCTCCGAGACCCCATTTCATGGGACACCCGGCGGCTCGGCGTCGCCCCGAGACTGTCCCGACCACCGCGCGCTAGGCTGGGCCCGAACGGCCCCGGCGGGCCGCAGCGGCCCGCTCGCCCAGCCGGCATCTCGCACAGGGCGCCCTCGCCCCGCTCAGCAGACCAATCAGGAGCCACCACCATGGACACGTTCGACGCGATCTACGGCCGACGCGCCGTCAAGCACTTCGACCCCGATCACGCCATGCCGGAGGCTGACTTGTCCAAGCTTCTCGAGGCGGCGATCCAGGCACCGACCAGCTTCAACATCCAGCACTGGCGTTTTGTGGTCGTCCGGGACCCGGCGCTCCGCAAGCAGATCCGTGAGATCGGCAACGACCAAGCCCAGATGACCGATGCGAGCGTGCTCATCGTGATGACGGCCGACGTTGACGCGTGGAAGAAGTCGCCCGAACGCTACTGGCAGAACGCTCCCAAGGACGTTGCTGATCTGCTGGTCAACTGGATGGGGCCGTTCCACGAGGGGCGGGACTGGCTCCAGCGGGATGAGGCCCAGCGGTCTATCGGCATGGCGATGCAGACGCTGATGCTTGCGGCCAAGGCGTTGGGCTACGACTCCTGCCCGATGATCGGCTTCGACATCGACAAGGCCGCCGAGCTGATCAACCTGCCCGGCGACCACGCGATGGGTCCGATGGTCGCGATCGGCAAGGGCACCAAGGACGCGTGGCCGAAGCCCGGGCAGCTCGGGCTCGACGAGGTCGTGATCACCGACCGGTTCTGACGCGCGTGCCCCGGTTCACCGCCGGGGCGTTAGCCGCCTCCGTTGTCATCGTCGGCCGTGGGCGGCGTTTGATCGTCATCCCCGCCGCCGCCACCCAACAGACCGCCGAGGCTGTTCCCGACGCGGCCCACGGCGTCCTCGGCAGCGCTGCCGAGTTCTTCTGCAGCATCACCGACCGCGTCGGTTGCGCCCTCGACGGCGTCGCCCGCGATCCCGCCGACATCGCCGACGACACTGACGAGCCCCTCGCCCAGATCGACCGCGACGCCGATGCCCTGGCCCGCGAGGTCGCTAAGTTCGCCGAGCCCACCGCTGAGCCCGTCGAGCACGCCGGCGGGCAGCACATCGCCGCCGACGTTGATCACCGAGGCGAAGATCGCCTTGAGGATGACACTTGTCAGTGTGGCGACGGTCACGGGATCGGTCTCGCCGACGTCCTCGAGGATGATCTCGGGGACCTTGACCTCCGCCGAGAGCGCATCGCCGCCGAGCGGCAGGAACTCGACATGAGCAGTGACGTCGCGGATCTCGAGCTTGCGGATGACCAGCTTCTGGCCCGGCTGCTCGCTCGGCGCGGTGTCCTCGGGGGGCGCTTCGCCCGATTCGAACCGCTTGAGGTTGTCGAGGATCGTCTCGTAGTTTGCCTTGCCGTCTTCCTTGTCGAGATAGATCTCGATACCGGTAAGCGTGAGTGATGGCAGCTCGATGGTGTCAGACTTGACGGAGGCAACATCGAGCGCCGCGCCGCCCGAATCGAGCCTGAAGAAGTGCGGCGTGTTGTAGCCCTCGGGGTTGCTGATGGTCAGGCCCTCGAGCCCGAACTCGCCGGTGAAGACGCCGATATCCGCGGAGTCGAGTGTGGTCGGGACGGCCAGCGCATAGCTGGCGCCCTGCTCGATCGAGTGCTTGGCGACGCTGTCGATAAAGATGAACCCCGCGATGATCAGACCGATCAGCAGGACGATCGGGATCAGGAGGATCAGCAGGATGATCTTGAGCTTCTTCACGGGTGCTCTCCGTGGGGGGTGTATGGTCTGCGTGCGAACGGTCCATGAAAGTCCGGTGTATCAGTAAAGGCCAGAGTTTCGCCCGTCTGCGGGTGCGAAAACGTCAGTCCGCTCGCATGGAGCATCATTCGCCCGGGCGGCGAGCGTATTTCGTCGTCTTGCATAGAGCCATAGAGCGTGTCACCCACGATCGGTGCCCCAAGGCCGCCGTCGCGGACCGGCGTCGCCGCGTGCACCCGCAGCTGGTGGGTCCTGCCGGTGACGGGCTCGAACTCAACCAACGTTCGGTCGCCGGTCTCTTTCACGACCCTGTAGCGCGTCGTGGCGGGCTTGCCGTGCTCGAAATCGACCATGTGCCGAGGGCGGTTCGGCCAGTCGACGCACAGCGGCAGGTTCACCAGGCCCTCGCTCGCGGGCGGCGACCCCTCCAAGAGCGCGGTGTAGCGTTTGTCGACCTTTCGGTCCTGGAACTGGATCGAGAGCGATCGGTGCGAGTCCTGGGTCAGACCGACGACCATCAGCCCGGAGGTGTCCCGATCCAGCCGGTGGACCGTGATCGGACCCTGGGCCCACTCGAAGGCGAGCCTGGCCCGCGCCTGGATCGAGTCGAATTTTTCGGGAGTCCTGCCCGGCACCGCGTGGAGGCCCGGCGGCTTGAGGACCACCGCGAAGCTGGTTTCGAGCCGGAGCACGCACAGCAGCGGGGGTGCCGGCCGCGGATCTGGCATCGGATAGGTCGTGCGTGGTGCCATGCGTGAGCGGAGCGGGCTAGGAGTGGCTGGTCGTCGGGAACGGCTCATCGGAGGCCGGGTCGGCAGAAGGGTATCGGGCGTGGCGGGAACCGCTCGTGGCGTCCGGGCTGGGGGGGTCCGCCTGCGGGAACGGTGCAGCCGACACAGCCGGCGCGGCTTGCCCCGCTGAGGCGCGTTCCCGGTGGGCACCGACGAAGCCGCGATCCGAGGCAGACGAGGATAGCTGCGGATGAGTCGCCTTCGGCAGGGACCGGCGGCGGAGAAAGACAGCCCTTCCAAGGAGCGACACCATGCGGAACGAGCGTTCGATCAAGCGGGGCCTGCTGATTCTCGGTGCCGCGGCCGTAACGGCCGGCCTGGGCGCGTGCAGCGGGAACAAGATCCAGAAGACCACCGATGCGGTGACCATCGAGCCCTACGAGCAGTTGAACCTGGCCGTCCGCGGCAGCGAGGCCGAGTTGCTGGTCGAAAACGTGGGCAAGGGCCAGATCGCGATGCGGATCCCGACCGACGAGACCGCCATCGAGCCTGCGCAGGCGTACACGATCGCGATTGACGGCTCGGTCATCGTCGAGCTGTACAACGCCTCGCGTGTGCCGACGCAGGTCCGCTACGTCGGCTCGGGCTACCAGCCGGTCGAGATCAGCACGCTCCGCTGAGCCGAGCGACAGGCCGACCGACCCGCCGCAGGCGCGGAGGCAGTGGGGATCGCGTCCGCGGTCGGGACGGCTGCCGGAGGGAAGGGAGAGGGATCGCCGCCTCGCGGGTTTCGACCCGACGGGGCGGCATCTCTATGCGCACACGGGTTCGGTGTACGTGTATGATCGCGCTCCATGCGGCGCGTCACGCTCATCACCACCGGCGGCACGATGGAGAAGGAGTACGACGAGCGCACCGGCACGCTCGTCAACCGCCGCTCCGTGCTCGATCAGATGCTCGGGAATCTCCGCCTTGAGGACGCGCGTGTCACCGCCATGACGCTGCTGAACAAGGACAGCCTCGACCTGACCGACTCGGACCGGCAGCTGATCCTTCATGCCGCTCGAAGCGCGCTCGACGCGCCGCTCGTGCCGGGCGAGACGGCGCAGGGGGTGGTCATCGTGCACGGCACCGACACGCTGGCGCTGACGGGCGAGCTGCTGGCCAGCGAGCTGGGCTCGCTGTCGGGCCCAGTTGTGCTGACTGGCGCGATGCGCCCATACGAGCTGGCGCGCTCGGATGCGGTGCAGAACCTGACGGAGGCGATCTTCGCGACAGGCGTGCTCGAGCCGGGTGTGTATGCGGTGACACACGGCCGGGCGCTGCGCTTCCCGGGCGTGGTCAAGGACACGTTCCGCGGTACATTTACTCGCGAACCGGCTTCTGATTGATCTTGATACCGGAATTGATCCCGATCGCGCGTTGGTTCACGTCCTGCCTGGACGGATCGGGTCACTGCGGATTAGGCTTCGATTGATCAGCCCTTGACGGACGTGATCTTCACGTGCGTGTAGCGCTGGCGGTGGCCGGTCTTGTTGCGGTAGCCCTTCTTGGCCTTGAACTTGTGGATATCGAGCTTGTCGCCCTTGACGAGTGGCTCGATGACCTCGGCAGTGACGCTCGCGCCGCTGACGTAGGGCTTGCCGATGGTGGCCGAGCCCTCGCCGGTGCCGGTGAGAAGGACGCGGTCGAAGGTGAGCGTGTCGCCGGCCTTCGTCTCGCCGCCGTCGACGAGGTCGATGACGATCTCCTGGCCCTCGGTGACCTTGCGCTGGCCGCCGCCTTCTTCGATGATCGCGTACATGGGTGTTCCTCGGCGTTCCGCGTCGGCTCGGGGCGGTTGGTCTTCCGTCTTGGTCCCGGCCGGCATCGGGCTCAGATCGTAGGCGTTCCGGCGCGTCCGCAGCGTGTAGGGCGGATGCCAGGCCCTATAACGCGCTCAGGGAGCAGCTCCGATAACCATCCCGAGCCCTTATCGGGACCGGCCGCGCAGCCTTGGCGGGCCTCGGCCGGGCGATGGTGTCTGTCGGTGATGCCCGACGGCCCGGCGGCACGATGACCCTGCCCGCCGAGGGACGCGTGCACGGGTACGCGACCGATCGGTGCAGCGACGGGTCGGACACGGCGTATCGACGGGTCTCGGCCGACCATGGGAGATGCAGCATGATGACCGAGCACGACCTCGAGGGATTCCTCGACACCCTGACCAGCGGCGACCGCGACGCCGCCCGGGCGATCGTCAATCGCCACCTCGAGGACGGCCTGCCGCCCGAGGATCTGCACATCGAGCTCTACTGGCCGACCTACGAAACGATCGAGAAGCTCTTCCGGCACGATCAGATGACCGTGCTGGCGCACCACTACGCGACCCGCTTGCTGCGGGTGCTCGTGGATCAGACCGCCGCCCGGTTCCAACGTGAGCCGAGCCAGGACCGGCGGGTGCTGGCGTTCTGCGGGGAATCCGAGGCCGAGGAGCTCAGCGGGCAGATGGCGATCGATCTGCTGGAGCTGTCTGGGTTCACAGTGAAGTTCGCCGGCGGCGGCGTGCCTCGTGACGAGATCCTCGAGCGCGTGCACGAGGAGCGGCCCGACGTGCTGCTCATGTTCGGCTCGGCGCCGAACGATCTGCCCGAGATCCGCCTGCTGATCGATTCGATCCGCGAGATCGGAGCGGTGCACCACACGCAGATCGCTGTCGGCGGCGGGGTCTTCAACCGGGCCTCGGGGCTTGCCGAGGAGATCGGCGCGGACATCTGGGCGGCCGATCCGCTGGAGCTGGTCCACGTGCTGATCGAGGAGCCCGCGCAGCGGGCGACGGCGGATCAAAGGACTGTCGGGCGGAAGCGAAAGGCCGCCTGATCGGCGGAACCGAATCTTTCGGATCGAATCCCCATCGGGTGTGCGTGCGCATGTCTGATGGGTTTTTGTTTGGTATTCGCATTTGCAGCATCCTCACCGGAACCCGAACCCGTCGGCATCCCGAGCGGAACCGGCTGGTATATTCATCGTCTGGAAGCCTGATCGGGTACGGAGCGGCTGCATGGCAATGGAACGCGAGTACGAGCGGACGATGATCCGCCGGGCCATGCGGGGCGACCGCGAGGCCACGGCCGAGTTCATCCGCGTCTATCAGCCTTCGCTCAAGGCGTATCTGCTCCGCCTTTCGGGCCGTCCCGAGGTCGCAGAGGACGTGGCCCAGGAAGCCTTTGTCCGCGTGCTGACAAACCTGGACCGGTTCGACGAGCGGTTCCGGTTTTCGACGTGGCTGTTCACGATCGCCAAGCGGCTGTACGTCAACGCCCGTCAGAAGCACGCGCCGCTGTTCAACACCGAAGCGGTGGCTTACCGCCGTTCGAGCGCTGCGGGACCTGGAGCGGTCACGCAGCGTGACGAGCAGGCTGGGCACCTTCGCGATGCCTTGCAGGACGCGCTGATGAAGCTCGGCGAGGACCAGCGTGAGATCGTCGTGCTGTTCCACCAGCTCGATTGGCCGATCGTGCGGATCGCCGAGCACATGGGCATGCCTGAGGGGACGGTCAAGAGCCACCTGCACCGGAGCCGTCACAAGCTTAAGGCGATGCTGATTACGCACGAGCGTCATAGCTGCCGCGTGCGGGAGGTGCTGGCGTGAGCACCACGAATGAGCCATGGAGCTGGGCTCAGGATGGGGCTCAAGACTTTCCGGAGCGCGGCGAGTTGGACACGTCCGATCTGCCGCTTGAGATGTACTTCGCCCAGGGCCCGTCGGATCGCGATCGTTCGTTCGAGTCGGCGGTGCTGTCGAAGGTCGGTCGGCGCCGCGGGTTCGTCTCGCGATCGGGCAGGCGCTTCGTGAGCACGGCTCGGTACGGGATAGCTGGCATGGCACTGATCGCGCTGGTCGCCGCCGCGGTCGCCGATCGGCTTGGCGTGTTCTGGGAAGCGGCCTCACCCGAGACCCGGCCGGTCACCTCGCTGGTCGAGTCGGCCGCTGAGACGATGGACCCGCTGATGAATGTTTCGGTGGTCGGCGATGGTCTTCGGGAGAGCCTTCGCGACGGTTTTCCGAGCGGCTGGGCGGACGCTTCCGCCGCGACAGAGCGTTTGGATCAGCCTGTGCCCTGCCCACCGTCTCCGGCGCGGCTTGTGATCGGCGCACAGACCGTCGCGTCTGTCACGCCGACGCGCGTGCACCGGGCCGGCATCGGGTGGCAGGTGTCGGGGTGGTCGGCTGGTGCTGGTGAAGCTCTTGCGCCGACACGCCTCGGGCTACCCGCGTCGGCGGGTGTACCGGCCGGCATGCCAGGCGGTGTGTGGTCGGAGCTACTCGAGAGCGGTGACGCCAACGCGCTGGGTGCTGCGGAGGCTCTGACACACGCGGTCTGCGCGTCCGGCACGGTCCGGTGAGGCTGCCGCGGAGCGCGAGCGGCTTTCGCGTCTCGCTCGGTTTCGGGCTTGTGGCCTTCACGCTTCTGGTGGCGCTTCCATCACGTGCCCTTGGACAGGTGGGCGCATGGGTAGACGACGGGCACCGCGCGTTGTTCGAACCCTCGCGCGCGGATGTTTTGATCGTGGCGGACAACTTGGTGGCGCAGTTCGCGTCGGAGGCGGGTCAGCGGACGCTCGCGATGCTGCGAGTGGCCGGCGCCGGCGAGGCATCTGGTGCGGTCGGCCGAGCGTGGTCACACCTGGCCGCCTCGCTCGATCTCGAGCCTGACGAGGCGCTCAGCCGTCTGCTCGGTCGTCGTGTGATCGTTGTGCTGCCGCGGATCAAGCGGGGCGAAGCGCCCGCGTGGAGCATGGCGACGCTTGTGTCGACGGCTGATGTCCGGCGGATCCTGCGGACGCTGGCGCCCGCGCAACGCGGCGTGGTGGGGGGGCGGGCTGTGTTTACGCTCGAAGACGGCGCGTACCTGCTGGCGGTGGTCCCTCGGGATGAAGCGATGCGGGCGGTTGTGATCGGTCCGGCGGAGCGGCCGGTCGGGTTCGAGGCGCTGGTGCGGGGTCTCGACTCCGAGGGCGGCCGGGCGTGGTTCCGGAGCGACTGGCCGCTCGCTGAGGGGTGGGGCGGCCGGGGTGGGCTGGTGTGCCGCCTCTCGCCGGTGCCGGGGGTGACGGTTCGTGTCGCCGCGGGCGAAGACGGCCCGCTGTGGAGGGGGGTCGTTGTGGCGCCGGATGTGCTGCCGGTGGCGTCGGCGGGCTGGGACGGCGGTGACACGGCGATGGTGCTGGAGGGCTCGGCGATCGGCGTCGCGGGGTCGATCGATGCCGTCGCGCTCGAGGCGTCGCCGATCTTGGCCATCGCGGGTGTGGCGCCGGGCACACTGCGCGATCTGCTTGGCGAAGAGCCGCGCCGGGGGGTGCTGCGGATCTCGGGCGATGCCGAGCACGGCGGCCGGGTCGAGGCCGCGATCCGGACCGGGCCAGACTCGGCCGAGGCAGGCGACGGGGCGATGCACGGCGTGGCCGGGCTGCTCGGCGGCGACCGGGCTCGGGCTCCCGATTTCAGCGGTCGGCTTCCGGGCGCGGTCCGGCGTGTGTCGCTCGAAGGCGACAGGGCGGAGTGGATCGCCGAGCGGCTTGCCGGCTCGGCCCCTGAGCTCGCGTGGGGGTACGACCTGTCGGGCGACTGGATGGCGGTAAGCCTGGCCGGGGGGGGCGTCGCTGCCGCGTCGGTTGAGTCCCTGCTCCACGGGGTGGCGGGCACATCGAATGGATCGGTGCTCTCGGCGGGCTGGGTGGCGCCGGGTCCGTTCTCGGGGCTGGCAGAGCGGGCGGTTGGGATCGAAGAGCCGACGCTTCGTTGGCTGGATGCGGTCGCCGGGGTGCGTTGGCGGACGTCGACCGCCTCTGGCGGTCAGGTCAAGGCGACGTTCGAGGTCGAGATGCGTCCGATTGAGTGAAGCGGGAATTCCGCGGTGCACCGGCTCGCCTGGGCGTCAATGATCCATGGCATGACACCGCCGCCCGCCGATCCGAGCCCGTCCGACCCGTCCCGCATCCGGAACGTTGCGATCATCGCGCACGTCGATCACGGCAAGACCACGCTTGTCGACCAGTTGCTCCAGCAGTCGGGCCAGTTCCGGCAGGCCGAGCTGGACAAGCTCAAGGGGGGCCAGCACGGGCTGATCATGGATTCGGACCCGCTCGAGCGAGAGCGTGGGATCACGATCCTTTCCAAGAACTGCGCGGTGTCGTACCCATCGCCGGAGGTGGGTGAGGTTCGGATCAACATCATCGACACACCGGGGCACGCCGACTTCGGCGGCGAGGTGGAGCGTGTGCTGCGGATGGCTGACGGGTGCTTGCTGGTCGTCGACGCGTTCGAGGGGCCGATGCCGCAGACGCGGTTCGTGCTGGGCAAGGCGCTGGAGCTGGGTCTCAGGCCCGTTGTGATGGTCAACAAGTGCGACCGCGCCGAGGCGGACGCGCACCGGGTTGTCGACGAGGTGCTCGGTCTGTTCATCGAACTCGGTGCGCCCGATGACGCGATCGATTTCCCGGTGGTGTACGGAAGCGCGCGCGATGGATGGGCGGTGGATGACATCGATCACGTGACGATGGACGAGGCCAAGGGCGGCGATCTGCGTCCGGTGTTTGACGCGATTGTCGCGAACGTGCCGGCGCCGGGTGGCGATGCGGGGGCTCCGCTGCAGATGCTGGTGACGACTCTGGACTACTCGCCGTACGCAGGCCGGATCGGCATCGGCCGGGTGTACAACGGCGTTATCCGGCGGGGGCAGCAGGTAGCCAGGATGACCCGCCCGGACTCGGAGGGCCGCTCGAGGACGCAGACGGTCAAGGTCGGCCAGGTGCTTCGGTTCAGCGGGCTCGGGCGTGCGGAAGTCGAATCGGTGTCGGCCGGTGATCTCTGCGCGATCGTCGGGCTGGACGCGGTCGACATCGGCGATACGCTCGCGGACGTGGGCGCGCCCGAGCCGTTGCCGCCTGTCAAGGTCGACGAACCGACGCTGACGATGGTCTTCCGGATCAACACGAGCCCGTTCGCCGGGCGTGAGGGCGAGTACGTCACCAGCAGGCAGCTCAAGGACCGGCTGGACAAGGAGCTGCAGTCGAACGTTGCGCTTCGGGTGGAGCCCGGGTCGAGTTCTGATGAGTTTGTGGTCTCGGGGCGTGGGCTGCTGCACCTGGGCATCCTTCTCGAGAACATGCGCCGCGAGGGGTACGAGCTGGCTGTCGGCAAGCCGCAGGTCATCGAGAAGACGATCGAGGGCGTCCGGCACGAGCCTGTCGAGGAGCTGGTCGTGGATGTGCCCAACGAGCAGATGGGCGCGGTGATGGAGCTGGTCGGTGCCCGCAAGGGTGAGACGATCAAGGTCGAGCCCCGGGGTTCGGCGATGACGCACCTGGTGTTCACGATGACGAGCCGGGCGCTGATCGGTCTGCGTGGACGGGTGATGACGGCGACGCAGGGCGAGGCGATCATGCATCACACGCTTAGCGGCTACGAGCCGTCGGTGCCCGATCGGTTCCGCCGCGTCAACGGTGTGATGATCGCAACCGAGCCCGGGCAGGTGACGGCGTACGCCGTGGAGGGCGCGCACGACCGCGGTGTGCTGTTTGTGAAGCCGGGCGATCCGATTTACGGCGGCCAGGTTGTGGGTGAGCACAACCGCGGGAACGACCTCCCGCTGAACATCGTGCGTCAGAAGAAGCTGGACAACATGCGTTCGGCGAACAAGGAGGCTACGGTTACGCTCAAGCAGCCCCGTTCGATGAGCCTCGAAGAGGCCCTGGAGTACATCGAAGAGGACGAGCTCGTCGAGCTGACGCCGAAGTCGATCCGCCTGCGGAAGATCCTGCTCGACGAGGGGGCTCGGCGCCGGGCCGATCGTGCGGCCAAGGACAAAGAAGCCGCTGGGGTCTAGGCCCGTGCTGGAGGCTTGACAGCGCGCGTGCACACGCAGACGCCGAAGGTCATGCGCTTCTGTTGGGTGTCGCCGAAGCCTGCGGCGGCGGCCTTCTGCGCGAGCTGCTCGCTGGTCAGGAACGTCTCGACGCTTTTTGGAAGGTAGCGGTAGGCGCCGGAGCGATCGCGGGCGATCAGCGTCGCGGTCAGCGGCATGATGCGCTTGGTGTAGAGGTTGTTGCCCATGCGTATGAGCGGGTTGCGCGGCGTGTCGAACTCCAAGATGACAAGCCGCCCACCGGGACTGAGCACGCGGTGGAATTCGGCCAGTGCCTTGGCCGGGTCGCTGACGTTGCGGATGCCGAAGGCGATGGAGAGCACGTCGAAGCTGGCGTCGTCGTAGGGCAGGTCGGTGGCGTCGGCCTGCTCGTAGGTGATCTTGTCCGAGACGGCCTTGTGCGCCGGGGCTCGGCCCGCGGACAGACGCTTGACCTCGGCCAGGTCGAGCATCTCCTGGGTGAAGTCGGAGCCGACGACGGCTGCGGCTTCGGTCTTGGCGAAGGCCATGGTCAGGTCGCCGGTGCCGCAGGCGCAGTCGAGGACGCGTTCGCCGGGCCGAACGTCGGCCATGCGGACTGCAGCCCTGCGCCACGCCTGGTCGCGCCAGAAGCTGTGCAGTCGGTTGTTGAGGTCGTAGGACCGCGCGATGGCGGCGAACATGCGCCTGACGCGGTCTGGTTTGTCGGTCCGATGGTGTGGCGAGTGTGCCAATGACTCGCCGCTCCAGGCGGGTGCGGCTTCGTCGGTCGCTGCTGTAGACTGGGCTTGGGGATGTGTGGGCATGAACAACGGTCGTTTCGTGTGATGGACTGCTTGGATGCTTCGGGGAGGGTAGCGGATGGTTCGTATATGGATCGGATGGCTCGCGGTCGGTTTGGCGTTCCTGACGCTCGGCCTGGGCGGCTGCGGCCTGAAGCTGCTGACCTGGGACCAGGAAGTCGCGATGGGCTTGGAAGCAGCGCCGCAGATGACCGCTGAGTTCGGCGGCGCCACTCCCGACGATACGGTGCAGGCCTATGTCGACGAGGTGGGTGCAAAGCTCGTCGATGGGATCGAGCAGGACGTGCCGACCGATCTGCCCTGGAGTTTCACGCTGCTGGATTCGGGGGTGATCAACGCGTTCGCGCTGCCGGGTGGACAGGTCTACATCTCACGCGGTCTTGCGGAGCGGTTCTCGAGTGAGGCGGAGATGGCCGGCGTGCTGGGCCACGAGATCGGGCATGTGACGGCTCGGCACGGAAACCAGCGAATCTCGGCGCAGATCGGGCTCAACCTGCTGCTTACCGGGGCGTCGATCGCGGTCGGGGCAGCGGATGAGGACAGCGTGCTGCGTGAATACGGGTCGCTCGCTGTGCCGGGACTCTCGATCGGTAGCAACGTGCTGCTGCTGAAGTACGGCCGGGACGAGGAACTCGAGGCCGACATGCTCGGCATGCGGTACATGGCCCGTGCGGGGTACAACCCGATCGGCCAGCGGCGTGTCATGGAAACCCTGCAGGCTGCGAGCGGACCGAGGTCCCAGCCGGAGTGGCTGAGCACGCACCCTGCGTCATCAACGCGGATCGCGCGGATCGATGAGCTGCTGGCGACCGAGTTCGCGGGCACGCAGCGCAACGCTTCGTTCGTGACCAATGAAGCAGCCTACGAGCGGCGCATGCTCGCACGGCTCGCGAGACTCCCGCCTCCCCGGCACGGGTCTCAGGGTCTTTCGCTGCTCGATACACCGTCGCTGTGGTGTGTTCACTGCGCGTCGGCGGCGGGATCGAGCCCGAACAGCCTCGACCAGTTGCCCCAGGCGATGCGGCGGGTGTCGTCGTCCGAGTAGCCGCGGTCGCGCAGGGCGTCGAAGAGCTTGGGCAGATCAGCCGCGCGGTCGATATCGGCTGGCAGCCGGGTGGCGTTGAACCCGCCGTCGAGGTCGGAGCCGAGGCCGGCGTGATCGACGTTGCCGGTGATCTGGCAGATGTGGTCGATGTGCGCGACGGTGTCGTCGATGGTTGGCCGCTCGTCGGGTGCGAGGCCGGCGCGGACGAAGCCCTTGTAGAGGTTCAGGCCGATGACCCCGCCCCGCTGTGCGATGGCGGCGATGCGTTCGTCGTCGAGGTGTCGCTGCCAGCCGTCGGCGGATCGGCCGCCGAGGAGCGCTCGGCAGTTCGAGTGCGTGGCGCATACCGGGCCCTGAACGATTTCGAGCGCTTCTTCCGTTGCGCGCTGCGAGAGATGGGAGAAGTCGAGCACCAGGCCGAGCGCCGCCATGGCATCGATCATCCGCCGACCGAGGTCGGTCAGGCCCGAGTCCGTGCCGTTGCCTCCGGCGTAGCGGGACTGGTGGACCCAGCTCAGCCCGATGGCGACGACGCCGCGCTCGGACCAGAACGGCAGGTCGTCGGGCGACAGGACCGGGTCGGCGTTCTCGATGAGGATGCCTAGTTCGATGGGCGGCGCTGTGGCCGTCGCGTGGTCTGTCTCTGGCACCGGCTGGTTGAAGAAACGGATGCGTCCGTCGCGGGCCCAGGCGTGGTAGCGGTTGATCTGGGCGATGCCGCGGTCGTAGGCGGCCCGGGCGTCGCCGATTGGATACGCGATGGGTGTGGGTGCCGTGGCTGGCTTGGTCAGCGCCTCGGTAAAGATCGTGCCGAGGCACCGGTGGACGCCCGCTGCTTGCAGCTCCGGCAGCGTCACCGCTGCGGGCGGGTGGGGATCGATAGACTCCTGGAGCGTCTGGACGGGGCTGGTCATGTCGCGCCCGAGTTCTGCGAGATACGCCAAGTCCAGGTGAGCGTCAAAGATCGTGTTTGGGCTGACCTTCATCGTGCCGTGCCGTACCTGTCTTTTCGTGCCTGTCTTTCCATGCGTCTTGTCGTGCGTGTGGGTGGCTCGGTGCAATCCGCGGCTGACTGTAGCCAACAAGAGGTCTGGAAGAGGCACTGCGGGGAGGTCTGGTGATGCGCGAGTCGGTTGATCTTGGGGTGCGTGTTGGTCCAAGCCCTGTCAAGGTGCTGCTGGTCGGCTGCCTGACGTTCGTGTTGGTTGGGCTCGTGGGTCTTGGTGTGGCCGGATGGTTTGCTGTGACGAATTGGCGGGGTTGGGCCGCGGACGTCACGACCGCGGTGATGACCGATGTGGTCTCGGAATTCAACCTGACCGAGGCGGAACAGGCCGCGATCATCGAACGCGTCGAGTTCATCGGCACCGAGTTCGAGCAGGAGCGGCTGACGCTTGAGGATGTACAGAAGATCGGCGGCGCGTTCCTCGAGAGTCCGATCATCCCGGTCGCGGCGGTCGAAGGGATCCAGATGGCGTATATCACGCCCTCTGCGCTGACCGAAGATGAGAAGGCGGATGCCAGGCGTCTGAACGAGCGGCTGGCGCGGGGGCTGTTTGAGAATCGGGTGACCGGCGACGAGCTTGCGGCCGCGATCGAGCCGCTCAAGACACCCGGGGCGAGCGATGCTGTCACGATCACCCGGAGGGACGGTCGGGTGACGAGGTTCGAGGTCAATATCAAGGACCCCGAGGCGATCACGCCCGAAGAATTGCGTTCCTACATGGCCAACGTCGAGAGCTTGCTCTCGCAGAAGGCGATACCGGATGAACCGTTTGACATCGACTTCGTCGCTGAATTCGACAAGGCGGTGGAGTCGGCGATCGGGAGGCGGATTGTGCCCGCGGAGGCCGGCGGGACAGCAGGCACGGGTGGTGCTGGAGTGATGAACCCGATGCCGGACATGCCGGACATGCCGGACATGCCGGACATGCCGGACATGGAATCGATGCCTGCCATGGAGGACATGCCCGAGATGGAAGAGTCGCCGCCCGCGTCACCGGACGGCGGCTGAGTGCCGGTGTGATAGCTCAGCAGTCTGGGTCTGAACAGTCCCGTTCGGGGTCTCAGCAGGGTCTCAGTAGTGGAGTGCTCGGTCGAGCGTCTTGGCGTGCTCGACCCAGCCGGCGACCTCGCTCTCGCTCGGGACGCGGCGGGTCAGGCTCTTGGCCTCGTTCACCTCGATCATTTTCTCGGCGAGGTTTGCGGCGTTGCGTTGCGCCAGCTCTGGCACTGTGTCGACGCCGGACGCCTCAAGCAGCTCGCTGAACTCGCTGCCGATGCCTTTGACACGGTAGAGGTCGACCATGTTGGCCCACTTGAGGATGTGCTCGTGGCCGATGCCGGTCTTGTCCTCGAGTGCCTTGCGGTCGTCTGCGGTGGCGCAGGCCTTGAGCAGGGCGTCGGTGTCGTCGATGCCCGCGTCGCGGAGCTTCTGGCCGTAAGTTGGGCCGATGCCCTCGACGTCCTCGATCGGGTAGTTCGCCATGGTCGTTCTCCTATATAAATTTCAGGCATGCCGCAGCGTCGCGACCATCCAGCCTAGCTCGTTTGGGTGGGCATCCGCAAGCCGACACAGCCGTTCGGAAGTAGCGTTCAACCGAAGATCGCATAGCCCAGCATGTCCAGCACTACGGCGACCACGAACGACACGAAGACGATCAGGATCCAGCCGAACAGGACGCCCAGGGCGATGGTCGAGATCGGCTGCTGGATGAGGCGTGAACGGGCGATGGCGGCGTAGGCCGAGCCCGGCTCCGCCAGCCGCGGGGCCTCGATCCGCTCGGCGCCGTCGGGGATGTCGAAGCCGGGCGGGAGCGCGAAGACCTGCCGGGCCGACTCCCAGCCGTGCCGGGCGACCGCGGCGCGGGCCGAGCGGATGTCCTCGGCGTCGATGTAGAGGACGTGCTCGTCCTTGGTGACCGGATCGGTTCGGCGTGCCTGGTAGATGGGCATGGTGCGTTTCCCCGTGTCAGTGTCGCTTGGTCAAGCAAAGATCCAAAACAGACCGCGGTCGAGCATGAAGCAAGCGATCGTGAGCAGAACCCGACGACGATCTGGCCGATCGTAAGCTCGATACGTGTTGTCAGCGATTTCGGCTTGTAGCTGTCACGAAGGGCTATATCGACCTTGCTGTCGGCTGGTCCACGTTCGGATACGAACGTGATGGACCGCACGCGCCAGCCCTTCTCGTCGGCGTATCCGGCTGCCTGCGAAAGCGACTTTGCACGCAGCGTGGGAGGTCGTGGCAATTCCGCGGCATCGATACGGTAGATGGGCATGGGGTGCTCCGTGTTAGATGCCCTCTATGCCCCAGCACTAATTGAGCGGCTCTTCCGGGTCGCCCATGAAGGCGTCGCCCATCCGCTTGCGATGCTCGATGATGCGCTTCGGCGGTTTTTTGGGTTCGATCGGCCATGTCTCGCGGACGAGATCGGCGACTGCCTGGATTTCTGGCTGCTGCTTGGCCTGCTCGATGACTTCTCGGTGTGTCCGCGGGAAGCAGTACCCCTGGCCACTGAATTTGATCGTGAACAGCGAACTGGCCCAGACATCGTCGACAACATCCTCCGGGCCGATCAGTACGGGCCCGGCTTCGATGCTGCACGAGACGGGGGCGAACGCCTGATCGTTCTCGGGTGAAGGAACGTGGAGCCGGTTGCAGAGATCATCGGTCAGATCACCGAGCGATACAAAGAGGCGGTACGCCGGGTCGGACATCTGTTTCAGTGTCTCGAGCCTCTCAGACCATGCGATCGTTGTCCGGTGCGGGAAGACCCATGCGCCTTCGGGGTGCTCGCATTGGCGGCCCTCTGGAAATGCTGGAGTGGGCTCTTCCCACCCGTCCGAGTCGGCGAAGTCGATGTCGATCCGGTCACCCGGGGTGAAGCTCGCCTGGCCCGGGCTGGTCTCTGGCTTGACGACGCCGAGCGTCCTGAACCGTTCGCAGAAGAGGGCTGCGTCACGCAGGCTGAGCCGCGGCGGTTCGATCAGCGGGTAATACAGGTTGATCGATGAGTAGAAGCCCACTGACTTACACCTCGATCCTTACACCTCGATCGTCACCGGTTCGTCCGCGAACAGCACCTCGGCGTCGGTCTTGCGGGCGATCTCGTCGCGGGTGACGCCCTCGGCGAGTTCGGTGACGCGGAAGCGGCCGCCGTCTCCGGCCGACGGGTCGAACTCCATGACGCACAGGTCGGTGATGACCATGTCGACGACGGACTTTCCTGTGAGCGGAAGATCGCACTCGGTCAGGATCTTCGCGTCACCCCGCTTGCTGGTGTGCTCCATGGTGACGACGACCTTGTCGACGCCGGCGACCAGGTCCATCGCGCCGCCCATGCCCTTGACCATCTTGCCGGGGATCATCCAGTTGGCGATGTCGCCGGTCTGGCTGAGCTGCATGGCGCCCAGGATGCACATGTCGATGTGCCCGCCGCGGATCATGCCGAAGCTGTCCGAGCTGCTGAAGTAGCTCGAGCCGGGCAGGGCGGTAACGGTCTGCTTGCCGGCGTTGATGAGGTCGGGGTCGACGGCGTCCTCGGCCGGGAAGGGCCCGATGCCCAGGAGCCCGTTCTCAGACTGGAGCCAGACCTCGATCGGTTGGCCGTCCGTCCCGACGGGGATGTGGTTGGCGACGAGCGTGGGCATGCCGATGCCGAGGTTGACGACGAAGCCGTCGCGGAGCTCGCGGGCGGCACGTGCGGCGATCTGGTCGCGTGTCAGCGGCATAGCGTTCTCCGTTCGTTCCGCCGGAAGTATACAGCAGACGGTCGAAGGCTCCGGTCCGAATCATGCGGATGACACTGACTATCGCGTTGGTGGTGTTCATGGCGGCCCTGCCGCCGCTGGTGCCGCGGTGGACACCCGGTGCGATGCTGGTGATCGTGACGTTGGGCGTGCTGTGCACCGCGGTGCTGATCGCGATGTGGTCGAGGCGGTACGGCGGGACGGCCCTGCGTGTCGCGGCCGGGGGCGTGGCGGGCATCTTTGTGCTCGCGGCTGCGGATCAGCTCACCGCGGCGATCACGACTCGGCAGCCGATCATCGGCGGGAACACGCCCATCGTTGGCCTGTTCTTCATCGGCATTCCGTGCGCGATTTTCTCGGTCCGCGGTTTCCGCAACGATCCATACCTTGATCTCGACCTGGGCGACGATGGCGAGGATGACTTCGACGATGAGTTCGACGATCTCGACGATGTTGAGACAACGGATTCTGGCCGCGGCTAACAACCGAGGGCGTCGGCGAGCTCGGCAACGGAGCGGACGGTCATGGTTGGGGTGGCATCGGCGTGGCCCGATGCGCCGAGCTGGTTGCGGTCGATGTGGCAGGTGGGCATGCCGAGGGCGTTGGCTGGGGCGATGTCGTGGTGCAGGCTGCACGCGGCGATGAGCAGCTCGCCTGGCCCGAGCCCGAGCGATTTGAGCGCCTCATGAAAGTGCGCATCGCCCGGCTTGTAGGAGCGTACGTGTTCTGCGGTCACGACGGAGTCGAACCCGCCGACCGCTGCGAGGCCGAGCTTGTGCTCGACGTTGGCGAACAGGTCGTCGTCGATGTTGCTGATGACCGCGAGGCGGTACTTGGTTTTGAGCCTTTGCAGGCCCTCGGCGGTATCGGGGAACGCCGGCCAGTGGCGGATGGAGTCGGCCAGGATGCCGCGGTCCATCGCGGGCAGCGGGAAGCCGAGCTTGTGGGCGAAGCCCTGCGCGACGTCGGCGAGGACGTCGCGGTAGGGCCGGTACGAACCGGCTTGGGCTTCGGATTCGAGCCGGGCGTAGAGCGTGAGCAGATCGGCGTCCGCCGGCGGACCGACGACGCGGTGGCGTTCGAACAGGCTGGAAAGCGCGTCGAGGATGCCGGCTTCCCAGTCGATGAGGGTGCCGAAGCAGTCGAAGGCGATGGCTTGGACAGATTTACCCAGCCGCCCGGGTTCTGCGTCAGTCGTGCGAGTTTGTTGAATGGGCAAAGAGCGGATTTGCTTCAGCAGGTGCTCGCACGCTTGCCCTTCGGTAGCGAACCACGCCGTCTCGCCTCGAATGCCACGTTCAGTGTAATACACGCACCAACGTCCGCCCTCTTGCGCCACGCAGAGTGTGTCTTCTCTTGTGCCGCCGTCAAGGCTATAGACACACGGATCGAATCCCTCGCGTTCAAGAATCTCCGCAAGCTCAGTTCGGTTCATGTGTCACCCGCTCACCGTTCGCTGCTCGATGCGTTTCTCGCTGACGGTTTCAACCACGCGATCCACGAACGCTCCTGGCGTGTGGACGCGGTCGGGGTCGAGGGTGCCGACCTCGACGAGCTCGTCGACCTCGGCGACGGTGAAGGCCGCGGCGGTGGCCATCATCGGGTTGAAGTTGCGGGCGGTCTTGTTGTAGATCAGGTTGCCGAAGGTGTCGGCGGTGTGGGCCTTGACGAGGGCGAGGTCGGCGTAGAGGCCGGTCTCGAGGACGAAGTCGCGCTGAAGGTCGGCGGCCTCGGGCTGCTCGGCTTTGTTCGATTTGGCCCGGTTCGCCTTCGCGAGGTACTTCGGCGGCGTGAGCGTGCGGGTCTCTTTGCCCTCGGCGACGAGGGTGCCGAAGCCGGTGGCGGTGAAGAAGGCCGGGATGCCCGCGCCGCCGGCGCGGATGCGCTCGGCGAGGGTGCCCTGCGGGTTGAACTCGACCTCGAGCTCGCCGTCGATGAACTGCTTCTCGAAGACGGCGTTCTCGCCGACGTAGCTGGAGATCATTTTCTTGATCTGGCGTGTCTGGAGGAGCAAGCCGAGGCCCCAGTCGTCGACGCCCGCGTTATTGGAGATGCAGGTGAGGTCTTTGACGCCCGTGTCGCGGAGTGCGATGATCAGGTGCTCCGGGATGCCGCAGAGCCCGAAGCCGCCGACCATGACAGTGCAGCCGTCGTAGATGATGCCGCGGGTCTTGAGGTCGGCGAGTGCTTCGGCGGCGGAGTTGATTTGTTTGGTAGCCATGTGGCGATCGTACCCGATCGGTGGTCTGCCGTTGGGGAGGAGCGGGGGGTTCCTGCCGGTTAGCATGGCCGGTCTGAGGACATCGTCCGAAGGAAACCGCACGCAGGAGCCAACGCCGTGACCGACCAGCTGACCACGATCACCGAGCACCAGTGCCAGGCCCCGCCGGCGAAGTACGACGACCTGTCCGTGCTGTTCTTCAACTGCACGCTGAACCGCACGCCGGTGCTGAGCCATACGGAAAAGCTGATCGGCGTCGCGCAGCGGGTCTTCGAGGCAAACAAGGTCGCGACGAAGGTCATCCGGCCGGTCGACTACGAGCTGGCCGCGGGGCTCGGTCAGAATATGGCCGACACGCCCGAGTGGGAGCGGGACGACTGGCCGACGCTCCAGGCGGAGGTCGATGCGTGCGACATCTTGGTGATGTGCACGTCGGTATGGCTGGGTGAGAAGTCGAGCGTGTGCAACCGGGTGCTCGAGCGGATGTACGGCTATACGCATTCGTTCAACGGCAAGGGCCAGTACCGCGATTACGGCAAGGTTGGCGCGACGCTGATCACGGGCAACGAGGACGGCGTCAAGCACTGCGCGATGAACATCCTGTTCTCGCTGAGCCACATCGGCTACACGATCCCGCCGCAGGCCGACGCGGGCTGGATGGGTGAAGCAGGACCGGGGCCGAGCTACGCCGACCCCGGCTCTGGCGGGCCCGAGAACGACTTTACGAACCGGAATACGACGTTCCTGGCCTGGAACTGCATGCACCTGGCGCGGATGCTCAAGGATCAGGGCGGGATCCCGGCGCACGGCAACCTGCCAGAGGCGTGGGACGCCGGCTGTAAGACCGACTTCGACAGCCCGGAGCACAAGCGGTAGCGGATGCGTGCCGGATGGTCAGCCTTGTTCGGCGACGATGCGGACCCAGACGCGGAATTCGCCGCCGTCGAGCTGGCGTGTGACCGTGCGCTCGACGCTGGTCGAATCCGCTGAGCCGAGCAGGTCGTTGGCCCTGTCGACCGCGTCGCGTCGGGCGTCGAGCAGGTTGTCGGCTGTCGCGACCGCGCTCGCCGAGGCCCGCCCCTCGAATCGGCTCGGGCCCGGGCGGAACCAGTCGGGTGCCCACTCGCCGGGCGGCGCCTCGACTGGCGTGACTTGGGGTGTCGGCTCAACGAGCGGGGTTGAAGACTCGACCCTTGGCTGGGCCTGCGGCACTGGGGTATCGGTCGGACCAGCGGTCTTTTGCTGCGCGGGCGTGGGACTGCCGCCCTTCGCGGCGCACCCGGCTAGTGTGAGCGCGAGCATGACGAACAGCGTGCTTCCGATCGGCCTCATCGCTTCTCCCCGGCCGGATGGTCGTCCCTGACCGGATCTCTGAACAGCGTCTGCTGGTTCTTGACGTCCTTGATGCGGGCGTTGAGCTCCTGGATCTGCCTTGAGATGTCCTCGACGTTGCGGAACTGGTAGTACTCGCTGGCGAAGCGGATGTACGCGACCTCGTCGGCATCCTTGAGCTTGACCATCACCCGCTCGCCGATGACCCGCGCCTCGACCTCGCGGTCGTACTGGCGGTGCAGCTCTTCCTCGATCTCGTCGATCATCCGCTGGAGCGCTTCTGCCGGGATCTTCCGCTTGCCGCATGCCATGTGGATCGAGCGGCTGATCTTCTCGCGGTCGAACGGCTCCCTCGTATCGTCCTTCTTCACCACGAGCAGCTTGACGGAGTGCTCGACACGCTCGTATGTCGTGAACCGTTTCGAGCAGGCCAGGCACTCTCGGCGGCGGCGGATGACCCTGCCGCCCTCGGCCGCCCGCGAGTCGATGACCTTGTCCTTGTTTGTCTCGCAGTAGGGGCAGATCACGTGAACTTATCGCCTCCGGAAAGGGTCGATCCGGACAGGATAGTTCATCAGAGCCCGATCGGCCGATTACCCCGCCGGATCCGTCAGAGCCACCAGATACGATTCGTGCTGACGGATCTGTCCCTGTGTGATCGTGATGTTGTGGCGGGTCATCACCATCCTGTCGGTCGTGTCCGAAACCGCTTTCTCAGCCGCCTCCAACTCGTCGCGCGCCTCCGACAGGCCCAGCCGCAGCGAAACGGTGTTTTGGCCATCGGCTTGGCCCAGCTCGTGCTCGATCGAGTACACCCGCTCCCTCGCCGCCGCCCGAGCCGCCACAGCCGCGGCAAGCTCCGCCTCAAGCTCGGCCAGCCCCGCCTCGCGGTTCGTGACTTCCGCCGAGTACTTCGCAATCTCCGAGACATGTCGCCGACGCTCCGCGTCCAGCCTCGCCGCCCGCTGCGACGCATATTTCGCCGCCACTCGCCCAAGCAGATCCTCGACCTGCACGTGAATCCGCGGGTGCGCGCTCACCAGCAGCGTCGTCGAAACCATCCCGATCCGAGCCCGCTCGCCCCACAGCGACGGCTCGATCAGCGAAACCACCGTGTCCCGGAACTCATGCGGGTTGATCTCTCGCCCGCCCGGCGCCACCAACAGCCCGCTCACATCGTACTCGATCAGCACCGCATCCCGACGATCAAAGAAGCTCTGCGTCGACAGCTCGAATGCAACGCCCGATGCATACACCGCCAGCGAATCTGTCGGCTCCAGCTCGAGCGGCACGGCTAGCAGCTCCAGCCCCTGCGCGAGTGTCAGGCCCTTCAGCTGCGGCGGCTCGAACTCCGCATCCATCCGAGTGTGACCGATGCCAGCCAGCATCGGCCGGTGATGCGCGATCACCCGCGCGTCCAGCAAGCCCTCGATCGCCGAGATCGCATCGGCGAGCGTGGTGTAGCCCGTATCAGGATCGGTCCGCAACTCGGCCTCAAAGACCCGGTCCTCGATCGGCTGCCCGCTCGCCTCGACAATCTCCGAGGTCGCCGCCGCCGCACGCGAAGACACGCCGGTCGTGCCGCTCGGACTGTTCATGCCGTTCGGGCTGAGGATCGCCAACGAACCGGCCGCGACCGACGCCCCGGCCACACCAACAAGCAACGTCTGCATCACAGGTCTCCTTCTCGAATGCACGGCCGACTTGAAGTGCTTCGCAAGCTCGGCCGTCTCGCCCAATTCACCAACTGCCGCACGAACCGCCTCAGGTTCGCTCAGCCCCGTCACCATCAGGTCATCTACACGTGCCCGAAGGTGGTCCTCAAGCTCGTCGCGGATCCGCGACGCATCCGCCCTCGGCACACGCAGCAACCGCACAAACACATCCAGCCACCGATCGATCGGATCCCGCGCCGAGGACTGCGCAGACGTCGGTCCGCTCACACGCTCGCGTATCTCGGTCACGATGTTGCTCCTTCCGATGGCAGAAACCCGTCGATCAGCGCCGTGAACCGGCGGTGTGCCTCAACACGCTGCGCGAGCCGCTTCCGGCCCTTCCCGCACAGCTCGTACCACTTCCGGCGCCGGCCGGGCGACCCCTCTTCGCTTGCCTCCGCCTTGATCTCCTCCCACGACGGCACCACCAGCCCCTGCTTCTCCAGCTTGGTCATCAGCGGATAGAGCTGGCTCGCGGGCAGCCGGAGCGCATCGCCCGATTCCGCTGCGATCTGCTTCGAGAGCGCATAGCCGTACGAGCGCCCCCGCGCCAGCACAGACAGAACGAGCAGCTCGGCGTGGTGTGCGGTCAGTTTCGGGGCGGGCTCGGCCATCAATCGGTCTCCAGCAAATTCCAATCGTCTATGCCAGTATATGATATATCGATTTCAGATATATAGCAATTTACGCTATTTTTGTGACCGCCAACGCCCACCACGTGCTCCCATCGCCGTTTCTGCCAACACCCGCGGGATAGCATGCCTCTATGAACCGAATCGCCGGCACGACCACGACCCGCACCACGCCACTCGGTTAGCGGCCGGCGATCCGAGTCTGAACCAACCCAGCCCGGCCATCCAGCCGGGCTTTTTTGTGACCGCTCACGAGGAAACACCCCATGCCCCGCGTCAGGCTCCCCGATGGCTCCACCAAAGACTTCGACAACCCCGTCTCCGCCTACGACGTCGCGATGACCATCGGCGAGCGCCTCGCCAAGGCGGCGGTGGGGGCCCGGATCAACGGCGAACTCGCCGACCTCTCGACCGTCATCACCGAAGACGCCGAGCTCGCGCTCATCACGCCCACCACGCGCGAGAAGCAGCCCGATCCCGATGCGCTCTCTTTGTGCCGACACTCCGCTGCGCACGTGATGGCCGAGGCGATCCAGCGCATTGTCCCCGGCGCTCAGCTCGTCTACGGCCCGCCGCTCGACAGCGGCTTTTACTACGACATCGCCTTCCCCGAAGACCGCCCGCTCCGCGAGGGCGACTTCGAGGCCATCGAGAAGGAGATGGCGGACATCATCAAGGAAGACCGGCCGTTCACCCGCTACGACATGCCTGTTCCCGAGGGCATGACCAAGCTCAAGGCCGAGGGCAGCAAGTACAAGCTCGACAACGCGGAGCGGGCCGTTGATGTTGGCGCCGATGCGCTGTCGTTCTACGCCACGGGCACGCCTGGCGAGAGCTGGGAAGACCTGTGCCGCGGACCCCACGTCCCCAGCACCGGCCGCATCGGTGCGATCAAGGTCATGTCACTCGCCTCATCCTACTGGCACGGCGACGAGAACTCAGACCGCCTCACCCGCGTCTACGGCACCGCGTTCTTCAGCAAGAAGGACCTCGACGCCCACCTCGAGCAGCTCGCCGAGGCCAAGAAGCGAGACCACCGCGTCCTCGGCAAGCAGCTCGACCTCTTCCTCCTCGATGATGACGTCGGCCAGGGGCTTGTCCTGTGGACGCCGCGCGGCGCGATCATCCGCAAAGAACTCCAGGATTTCATCGGCACGGAGCTCAAGAAGCAGGGCTACTTCGAGGTCTTCGCCCCCCACATCGGCAAGCTCGACCTCTACAAGACCAGCGGGCACTTTCCGTACTACCAGGACAGCCAGTTCGTGCCCATCATGGAGCGACAGTTCCTCGATCGCGTCTCCGATGAGGGCTCGAGCAGCGCGGAGCTCAACGGCATGATGGCCGAGGGCAACCTCGAGGGCTTCCTTCTTAAGCCCATGAACTGCCCGCATCACATCAAGATCTACGCGAGCCAGCCGCGCAGCTACCGCGATCTGCCTTATCGCATCGCCGAGTTCGGCACCGTCTACCGCTGGGAGCAGTCGGGCGAGCTCAGCGGCATGACCCGTGTCCGCTCGTTCACCCAGGACGACGCGCATCTGTTCTGTACCCCCGACCAGGTCGACACCGAGGTCCGCGGCTGCCTCTCGCTGGTCAACACCATCTTCAACTCGCTGGGCATCACCGACTATCGGGTCCGCGTCGGGCTGCGCGATCCTGACTCGGCCAAGTACACGGGTGATCCCACCAACTGGGACAAGGCCGAGCAGGCTTGCCGTGAGGCGGCCGCCAGCCTCGGCGTCCCCTTCAGCGAAGAGGCGGGCGAAGCAGCCTTTTACGGCCCCAAGATCGACTTCGTGGTCAAGGACGTCATCGGCCGAGAGTGGCAGCTTGGCACAGTGCAGATCGACTACAGCCTCCCCGAACGCTTCGAGCTCGAGTACATCGGCGAGGACAACGCGCGCCACCGCCCTGTCATGATCCACCGCGCGCCGTTTGGATCCTTGGAACGCTTCGTCGGCCTGCTCATCGAACACTTTGCCGGCGCGTTCCCGCTCTGGCTTAGCCCCGAGCAAGTCCGGGTGCTGCCGATCTCTGAAAAGTCCGCCGCGTACGCTGCGAACGTCAACGCCAGGCTTGTCGAGGCCGGCATCCGCTCGTCAGTCGACGGTTCCAACGAGCGTGTGCAGGCCAAGATCAAGCACGGTTCCCGGTGGAAGGTGCCGTACCTCGCGGTTGTAGGCCCTCGCGACGAGGAGAGCGGCAGCGTCTCTGTCCGCGCATTCGGGACAGAGAAAGACCTCGGAGCGATGAGCGCTGACGACTTTGTCGCGGCCGTTCGCGAAGAGATCGCATCGAAGGGTGCCTCGTCGGTCCGGGCGCGGTTCGGCTGAGCGTCTCAGTCCGGCGCTTCGCCGATGTAAAATCGAGTCTCGAATCCTGCGGTTTGCACGCGCTTGCGGAAGCCGTCGGCGTACGCCTTGCGCTTGACGAACCGGAGCATCAGCCCCCAGGCCATGGTGGGAAGAAGCCTCGCGAGCGGCCTGGCGAGCGTTGGTGGCATCGGATAGAAGTTCGCGCCGCGTGCGGCGAGAAGCTCGTACCCACCCGGAAAGCCGGCGCTCAGAAACGCCGCCAGGTCGTCCCGCGTGAACCCGCGGACGTGCGCGCTGTCCGACTTGATGACCGACGGCTGGCGGCCGATGGCTAGCAGCACGCGGTTGTGCAGCGATGCAAGGTTCGGCACGCCCACGAGCAGTGAGCCGCCGACGGCCAGGCAGCGCGTTGCCTCGTGGAGCACCCAGAAGATGTCCTTCGTGTGCTCGAGGATCTGGTTGGCGATGACAACATCCGCCGCGCCGTCTGCGATCGGCAACGCATCGCGTTCGATATCAATCGCTGTGGTCTCGATGCCGTGGGCTCCGAGCCGCTCGATCGCGTATGGGTGGTTCTCGACAGCGAGGAGCCTGGCCTCGGGGTGCCATCGGCGCACCGCAAGCAGATCGTCGCCGAAGCCAGCGCCCAGGTCGACTGCGCACCCAACGCGTTGCATCGACGCGAGCCACCGATCGATCGTCTCGCGCCCGTAGTTCAGCCTTCGGTCGATCACGGGAGGATGGTACTCGGCCACGCCGCCGCAACAGCGGACCCATCATTCCGAATACACTCCCGACGTGATTCCGAGGGAGCTCTCCAAACGGCAGGAAGCGATGCTCAGCGCCAACATGGCGTCGTTCTCGATCGTGCTTGGTGTGTTCGTAACGCCGTTTGTAGCCATATGTATCTTCTTCGTGATGATGGGCGTGAGCGAAGCACGGGAGCAGGTGCGGCTGAACGGGTCGGCCGTCGAGGTCGAGGTCACCATCCTGGCATCGGGCGTGCAATCGCAGAGCCGAGCAACCAATGCGCCCGGCTCGGGCGGCTCCAACACGGCGTACAGCCCGCAGATCAGGTACACGTATGAGCTTGAAGGCACCGTCTATGAGGGCGACAGGGTCTGGTCGGTCGAGGAACACTTCCCGGTCCGTCCATCGGCTGCCGCCGTTGCAGCACGCTATCCCGTCGGCGCCGTGGTCACGGGCTACGCAGACCCGACCAACCCGGCCAGCAGCTTCCTCGAGATGCGATGGAGCCACATGCCGTTCGTCGCGTCCTTCGCGGGCGTATCGATGCTTGCGCTGCTCGCGGCAGGGTTTATCTGGATTGTCGGATGGCGATGGCTCGGCCCGACGATCCTGATCGCGCTGGCGTCGACCGGTCTCGGCGTGGGAGTCTCGTCGTGGATCGGGTTTCTCTGGTGGGAACAGGTGCCCGCGGGCGCTCGGCCCGGATGGGCGCTCGGAGCGATCGCTGCGGCTGATACGGTCTGCCTGTTGCCCCTGATAGCGTTGTTCAAGGCCAGGGCGGGCGCCCGGCTCTATCGTGACGCGCAGGCTTTTTCCGGCCAGCAAGGAGCCGACGAGTGAGCAACCGCTACATCGTCCACTGCCGCGATCCGCGGACCATGGTCGAGCAGCAGAAGGTCTTCGAGGCCGAATCGGGAGCCGAGGCCCGATCGATGGCCGAAGCGCTGAGCCTTGAGGTGCTGGCTGTCGAGGTCCCGAGCGTCGAGATCCCATCCGTCGAGGGGCTTGCACCCGAGACGCCGCGGCACGTCGCGGCCTCGAGTCCGCAAGAGCCGTCCAATCCGCTGAGCGACCCCGCGGCCGATGAGGATCCCGAGAAGCGTCCCGAAACCGAGTCATGGCAGGCCTCGCCGAGCCAGTGGATCAACACGGGCTGGTTCCTGCTGTGCCTTCTTGTGATCCCGATCCCGTACGCCGTGTGGCGGGCGATCACCACCGCGACAACCGACTACAGCTTGACGACGCAACGCATCCAGTTCCGCGAGGGTGTGTTCAACCGCACGCTCGAGGAGATCGAGCTCTACCGGGTCAAGGACACGACCCACGGCGCGACGCTGCTCCAGCGGATCTTTGGTGTCGGGACTGTGATCGTCGAGAGTTCCGACGCGACGATGCCCCGGCTCGTCATCCCGTGGGTGCGCGATGCGCAGGGCGTGCGGGAGAAGATCCGGAGCAACGTCGAGGCCGTCCGCCGTGCCCGCGGCGTGCGCGAGCTCGATGTCAGCTGAGCCTGTGATCCGCCGTCATCGACGCCGACGCGATACGAGCAGGCCTGCGCCCGCGAGCACGCCCATCGCGCTCGGTGCCGGGATAAGCGGCGCGGCAAGGCTGAAGCTCGCGAACGTCGACCCGCGCGTCAGCTGCATCGAAGCGATCGATGTGTTGGATTCCATGAAGATGGAGATGCTCGGGTTCCCGCCTGTGACCGTTGATCCGTCGATCACGTAGGTGCCGGTGCCGGCCGTCCACGACCACCCGGGGGTGTTGCCGGGCAGGATCGTGCCGCCCCCGCCCGTCCCGGATCCTGTGACCGCGAGCGGCTCGTCGAGCCACGGCGTCGTGATGAGGCTGCCGCCCGTGTCGAACGCGATGAGGGTGAAGACCTCGGTCGTGGTCGATCCGCCGTCGACATCCCCGAAGCGGAAGAATGTGTCCGCGGGAAGCTGCCCTGTGGGCAGCGAGCTGAAGTCGTACCGGGTGGTGCCCGTCGAGGTGACGCCGGCCGGTACCGGCCCGATGGCGTTGAAGCTACCGACCCAGTTTGCTGCGGCGGGGGATGTCCAGGTGCCGGTCCACGTGCCCGAGCCGGTCGTGACGGCACGGGGCTGCTGCGGGGGAGGTGGGTCGTTCGGCGAGGGGATCGGCAGGTTCGGCCCGGAGCCGACGAGCGGCTGTGAGGCAGCCGCGCCGGCAATGCCCAAGATCGTGGCGGCGATGGTTATGGTCGTGGTTGTCTCAATGGTGGTGCGCAGCGGCATGGGTCGTTCCCTCTCTTGGGGCGTGTGGCTTGGCCGCGAACGGCAACGCAGCCGTCCGCTCACCGACCCATGCGCAGCCCGAGCGGATGGACGACAGCGATCGCCAATTTTTGCTTAGGAGGCGAGCAGCTCGGCAAGCCATTCGGCCATGTCGGAGTCGCCGTAGGCCAGGTCCCACGCGTTGTGCCCAACACCGGGGTAGAGCTCCAGCAGCGCGTTGGAGCCGCGTGCCTGGAGCGCGGCGTGGATGTCCACGCTCTCCTGCGCCGGTACCACGGTGTCCGCTTCACCGTGGTAGATCCGCATGGGCGTAGCGCCGAGCGCGTCTGCGATCCGTTCGACGTGGCCTGCGCGATCGCTCGGGTTCCGGAAGTTGAACTCGGCGAATCCGCAGACCGGCACCACGGCGCGGAAGCGTGACGCCGCCCTGGCCCCGATCTGGAATGCCCCGTTGCCGCCCTGGCTCAGCCCCGTCAGCGCGACCCGGCGCGCATCGAGACCAAACGCCTCGACCGATCGATCTAGGTGCCCGAGTACCGCGTCGTGGTAGTCCAGCCACGGCCTGTCTTGTTCCGGCTTCTGCGGGATCACGACCGCGAAGGGCCACCGCTGCGGCTGGAGCATGAGCCACCGCGGCAAGCCGACCGTGAGTTGGAGCGTGCCGTTACTGCCGCATTCGCCGCTGCCGTGCAGGAACACAAGTGTGCCGATGGGCTCGACATCGCGGGGCACATAGACCGTGCACGCGATCCCGTTCTGATCCTGGAAAAGGAAGCCGGATGGCATGTTTGCCGGTGCACCCGCGCCTGCGTTCTTCATGACTCGATGATCCTCTGCGTGATCGCCCATCCCGCTGCTGCGAGGGCGGTTCCACCGACAACGGAGCCGGCGATGTTCGCCAGCGCGAGCCCCGCGGCGTCGGCTTTGAGCAGTTCGAGCGTGTCGAGCCCGAACGCGCTGAACGTTGTGAAGGACCCGAGGAAGCCCGCGATCAGCAGCATCCGGAGCCGATCATCCGCTGGCCGCTCGATACACGCGGCCGCGATCACGCCGATGAAGAAGCAGCCGACGAGATTGACCGCCAGTACGCCCCACGGGAAACGCGGGACGTCATCGGGTCCGACCAACGAGCCGGCAACGACACCGGTGACGCCGAAGCGCGCCACGGCACCGATTGCGCCGCCCAGTGCCACCAGCCCGATCTGTGCAAGCACGGCGCTCATCGGGCCATGCTATCCGTTTCGATCGAGGCAACCCATTGCCGATCTCCGCATCAGAGAATCATGTTTTGTTGAACGCAAGTTTTTCGTTCCGGATTTCTTGCGGCCGAGCGCCGGGTGCGCATCTTGCCGACTCTCTTCCTTCTCGCGGGGGGTTCTGTACGCGATCGAAGGAGATTCCATGTCCACCTATTCACTTACGGCCATGACGGCCGGCGCGATCGTTGCGGGCTCGGCCTCGGGCCAGACGCTCGTGACCGGCGGCCAGACCAGCGTCCTGCTGGATACCGCGACTCTGTCCTCGGCGGCCAGCCTCGACTTGTCGGGCGTTAGCGGTCCGGTCATCAGCCCGGGCACCATCCCCGGCTCGGTCGCATTTCCGATCAACACGCGTAGCGCGCCCAGCCTGCCCACCACGTTCGCCTACGACGCCTCGAACTTCCTGGGAACCTTCTCAGGAACGATCGAGCACGAGGGCAGCGTGCTGTTCAACAACGACACCGTCGAGGTCGGCAACTTTACGATCGGCTTCGACGGTGCCCGCGCAGGGACGCTGGGCGGCAACGCCTCGGGCTTCTTTGTCGAGAGCACGACCGGCATCGCCGCGATCCTGTTCGATATCGAGAACCCGACTACGCTCGACGCGACCCCGGGTAGCTTGACGATCGGCGCCAACCTGCTCGTCTCGCCTGAGTTCGGACAGTTCCTGCTGGATAATGCGTTGTCGAGCTCGAACCTTCAGGGTGCGGATGTCGGCGATGCGCTGGTCGAGGCGATCCCGGCCCCGTCGTCGGCGGCGCTGCTCGGCCTCGCGGGGCTCGCCGCCGCCCGTCGCCGCCGCTGAGCCTGTCTATCCCTGCTGTTTCAGTTCTCCGCGTCCGCGGCGCTTCCTGAGCCGTGGGCGTTTTTTCTTTGAGTGCAGCGGATCACGACCCTCGCCGGGGTTACTCCCAGAGCCACCAGAACGGCCGTCGTGCACGCATGAAGCGCTCAGCGTGGTCGTCCCTTGCGCGCTCGATCGCGTGCTGAGCCTCATCGGCGTCGTCCGTCGCGATGAAGAAGTCGAGGTCGTCGGCGCTGATCGTGCCGGCATCGACCATCGGCCCGCGGATGTAGTCGATCATCGGCTGCCAATAGTCCAGCCCCATCACGACCGTGGGGAACCGCGTGATCTTGCCGGTCTGGATCAGCACGAGCGTCTCGAACAGCTCGTCCATGGTTCCGAAGCCGCCTGGGCAGACCACGAACGCGCACGAGTACTTCACCAGCATCACCTTGCGTACAAAGAAGTAACGAAACTCGATAAACCGGTCGAGGTAGGCGTTGGGTTCCTGCTCCATCGGCAGCGTGATGTTGCAGCCGATCGACCGCCCGCCGGCCTCGCGAGCACCACGGTTGGCCGCCTCCATGATGCCGGGCCCGCCGCCGGTCATCGTGGTCAGCCCCGTCGCTGCGATTCGGCGGCCCATCTCTCGCGCCAGCCCGTAGTGGGGATGGTCCTCGTCGAAACGAGCCGAGCCGAACACGGTCACGCACGCGCCCGCGAAGTGCAGCCTGCGGAATCCCCGGATGAACTCGGCTCCGATCCGCAGCACCCGCGCCGCCTCGGAACGCCGAAAGCCCGGACCGGCCAGCAGCTCCCGTTCCTCGCCGTTTTGTGGGCGCTTGCCCCACGGTGTACTGTCTGATGGTGTCATGGCGTTGAGGGTAGAGTCTCCGGCGGAGGCCCACATGCAGCCCGACGAACTCGTCCGCATTGCCCCGCACTTCGCGGATACCTATCCGGAAGCGGAGCGGCTGACATCCGCTGCTTTCGCCCCAGACGGCGAAACGATCTACGTTCACCTCCACGACAGCGCGGTCGATCTCTGGTCGCTGCTGCTCTGGTACTGGCCCGAGGTGGGCGGTGCTGTGTGCACGCTCGCGCTGCTCGTGGGGATCGCGGCCCTGATCCGGATCCGGTCCCACCCGGAGCGTATCGGTGCATGGCTCTGCAGGCGCTGCCGATTTGAGGTTCCCGTGGAGTCATGCGATGCCAACGGCCGCCCAACTCCCCGCCCTGGCCTGCGAAAGGGTGCCGTCTGTACCGAGTGCGGCATCGAGCTGGGCCTCAAGCGCATCCGCAGGGCGCGGTCGTTCCGGCGCAGGCTGGCATGCCCGGCCGCGGTGGTGCTCGTGCCCGTCGCCGCATACGCCGCTGCTTGGGCGTGGAGTCTGCCCAGAACCGGAACAGCCCTGGATTGGTTCCTATGGCCGAGCGAATCGCTGACGGCATTCGCGGAGGACCGCTCCCTCGCGTGGGTGCTCAAGCACAAGGCGGGGTTCGATCGCATCCTCGAGATCGACACCGCTTCGGGCGAAACGATCCGGCGTATCGGGCGCTACCGCGGGCAGACGTACTCACAGATCGATATCGCGCCGAGCGGTCGATCACTCGGCAGGCTCGTTGGCACGAGGCCGGGCGATATCCGGTTCCAGTCGATCGATGCCCGCAGCGGGCGCATCGCCGCTTCGGTGCCGCTGCCGCTCGAGAGCGTGCCGATGCACGTCCGTAGATGGAGCGGGATCGTGGCCTGGCCCGACGGCGAGCGTGCAGTCCTCATCGCGGGGCGTTCACAGGGCAGGAGTGTTGTGCTCCGCTGCGATCTCGATACGGGCTCGACGGTGGAACTCTTCGGCGCTCGCTCGCTTGCCTCACGTGGAAACTGGATCGCCGTCACCGAGCAGCGGTCTGAACCGACCGAGATCGTCACGATGTCCGATTTTTCGGAGAAGCACAAGATCGAGGAAGCGATCATCCGAGTGTGGCAGCTGGGCGACGGGTGGCAGCTCGCTGCGGAGCACCGTGTCAGGGCCGGGCCGACTGACGGTATACCCTCAATCGATACGACCGCGGTCCACGTACTCCTGCCGGGCACGCGGATGCTGCTCGCGGCGGCCGGCGATGTCAGAAAGGCGATTACCGGCGTGCATCTTGACGACGGACGCGTCACGGTCGCCCATGGCCCGCGGCGTTCAGGCGACCGCGGCTTAGCTATCAGCATGTGGGGCATGATCGCGCTGAGCCGAGATGGGCACTGGCTCGGGATGTCCGGCGTGACCAAGCCTTCGGTCTTTGTGCGCGATACCGATGCCCGCCGATGGGTCGCCGAGCTGACGTTCGAGCGCAGGCTGATCGCCCCGCGTCCGATGTTCTCGGCCGATGGGCGGTACGCGCTATCGATCGGTTTTTTTGGGTCCCCAGGCGCCCGTCCCCCAGGGCCACATACGAATGAGCTCGTGCTGCACGATCTTTCGAGCCTGATCGCCGCGACGGGCTCGCGTGGTTCCGTCAGTCAGGATCCGGGCGGGCCTGAGGGCTGACGGCGGTACACTCATGCCATGGGCCCGTGGCGGAATTGGCAGACGCGGCGGACTTAAAATCCGCTTGGGGGTAACCCCAGTGTGGGTTCGAGTCCCACCGGGCCCATTCCCGTCGACGCGGCCTCCACTCGCCTTCGGCGTGCATGCCACGACAACAGGACGCCGATTTCTGGGCAACACGCTTGGAGCGGCTGATCGCGACATATACTATATACGACACAGTATGTGATGCATGATAAAGGGTCCCGACATGCCGGCACGGCGCAAGACCTCCCCCGCCAAGCTCGACGCGGAGCTGATGCGCGGCGTCGCCTCAACCGCGGTGCTCAGCCTCCTGGCCCAGCGCGAGCAGTACGGTTACGAACTTGTGCAGGCGATCGCCGAGCAGAGCGGCGGGCTGATCCGGATCGGCCAGTCCACGGTCTACCCGCTGCTGTACAACCTTGAGAGCAAGGGCCATGTCGAATCGGTGTGGCGCGACGGCGACGCCGGCCGCCCCCGCAAGTACTACCGCCTGACGCGCAAAGGCAGGCGCCGGCTGAGCGCAAGCCAGACGCAGTGGCGCGCGGTTGTCGATGGTATGAGTCGGCTCGGTGTCCTCGGGCAGGCTCTGGCTGGCTCTGGCGTCGCTGCGGGGAGACTCCGGTGACGGCTCCGCTCTCGCATTTCGTGCTCGTGCCGATCTGGAGCTGGAAGTCGTTCAAACGGCGGCTGACCGAGACCATCGAGACGCACGGGGCGCCGCGCGAGACAAACGGTCTGATCATCGACGTCGTCACGCGTACCCGGCTCTGGCCGAGGGAACAGATGGACGTTGCGCGCGAGCTGGCCTGCCACTTCCGGGACGCCGAAGCGGCCGGGCAGTCGCCGAACGAAGCGGTCGAGGCCTTCGGTCCACCCAGGCTCGCCGCCAAGCTGATCCGGCGGGCGAAGCGCCGCCAGCGCGGACCCGTGTGGAAGACGTGGTACGCGTCGACCCGCGGACTTGGCATCGTCACGGCGCTCGCGATCATTGCGCTGGCGTGGCATACGAGCAGGGTTTTCCTGGTTCAGCCAACGGTTGCGATCGATGCGCTGGCCGAGTTGAACGCTGCGCAGCCCCGCATCCATGCGGGTGCGCGGGGGTACGCGCCGTTGCTCGAAGCGATCGCGAGCTTCCGCCACCCGCCGGCGGAGCTGATCCGGTCGTACGGCTTCGAGCCGGGCGATCGCCCGGAGAACATCCGCGTGCATGGCGAGCCTGTGCGATGGATCGATCTTGAGCCTGGTCATCCGGCGTGGCCGCTCGCCGCAGCGCACGCCGCGACCCTTACCGACACGCTCGATGCATTGGGTCGAGTCGCCTCTTCGCAGGGCATCGGCTACGTGTACCGGCTCGGGTTTGACCCGGCGTACGTTGCAGCCAAGGTCGCCGCAGGTGGTGACCCGTCGCAGTTTCAGGATCCGCTGCCGCGTAGCGAGTGGCACAACCTGATCGAGGGCTCGGTGCTCTCGGCTTTGCTGCCGCACCTCTCCGACGTGCGGGAGTTGTCGCTGTTGCTGACGTTGGCCGCAGATGCCGAGTCTCAGGCTGGTCGTCCGGATATGGCGGCGCAGCGCCTCGCCGACGCGGCCGCTATCGGCGGCCACATGCTTGACAGCGGCACAGTTATCGAGCAGCTCGTTGGCCTGGCCATCATCAGACGTTCGGTCGACCGGTGCCACCGGCTTCTCGACGCCAGCGCCGAAAGGATGGACGGCGAAACGCTGATGATGCTCGCGCACAGATTCGGCGGCATCGGTCAGGCTCCAGGTGTACGCTGGCGCTTCGACCTCACGGGCGAGCGCATCGCGGGCGTGGACACGATCCAGCGTGCGTTTAGCGATGACGGCGATGGGGGCGGGCACCTGACCAATGAGGGCATCGCATTCCTGCATGCGATCGGGTCGATGAACGCCGAGAGCGCAGTCATCGACATGCACAAGGCGGCTCGGCTTGGCAGGATCGTGCTCTTCGCTGACCGTCGGAGTGCGCAGCGGTTCCTGGAGCGCGGCTATGTCCTATTCGATCGGGCCAACGGCCGACCGCTCGCGGAACTTCGCGACGGTGACGCGGCGAGCGCCCTGCACATCTTCCTCGAAGAGGCACAGAACGATCCGGACGGACTGCTCGCAGGGCTCATGGTGCCATCGCTTGAGAGCGCGTTCGAGCGAGCCGTTGTCGTTGGTGGCCATCGCGACGCGCTGCTGGTCCGCCTGGCCGCGATACTCTTCGAACGCGCAAACGGTTGGTATCCTCAGCAGATCGATGAACTCGCGCCACGCTGGCTACCCAGGCTGCCACTCGACCCATGGATCGATGCACCGATGCGGTTGCGGTCCGATGGCGCCACTCTCACGTTCTATTCGGTCGGCGGGGATCTCGATGACGACGGCGGCACACCGCCGAGCGTGTCAAGCGATGCGCAGCAACATGTGATGTGCGAACACGACCGCTGGCCCGCGGATGGTCAAGGCTCACCCGTCGATGGCGATGCGGTGCTGTGGTCCGGTCAGATCGACGGCAAGCCTCGCAGTGACTAGCTGCTGTGACCGTTCGTGCTGCCGTTGGTTGTGCCGGTTCCGTTGCTCGTGCCGTTGGAGCTTGAAAGCGTCAGGCCCAGCGGCACCACCGGCGACCGCATCAGGCTGCGGAGCGTGGTCGAGCCCAGACGCTCCTCGGTCTGGCGGGCGAGGTCGTCGAGCGTCTGGTGCAGCGGGCAGAGCGTGTCGCAGTGGGCACCGAGCTTCAGCGGGCATTCGTGGATCCGCTCGATCGGCTCGATCGCCTGCACAACATCGAGCAGCGTGACTGTCTCCGGGTCGCCGCTGAACCAGAACCCACCGTTCGGCCCGCGTTGCGAGTGGATCAGGCCCGCATCGCTGAGACTCTGGAGCACCTTGGACATGTAGCGGCTCGAAACCTGCGTCTGATCCGCCACCTCTTGGGCGGGGATGCGGCGTCCTTCGGCCTCACTGAGGACCACTACAGCTCGAAAGGCGTACTCCATTGTTCGACTAAACACAGCGTCCCTTTTCGATGCCCGCGACACGAATCTCTAGATCATCATATCGTCATTTGGGCGTCTCGGTATCGGTATTCTCTCCGATCATTACCGCACAAGAACCTATCTTCAGATCCAAGGGTCGGGTCGGTCTTGCAAGAATGCTCGCCAGATCGGTGCTCGCAAGCATCGTCTGCGCTTCCTCAGCCAGCGTGTCGAGCATCGTGTGAAGCGGGCAGAGGCTGTGGCAGTGCGTACCGATCCGCATCGGGCAGGCCCGGATCCGCGGTATGGGGCTGACCGCATCGACGATATCAAGCAGCGAAACGGCGCTCGGGTCGCGCGCGATCGTAAAGCCCCCGGTCGGGCCGCGTTGGGAGTGGACAAGGCCCTGCTGGACGAGCAATCGG
>JBCCZQ010000025.1:0-37217 GCA_039187315.1 Planctomycetota bacterium | reverse complement strand
TTCCGTTCGTTCATCAGGTGGGCGAGCAGGCTGGCGATCGAGTCCTGGTTCTTGAACTCGTCGACCTCGTCCTTGGTGCGGTACTTCTGCGGGTCCGACATGCTGTGGCCCTGGTACCGGTAGGTCTTGAAGTCAACGAAGCCGGGCCGCTGCATGTCGCGGCAGTCGTCGGCGAAGGGCTTGAAGACGTCGTAGACGTGGCGGATATCGAGCCCGTCGATCTTGATCGACTTGATGCCGTAGGCCTCGCCGCGGGAGGTCAGGTTCTCGTGGTTGGCGGTGTGGCGGTGGATGGCGGTGCCCATCGAGTAGCCGTTGTTCTCGATGACGTAGATCACGGGGATCGAGTAGATGGCGGCGAGGTTGAGCGCCTCGTGGAACGCGCCCTGGTCGATCGCGCCGTCGCCGAGGTAGCAGAGGCAGACCTTCTTCGAGCCAGTGCCGAGCACTTCCCACTCGTAGCGGGCGGCGAAGGCGAGGCCCAGGCCCAGCGGCGTCTGCGCGCCGACGATGCCGTGCCCGCCGTAGAGGTGGTTGGGCTTGTCAAACATGTGCATCGAACCGCCCTTGCCCTTGGCGCAGCCGGCGAGGCGGCCGTACATCTCGGCCATGCAGGCCTTGGCGGTCATGCCGCGAGCGAGCGCGTGGCCGTGGTCGCGGTAGGCGGTGACGACCGGGTCGGTGTGTTCGACGCAGTTGATCGTGCCGACGGCGCAGGCTTCTTGTCCGGAGTAGATGTGGCAGAAGCCGCCGATCTTGGCCTGCTGGTAGGCTTGCTGCGTCCGCGTCTCGAACTCGCGGATGAGTTGCATATCCCGGAGCCATTGGAGCAGCGTGGTGTCGGGCAGCCCGTCGGAGAGCCGATTGCCGGCGTGGCGGGAGGCGTCGGTGGTAGCCTGGGCCATCGTGGTCCTTTCGCAGAGGCGAACGGAGTAAAGATCGGTGGCCCGGCGACCGGCCGTGACCGCACACGGGCAACTCTAGGGAATCAACGGCCGCCCGGCGCGCAACGGCGGCATCGGAACCCACCTGAGCGGGTGGTGCGGAGGGGCTGTATACAGGGCGGCGTGGCAGGGTCTTCGATCAGCCGCCGTCGCGCATGGCCGTTGTGTTCGATTCGGTCGCGACCTGGGTCTTGAGCAGCACGAGCGCGGTGTTGAGCTGCAGGTCGATGCCCTCATCGATCAGCACCTGCGGGTCCCTGCGTGTGTTCTCTTCATCGGCGATCTCCACGCCGTGCTCATCGATCTGGATCACGTCCGCGTTCCGGCGGATGAGCGCGGCCTCGGTCACCTGCTCGGGCAGCAGATCGACGGCGAGGTTCGGCTCAACGCCCCACTGATCCGAGCCTGGGCGGCGGTGGATGACCCGGCCGTCGGGCAGCTGGTAGTACTGCGTGGTGATCTTCATCGCGGCGGTATTCCGCGCGATGCCGTGGACGTTCTGCACGGTGCCCTTGCCGTAGGACCGCTCTCCGAGCACGATGGCGCTGAGGTCCTGCGTTCGGCCGTGGGCCCGCACGGCGCCCGCGACAATCTCCGACGCCGAAGCCGAGTTGCTGTTGATCAGGATCACGACCGGGACGTCGGCGAGCAGCGCCTGCTGCGCACTGGCGGCGTGGCTCTCGGGCAGTTCTGTCCGACTGTCAACTGTCGAGACCAGCGTGCCGCGCTCGATGAACCGGTTCCCGATCTCGATGGCCCGGTCGAACTGACCGCCCGAGTTGAAGCGCAGGTCGAAGATCAGCGCCCGCATACCTTGCTGCTGCATGGCGGCGATGGCCTCGTCGAACTCCCGCGTCGAGTCGTCGGCGAACTTCTCCAGCCGCACGTAGCCGATGCCCTGGTCCCGGTCGATGAACCAGTCCCAGGAGTCGACCGCGTTGTCGGGCCGGAGCTTCCGCCAGCCCGTGATCGTCGGGATGTCGATCTCGTCGCGGGCGATGGTGATGTCTCGGACGAGTTCCTCGCCCTCAGCGTCGGTCCGCTTGATGGTCAGCCTGACCTGCGTGCCCTTGGGGCCGGTGATGATGTCAACGGCCTGGTCGGTTGAGACGCCGATCATCGGTTCGCCATCGACGTGCGTGATGATGTCGCCCGCGCGGACGCCCGCCCGCATCGCCGGCATGCCCGCCAGCGGGGTGTAGACCTTCAGGTCGCCCGTGACCGGGTCGTTGATGATCTGGATGCCCACTCCGATGAACGACGAGCCGAGCCGCTTGTAGAACCGCCGCAGCTCGTGCGGCCAGATGATCGCGCTGAACTCGTCGAGCTCGTTCATCGCGCCCGCGCCGAACTCGTGGATGATCACCTGGCCGGGCAGGCCGACGGTCTGCTCGTTCATCGCGATCACACGGTTGAGCGTTCGCCGGAGGTCGATGACCGACAGGTCGCGCTCCGCGGCCCGCAGCCGTGCACGCTCCTCGTCGAGATAGTCCTTGAACTCCGAGACCGCCGCTACGTTGCTGAGCGTCGGGAAGGCGGCAGAGATCTCGCGCGTGTCGAGCAGCATGTCGATCACATCGAGCCCGCCGATGACCATGTCCGACATGGTTGTCGCGTTGATGTGCCGGCGCGATGCGTTGAGGATCGCGGACAGCGCAAGGTCCGGGGTGATGTCCGCGAGCTTGAGGGTGTAGTCGTCACCGCGCGGGTTGTACGGCGGCAGGCCGTCAACGGTCGGTGGCTCGTCGCCCTCCTTGAACTCGTCCGGGTGGCGCTCCTTGCGGTCGTGCCAGGCGACGATCGCTCGGGCTTCGAGCTCGCGGACCCGCTCGTCGCGGAGCCCCCAATAAGCCTCGGGCGCGTAGAGGGTCAGCTGCTCGCGGCGGAGCAGCTGACGCTGCACATCGTCTTTGAACCGTTGTGATGCCTCGGTCAGCATATTGAGCCGAGCGTACAGCTCTGCGGCCATCAGCCAGTCGCCATCGGCCTCGACCTTCTGCGCGACGCCCGCGGCGTGCTCGATCAGCGCGACGACCTCCGGCTCGGCATGGAATGCCTGGGTATCCACGACCAGCTGTTCCAGGAAGAGCGCGGTCGAGAGCGCATCGGACAGGTCCGACGGGTCGCCGCCCGCAGCCTCGGCGAGCTGCCGCCCGAATTCCTCGCGGAACTCAGCGATCTGTTCGGCACGCAGGGTGTCACGCTTGGCGAGGTTGGCCTCGAGCAGGTCGATCGCGGCCCGGACGTCCGCCGTGCCCGCCATGTCGATGCCCTCGGGCACCGCAGAGAGCAGATTGAGTGTGCCGTCGTTGTCGCCCCGGCGAGCTGCCTCCCAGACATTGTCCCGCCACTGGTCCTCCGGGCCGGCTGGGCCCGCGAGCAGGAGACCAGAGTCATGGGTCAGCGCGGCAGGCTCAACCGAGGCCGTTCCGGCAAACAGGTGCAGGTCGCTGACGCTCACCGTCGTGTCGGCAGGCGCGCTCGTGCGCAGAGAAGTACCGAACGGGATCGCCAGAGCCGTTGCGCCGGCGATCGCGGCGATACCGATGAAGAGGCGGTTTCGCCGCGGGTTGCCGGCGGTGCGGGTCTGGGTCGTACGGTCCATCGTGTCTCCGTTCCTTCCAGCGGTCTGCCGGCCCGCTGGGGACCAACCATGGTGCATCGGTTGTCGTACCGCCACGCTGAGGGTTCGCTGCCCGGCGGGCGTCCGACGCAGCATATGGGACGCTCACGCACGGCTGTTTGTTCGGTTCTCGGGCAAACGAGCGAGTTTTTGGGGCTCTCAGCGCCTTTGACCCGCAAAGGCGACCGCCAGGCCCGTAAGCGTGAGCGCGATCGCCGCCCCGACGATGGTCGTCCCGAAGCTGGATTCATCGAGGCCACCCCGGTCGATCGCGATGCTCGCGGCCAGACCGATCGCCGGCCCGGCGGCGTAGCCGATGCCGATCAGGGCCTCGTGCGTCCCACCTGCCGAGGCCCCGTGGTCTTCAAGCTCCAGCGCGTAGTACAGGGCGGCCGTATACACGATGCCCATCCCGCACCCGAACAGAGCAAGAGAAGCGGTGACCAGCACGAGCGAGCCTGTCCAGGGGGCGAGCACAGCGGCCGAAAAGCCCAACAGCAGTGCCGCGGCGCCAACGATGAGCATGGCCGGGCGGTTGTGCCAGCCGTGCCAACGCTCGAGCGTCACCATCGCCGCCACGCGTGCGAGCATCCAGGCGCTCACGACGAGCGTCTGGCGCGACGGCTCGACGCCCATGTCGGTCAGCGCCCCTGGGAAGTAGGGCCCCAAGACCGCCATAAGAACATAGCTCGCCGGCAGCAGGCGTCGGGAAGCGGCCAGCAGCGTGGACGCAATCGCCGGGTGCGGGGTTGGCCCGTACGAGTGGTGCTCGACAGGTACGGCTGCTGGCGTCCCAGGCAGCCAGAGGCACGCGACGGCACCGAGCGCGTGGAGCCCGGCGATGACGATCAGCATATCGAGCGCCCGCTGGGGGTCCGATGCAGCTTGGCCCAGGATCGGCGCCATGATCCACATCGCCAAGACCACCGCGGTCGTCCAGGTGATATTGAACCGTCCCGTTGCGGCTCGCAGGGCCCGCTGCTTCCGCCCGCCGGCGAGGAACCACTCGACGATCGGCCACATCAGCCCGGTCAGCGCACCGTACGCCGCGCCGACGAGCCAGATGCCCGCCGCCACAGCACCCTCGCCCGCGCCCAGCTTGGCCAGCAGCGGCGGGCCTATCGCGACGAGCCCAGACCCGAGCACGACACTGAGCAGCACCGTCCTCGGGGTCAGTCGTCGGCCCCGGGCGGCCAGGCGCTTGAGTACCGGTCCTGCGGCCAGCGCGGCGGGGATGTACGAGGCACCGATCACGACACCCAGCAGGAACCGCTCAGTCCGCGAGAAGCCGCAGGCCTGCGTCGCGACAAAGTACAGCCCGATCGTGACCGCTCCCGTGCCGATCGAGAGCACGAGGGTGATCAGCAGCACCGCCGCAAGCGGTGCCGGGCGAGGGATGTTTAGCTCGGGTGGCGGCATGGCTTCTGACGGCGTGAGGGCTTGTCGTTTCGCTGGCGATGGCGGGGGGTGCGGTTCGGTCTGCCTGGCGCGGCTGTGAGGGCCCGTTGCCCGGGGCGGGCGGGGATCGTACGATCCCGCCTTGCCGGTGAGCGAACTCGCCGGCCGATGAGCCCGTAGCTCAATTGGATAGAGCGCTGGCCTCCGAAGCCAGAGGTTCCGCGTTCGAATCGCGGCGGGCTCGTTTCTTTGATGTTGCCTGGCTCCGCCCACGCTGAGCCGCGTGGGGCTCGGCTGCCAGCCCGGGCAACCCGTTTGGAGCATCCTGATGCATCGCACTCCGACGAGATTGGTGTCCCTCCGGGCCGTCTTGTGGCCCTCGCTCCGGTCCCGGTTGCAAGCGTGCCTGTGCGCCGGCGTTGGTGCGCTTGCCGCCGCCGGCCCGGTTGCCGCTCAGGACGGGTCGGCTGAGAGCGGATCGGTCGACGAGTCCGGCTGGATTGCCCACGATCAGGTCGTGACCAGCATCGCTATGCCTGGCGATCCGATTCCGGTCTCGGACCTGCCGGACGCGGAGACGGTCTTCGAGAACTACATCGAGGCTATCGGCGGCCGCGAGGCGGTCTTCGGGATCGAGAGCAGGCGGTTCAACGGCCGAGTTCAGATCGAGGTCACGCCCGAGGACGGCGAGCCGTTACTGCAGCGCGGACGCGTGATCACGCACGCCGCTGCGCCGAACCTGCTCGTCCAGGATGTGATCTTTCCCGGCGTTCAGAGCATTCGGACCTATTTCGATGGCAGCCGCGGCTGGCGCGAGACCGACACCGGTGACACGACCTTGCTCGAAGGCGAGGAGCTAAGCCGCATCAGCAACTCGGCGAACTTCTACCAGCTCGCCGACTACAAGAACCACTTCACCCGGTACAGCGTCGTTGGAGGGGCTGACGAGGACGGCACGCGCGTGGCACGCATCGACGCCGAGTTCTCCTCGGGCAGGATCGAGTCGTACATCTTCAGCCTCGATTCATGGCTGCTCATCGCTGTGCTGACCGACCGGCAGATCCCCGATGGGGCTCGAGCCGCGCTGGTCCGGCAGTACCAGGATTATCAGGAGCACGACGGCGTCTTCTACCCCATGCGGACGACCGAGAAGTACGGCAATGTCGTGCTGGCGTTCGAGATCCAGTCGATCGAGACGAACGTCGTCATTCCAGCCATCGAGCCTCCGGCGCTGCTCGACTCTCGCGGCGAGTAGCTGCCGGTCTTCCCACGAGAAAACGGATCGGCTCTACCGCAGGTCGCAGCAGCGGCCGTACTTTCCGCAGATAGGGTGTTCGCTGCACCCTGCCATGCGTGCCTTGCAGGCGCGCCGCCCGTGGAAGATCAGCGCGTGCGAGGCGTCGCACCAATCGTCCCGCTTCACGAGCGCGACCAGGTACCGCTCGGTCATCGCGGTTGTCGCTTCCATCGGCACGAGCCCGAGCCGCTTGCTGATCCGCTCGACGTGCGTATCGACCACGAAGCCGTCGTTGATGCCGAACGCGTTGCCGAGAACAACGTTGGCGGTCTTGCGCGCGACGCCGCGGAGTTCCAGCAGCTCGTC
This sequence comes from Planctomycetota bacterium, assembly GCA_039187315.1. Taxonomy (GTDB): domain Bacteria; phylum Planctomycetota; class Phycisphaerae; order Phycisphaerales; family UBA1924; genus JANQQZ01. The sequence goes on along the minus strand of JBCCZQ010000025.1, from coordinate 30,649 downwards.
GATCGAGGAGGGCACCTCGCCGCCGTGTTCCTCAACCAGCCTGGTCATCGCGGCGTGGATCGCCTTGGCCTTGTTCCGGAACAGGCCGATCGACTTGATGTAGGGCTCGATCGTTGCGGGCGTTGCGCGGGCATAGTCGTCCGGATTCGGGAACGCCCGGAACAGGCCCGGGGTGGCCTTGTTCACCCCCGCATCCGTTGCCTGTGCGGACAGGATCGTGGCGATGAGCAGCTCGTGCGGCTGGGTGTAGTCGAGCTCGCAGACCGCGTCGGGGTAGGCGTCGAAGAGGGCTGCGATCACCTCGCGCGCCCTCCGCTTCTGAGCCGCCGTCACCTGGGGCAGCGCGAACGGCAGATCACGGAGCCCACGCGGGTTACCGGGCGTTCGTGCGGTCACCGTGAAGCCCGCCGAGCCAGGTCGGGCGTCTCTAGGCGTGGCGGGGCCTGCAGCGGTGGGCTCGCCGAGGCGGCAGCTGGCCGGCTTGTCGCCCCAACCACGCCGAGCACGGTCAGCACGAACACCCCGGCCGCGGTCGAACCCATCACGGCCGATGCCGGGCCGTGGTCCTTCTGAAACGCCTGTCGGGCGCTGGCGGCGGTCTGGTTGTCACCGATCTTGGCCGCGGCCCAGTACTCGGCCAGGTTCGTGTTCATGCGGTGGCCCAGCACAAGGACCGCATAGGCAACAAGCATCAGCACCGCCGCGTAGACGGTGAGCCTCGCGAGGATTATCGTTCGTGACGCCCAGGCGTCCCGCTGGAGCGCGATAATCGCGAGGCTCACACCGGTCAGCATCGCGCAGATGAACTGGACGATGTCGCCCACCGCGAACAGCCTGGCCGCGACCTGGCCGGCCAGCAGGCGCCAGTGCTCGCCCGAGTAGTTTGGGTAGGTCCCGACCGTTGGTTCCAGGCCGCGGACGGTGGGGAAGATGATCGCCGCAGCGGCCCCGGTCGCGATCACGACTCCCGCCCAGAGACCCGCCGCGACGATGTGCACGGCCTCCATCCAGCGTCGCAGCGGGGTCATGAACGATGATACTCGCCGCTGGGCGCAAGAATGCACCGCCGATGCTCAACCCCGCCCCCGACAATCCGGATGCTTTCCCGCCCTCGATCGCGGTCTCGCTCCGCGGTCTTGCGCCGGCCTACGGCGGGGTGCGATCGGCCCTGCACGCGCTGGCAGGATCGGGCCTGCGTGCCGCCGCCCTTGATGCGGCCTCACCGGAGACGCGGCCGCGGTTGCTTTCTCGTTCAGATCGTCGTGACCTTGCCGCGGCCCTCCGCCGGGCCGAGCTCGCCGCCGCTGGCCTCGACCTGCTCATCCGGTCCGAGGCTTGGTCCGATCCGGCCGAGTCGGATCGCGCGGTCGCGGCCGGGGTCGAGGCGATTCGGCTGGCGTCGGACCTGCGTGCGCTCGATGCGGCCGAGCAGTTGCCGGTCCTGTGCGTCTCGCTGCCTGCGGAGGGTGCGCAGCCCGCGGCCGATACGCTCAATGCCGAAGCGGGGCGGCACGGCGTGCTCGTCGCTGCCGTGGGTGAGCACCTCGGCAACGAGGAGGACCAGGCGGAGGCGTCGCGGGTTGCGCGGTCGGCGAGGCTGACGCGACTGTCCGGTTCCGGTGACACGCCGAGCGCTGCCGCCGAGCGTGTGATCGAGCTCGGGCCGTCCCTCGCGCAGCTGCGAATCGATTCAGCCGAGCCTGAGGTACTCGCCGCCCTCGCGGGCTGCGTGCCTGCGATGAGCGTTGCCTGCCGGGGAGCGACGGGCGTGATCGACTGCTTCGCGGGCGCGGGGCGGACAAGGGCCGAATCGATGCTGGTCCGGTGCATCACGGCGTGGCTGGCCGCGGCCCTCTGACCCTCAGCCGGCGAGTGCTGCCTCATCGATGTCCGCGTTCGTATAAACCTTCTGAACGTCGTCGCTGTCTTCGAAGGCCTCGACCAGGCTCAGCAGCTTCTGGGCATCTTCGCCCGCGAGCTCGATGGTGTCGGTGGCCAGCTTGGTAATCTCAGCCTCGAAGATATCGATACCAGCCGCCTCGATCGCGGTCTTGACAACCATGAAGTCGCTCGGCTCGGTCAGCACAGTCCAGAAACCCTCGTCGCCTTCGGGTGTCTGCACATCCTCCGCGCCGGCATCGATCGCGACCTCCATCAGCTGTTCCTCGGTCGTCTTTGACGCCGCGATGAGGACCTGCCCCTTGGTCTGGAACAGGAACGCCACAGAGCCGGAGTTGCCCATCGAGCCCCCGAGCTTCTTGAAGACCGTGCGGACGTCGGTCACGGTGCGGTTCTTGTTGTCGGTCAACGCATCGATCAGGATCGCGCTGCCCGCCGGCCCGTATCCCTCGTAGGTGACGGCCTCGAAGGCGTCGCTCTGCCCGGCGCCGGCGCCCTTGTCGACGGCGCGCTGGATGGTGTCTTTGGGCATATTGGCGTACTTGGCCTCGTCGATCGCGTAGCGCAGTGCGAGGTTGGTGTCTGGATCAGCGCCGCCCTGGCGGGCCGCGGCCATGATCGCCTTGGAGCACTTCGACCATACCTTGGAACGCTTCTTATCCTGGCGTTCCTTGCGGTGCCTGATGTTCGCCCACTTGCTGTGGCCGGCCATGGGGTTCTCTCCGCTGCTGCGTCAGGCCTTCCGGCCCGAAGACTTCTTGTTGGTTTGCGGTTTCTTCTTGGTGCCGGCCTTCTTGGTCGCGGCTTTTTTCCGGGTCGTGCTGCTGCGCGACGTCGAGCCGCGTTTGGGCTTGACGCTCGGCGACCAGGCCTCGACCGCATGGAACGCGAAGGCCGCATCGCCGGCTCGGATCTGGCGCTCCAGCCAGGCTGATGTGTTCTCCGCCGAGCATTTGTCCGGCAGCACACCCGCGGCCTCGAACGCTTTGAACAGCCGCTCGTCGAGAGGGAACGCGTGGATGCCCAGCGCCAAAAGCGCCACGCGCGCTGCGACATAGGCCGGGATCTCCGCGAGCGATTCGAGGTACGCCTTCGCCTCGCGTTTGCCCAGCGATGCCAGATGGGCGAGCGTGACGGCGTTCTCGCGATCGAAGATATCGTTGAGCGTCGCCCGGAGCCTTCTGGCGCGTTCCTGCACCCGCGGGTAGCGGGAGCCCAGCATGGCCACGATCTCGCTTGCAAGGCAGACCCTGAGCTCGTTCAGATCGATGACCTGCTCGGCGAAGGCATGGCAGCGCTCGGCCGCTTTTGTCTCGCCCGCTTCCCACACGAGGTAGCTCCACAGCAGCTCGTCTAGAACCGGATCGTTCGGGTTGGCATCGTCCGAGGTCGTGCTCGGGATGCCCAGCGAGACGGCGGGCCGGGTGCCGGCGTCGTGGGTGGTGATCGAAGCGAGCAGATCCTGGAGCTTGGCTCCCTCGGCCGCGCTCATTGGGCCGGCTCCGTATCCGTCGGTGTCGGCGAGTCGGTGGGCGCGGGCCTTCGGTGTGTAGGCGACCACGCGTCCGAGGCCTCAGCATCCCCGCTCCGCTCTCTGGCGACGTCGGCGAGCGCATCGAGCACCTTCGCCTGCCGCGCGGCCGCGAGATCGGGCTTGAACGCCAGCCCCGGGATGACCCGCAGGGCGAGCTTGTCCGAGATCGCGTGCCGGATGTGCTTCGCCGCCGCGGTCAGCCCGTGCATCGTCAGGTCACGCTGTTCTTCTGGCATGACCGAGACATAGACCGTGGCCGACCGCAGATCGTCCGACACCGTGACGCGCGTCACGGTGATGAGCCCACGGATCCGCGGGTCGTGCAGGCCCTCGGCGATCACCTTCTGGATCGCTTCGCGGATCAGCCCCGCCGCCTGTTCCGCCCGCTGGCTCATGGCGATCGCTCCGGGTCTTCGAATTCACGGGCGCGCTCGAGCATCGCCTCCACGAGGCCGTGGTCGACCGGTTCTTCGGGCCGCGGGTGGGCGCCCTTCTCGCCGGCGATCAGGTGGCGGCTCATCGCGGCGACCTCGGCGTCGTGCAGCGAGCGGGCCTTCTCGCAGATCCGGTCGAGTACTTGGCCGATCCGTCGGCCGTCGCTCCCGACCAAGGCGATCCCGATGATCGCCGTCGTGAGCGCGTCCTGCGCCGCGACCTCGGCCACGGAGACCAGGTGCTCGCGGTGGAGCTTGTCCTTGAGGCTCTTGACCACCCGCCGCTTGTCCTTGAGGGACGCGGCGCCGGGGATGTCGAGCTCGATCTGGAGCACACCGATGATCACGAGGGCGTCAATCCCACCAACCCAGGCACGCTAGAGCGTGCGCCTGACCTCGATCTGCTTGTAACACTCGAGGATGTCGCCTTCTTTGATGTCGTCGTAGCCGATGATCTTCATGCCGCACTCCATCCCGGAGCGGACCTCCTTGACATCGTCCTTGAACCGCTTGAGCTGCTCGAGCTTGCGATCGTTCTCGATAACGATGTCCTGGCGGGTGACGCGGATGAGAGCATCGCGCTCGACCGTGCCGTCGGTCACGTAGCAGCCAGCGATCGTGCCGACCTTCGAGACCTTGAAGACCTGCCGGACCTCGGCGTGGCCCAGAACTTCCTGCCGGAGCTCGGGCTCGAGCAGGCCCTCGGCGGCCTTGGTGATGTCCTCGGTGATGTGGTAGATCACGTCGTAGGTCCGGATCTCGACGCCCTTGTCGTCGGCCTGCCGGCGGGCCTTGCCCGAGGGGATCACGTTGAAGCCGATGATGATCGCCTTCGAAGCCTCGGCGAGGATGACATCGCTCTCGGTGATACCGCCCACGGCCGCGTGCAGCACGCGGATCTTGACCTCCTCGTTTGAGACCTTCTCGATCTCGTTCTTGAGCACATCGACCGAGCCCTGCACATCCGCCTTGACGACGACCAGGATCTCTTTGACGTCGACCTCGGCCATCTGCCCGAACAGCGAGTCGAGCGTCACCTTCGGCTGGGCCAGGTGCGCCTCGCGGTCGCGCTCGCGCCGCTGCTCGGCGGCCTCCTGCGCCTTCTTGAGCGTGTCGACGCAGTAGAACTTGTCGCCGGCCAGCGGCAGCTCGTCGATGCCCGAGATCTGCACGGGCCTCGGAGGCAGGGCTTCCTTGATCCGCCCGCCGCGGTCGTCGGTGATGTCGCGCACCCGCCCGAACGCCGGTCCGGCGACGATGAAATCACCTACGCGCAGCTTGCCGTCCTGGAGCAGCACGTTGGCAACCGAGCCCCGGCCGGTCTCGGCTCGGGACTCGATGACCGTGCCGCGGGCTGCACCGTCGAAGTCCGCGGTCAGCTCCAGCACCTGCGCCTGGAGGTCCAGGATTTCGAGGAGCTCCTCGATGCCCTGTCCGCTGTGTGCGCTGGTCTTGACGACTTCCGTCTCGCCGCCCCACTCGGTCGGGTTCAGCTCGTGCTCGGCGAGCTGGCCCAGGATCCGCTGGACGTTGGAATCGGTCGCCTCGGGCTTGTCGATCTTGTTGAGCGCCACGATCAGCGGGACACCGGCCGCTTTGCAGTGGTTGATCGACTCGATCGTCTGCGGCATCACGCCGTCGTCCGCCGCGACCACTAGAACGACAAGGTCGGTGACGTTTGCGCCGCGCGATCGCATCGCGGTGAACGCCTCGTGGCCGGGCGTATCGACGAAGGTAATGAACTTCTCTTCATCGCCGACGTTGACAGGCACGCGGAACGCACTGGTCGCCTGCGTGATACCGCCGGCCTCACCCTCCGCGACGTTCGCGTTTCGGATCTTGTCCAGGAGCGAGGTCTTGCCGTGGTCGACGTGCCCCATGATCGTGACAACCGGACCGCGAGACCGCTCGTCGACCATCGTGCGGTCAACGAAGTCCTGTTCGACGACGTCCTCGGCGCTCTGGGCCGCTTCGACTTCGAGCTCGATGTCGTAGTCGATCATGATCTCCTGGGCCTTCTCCGCGTCGATGCCGGAGTTGATCGTGGCCATCACGCCCTGGAGGAAGAGCTGCTTCACGATGTCCGCGGCCTTCACACCGGTCGCGGCGGACAGATCCTTGATGGTAAACGGCTCCTGGATCTTGACCACGCCGCCGGTCTGCGCCGGCGTCTGGGCCCGGTCGGCAGAGGCTCCGGCTTTGCGCTTGGCGTCCTGTCGGCGTCGCTTCATGAAGCCGCCGGAGCGTTGGAGCCTCGCTTCACGCTCGATAAGGTCCTGCTCCCGGAAGGGCATGGCACCGCCGCCTCCTCGGCCGCCGCCGCCTCCCCCGCCGCCACCACCGCCACCGCCGCCTCGGCGGCTCGAGGGCCCGCGTCGGCGTTCGCCCCGGTCCGGTCCGCCGCCGCCACGCCGGTCGCCCGGTGAGGTCATCGGCCCGCCGAAGCCGCCGCCCCCGCCGCCGGGTGGGCCGTCCATCGGGCCCGAGCGCGGCCCCCGCCGTGGCAGGTCGAATGTTTCGGGTGCCTCGACCCGGACGACCTTCGGCCCGGAAAGGGTGACCTTCGAACGTTCCTGGTCCTGGAGCATCGGGCCCGCGGGGGCCACGACCTTGGGCCGCGTGGGTACGTTCATGGCCGCGGGCTTGACGGGCTCGGGCTTGGGCGGCTTCGCAGGAGCCGGTGCCGCTGGTGCCGCCGGCTGATCACCGCCATGCTCGGCAGCTTCGTCAGGCGCGGGCGCCGCTCGTGCGGGGTCCGTTGCCGGGGCCGGTTCCGGAACTACAGCAGGAGTCGGCCCCGGAGCACCAGCCCCCGGTGCGGCAGGCCCCGGTGCGGCAGGCGATGGTGCAGCGGGCGGTGCCTGCGTTGCAGTTGCGCCGGTTTCCGCCGGTCGGCTCGCGGCATCGCCCAATCTGGGCTGCGCGGCATGGCCGCCGGTCTCGGACGCGTCGGGTCCAGCATGAGGACCGGCCTCGACGCCTGTCTCGGCCTCTGTCTCAGCGCCGGTCTTGGAGGCGGTCTCGGGTTCCGTCAGTGCCGGCGCTGCCTTCGCCTTGGCCTTGGCTTTGGCCTTGGCACGCGGCTTGGCACGGACCTTGGTGATGTCGACCTTGGCCGCGGTCTCGACGGCCGTGGCCGCACCGCCGCCCTCGTCGCTGAACCACTCGCGCACGGTTGCCTCGAGGCCGGCCGAGATGCTGGACATGTGGTTCTTGACCAGATCCTGCGGGACGCCCTCGGCATGGCACTTGGCCACGATCGCCTTGGAGGTCACACCGAGTTCTTTCGCGATTTCGAATACCCGCCTTGCCAAGGCGTACCTCCGTTGCTGCCGCCGGCTTCACACCGACGCGTGCATCGACGCCGCGGCGCCGATCGTTTCTCGGGATCAGTTGCTCCCGCCGTCCCGTTCGTTCTCCGAGTCCTCGCCCGACGGCTCGCCGGTCTCGCCGCTGCCAGGATCCCCGCCGAGGATCAGCGCCGCCGCCGCATCGCCGGCCGCGTCGCCCTCGCCCTCGCCGGTCTCGCCGTCTGCGAAAGCGCCCAGGAGCGCCGCCCCTGCGGCTTCTTCTTCCTTGCGGCGACGCTCGGCCTCTTCCTTCTCGCGCTGCTGCTGCTCGGCGACGACCTTGGCCCGCTCGGCCGCGATCTGCACCATCGACTCCGCTGTTTCCTGCGGGATCTCAAGCTCTGTCACAAGGACGTCGACACCGACCTCCTCGATGTCGAACACGCTGATCATGCCAAGAGCCGCCAGCCGGTCGAGCTTCGACTCGTCGATCCCCTCGATCGGCGTGAGCGTCTCGTGCAGGATCTCCAGGCCCTTGGTGAACTCCTCGGGGGTGAGGATGTCGATGTCCCAGCCGGTCAGCCGCGCAGCGAGCCGCACGTTCTGGCCCCGCTTGCCGATCGCGAGCGAGAGTTGGTCCTCGCGGACGACGACAGTCGCGCGTCCCAGCTCGAAGCAGAGGTTGATCTCGTTGACCTCCGCCGGCTTGAGGGCGTTCTGGATCAGGATCTGGCTCGACTCGTTCCAGCGGACGATGTCGATCTTTTCGCCGTTGAGCTCGTCGACGATGTTCTTGATCCTGCTGCCGCGGATGCCCACGCACGCGCCGACGGCGTCCACCCGCGAGTCGATCGAGCTCACCGCGATCTTCGTCCGGTAGCCCGGCTCGCGGGCCATCGCCTTCATCTCGATGATCCGCTCGGCGACCTCGGGCACCTCGACCTCGAACAGCCGCTTGATGAAGTCCGGGTGGCCCCGGCTGATGACGATCTTGACCTGCGAGCCCTGCTCTCGCACGTCCAGGATCACGCAGCGCACCCGGTCGCCCGGCTCGAACTGCTCGCCCGGGATCTGCTCGGACCGGGGCATAAAGCTCTCGGCGCGATCGATCGTCGCGACCAGCGCGCCGCCCTCGTACCGCTGCGCGGTGCCCGTGACGATCTCACCGATCCGCTTGGAGAACTCGTCGAGGATGCTGCTCCGTTCGTCGTCGCGGAACCGCTGGATCATCACCTGCTTGAACGTCTGGGCCGCGATGCGTCCGAATTCGGCCGGCGGGATCTCGAGCTCCTCGCCGTGACGCTTCAGATCGATCGACCCGTCGATGGGATCGATGGTGCATGTGAACTCGTCGGCGTCGATGGTCCCGAAAAACTTCCGCGCCGCAGAGACCATCGCCTGCTCGAGGTCGTGCACCAGAAGCGCTTTCTCGATGTTGCGATCCCGTGCGATCGAATCGACGATCCGCATCATCTCCTGCGTGTTCATTTCCACGGCCTTGTTCCTCGCTGACGTCCGCTGTCGGACCGGATTGCCGGATTGCCCGTTTGTCGTGCCGCGACCAAAGATCAACAGAGTCCCAATACACCGACCCTGAACGCAACAAGGCCACGAGCCTCGACACCAGGCTCGTGGCCTCCCGGACCACGTTCCGCCAGTCGTGCCCCAAGGGCGCCAGCAGCGGACGGGATGGCATGGCCGACATCAGCGCATGCGGAGCTCCGGGAAGCCTGCCGGCTGATCTGAAGCCGGCGAGTTCGATCGAAACGCCGGCCCTGAACCCTTCAGAACCGGTCGCAAAGGGTAGCGCCTGTCCGGAACGGCGGCAAGAATTCTGGCCTGAGCGGAGCAGAACCGGGGCTAGGCAGGTACGAAGACCGGCGAAGTGTCACGCCACTTCAGCCCCAGTTTGATCGGGGCTGGGTACGCCGTTTGTGGCTGCGTTTGGGCCTGAGCTTGGCCCCGCGTTGGCCACGCCCAGATCCGGTGGGGAGGCCGCGAGGGGGTCGCCCGGAACCTTCGGCGTCCGAGGCGGCCGCTCGCCTTTGGTGAACGTCCCGACCACACGCAGCGCCCGGTGCCCTTTGACCTGCCCGATCGCGGCCCAGTACTTGTTCTCGTTCTCGACCCGGATGGTCACCGGCTGGTGCGCCGGCTTGTCGCTGACGATGACGTCGCCGACGCCCAGGCTCAGCAGTTCTTTCATCGTCATCGTGGTCCGGGCGAGCACGCCCGCGACCGAGACCGAGGCCCGCCCGATCGACGTCTGGAGGCAACGGTCCTGCTCCGGGTCGCGGGTGAGCTTGCTTACCGCGAACCAGCTCTGGGCAGAGAGGTCCTCGATCAGCGGCTCGATCACGTTGTACGGAATGCACAGGTTCATCGTGCCCGCCCGGTTCGACATCTTGATCTCGAAGCTGACGACGACCACGACCTCGTTCGGCGGGACAATCTGCACAAGCTGCGGGTTGCTCTCGTTGGCCGAGATCTCGAACTTGAGCGCCTTGATCCCGGCCCACGCCTCGGTCAACGCGTCCAGGCCACGGTTGGTCACGTTCGAGATCAGCCGCGTCTCGATCAGCGTCAGCGGCCGCTGGGGGATGAACAGGTCCTGCGTCGTCCCGCCAAGCAGGCGGTCGATGATCGGATAGATGATCAGCGGGCTGATCTCGAGGCAGATCTGCCCCTCGAGCGCATCGGGCTGGATCAGGTTGAAGCTCGTCGGGTTCGGCAGCCCCGAGATGAATTCCGAATACGTCATCTGTTCGCAGTTGGCGACCTTGACCTCGACGATCGTCCGAAGGAACCCCGAGAGGGCGGCGCCAAAGTTCCGGGCGAACCCCTCGTGCAGCGTCTGGAGCGCACGCATCTGGTCCTTGGACACACGCTCGGGACGCTTGAAGTCGTACGGCCGAACCTCTACAGGGTCCTGCGCTCGGCGGTGTCGGCTGAAGATCTGAGCCGCGGTGTCGTCCTCTTGGACCTCACCGGTCTCGACCGCGTTCAGCAGCGCGTCGATCTCGGACTGGTCAAGCACGTCGGCGAACATCACTCCGCGTCTCCGGGGCCCCGCCGCACGAGCGGAGACCTCTTCAACCTATCGTCCAGCGGGCGAATAGCCCTTGAAACGGCGTTATCCGGCATCAAGGACATCCCCGTGGCTCCAAGCGGGCTGCTGAGCCGGAACAATCTGCCACCGGCACGCGATCGTGCTCAGAGGGGTCGTCGGGATGCCTCACCCTTGTTTCTGCCCTCGGAGGGGTGCCATGCGTCTGAATCGGATCGAGCGCACCACGAGCCATCACGCAGGCCGCCCGGCCGCGGGATGGTGGTCCATGCTCCTGGCCGTTGTGGCGGCGGGAGCGTCCGTCTTTGCTGGCGCTCGGGCCTCGGCCCAGTTCGGCCGCGACGCGGTGCCCCAGGTCGATGTCTCGGCGAAGCTCGCGTCTGTAGAGGCGGCGCCGGGGGGGCAGCTGGTGCTCGCGGTTGTCATGGACCACGGCGACGACCTGCATTCCTGGCCGTCCGCCGACCAGGATGTCCTCCCGCCCGACATCGCTGAATTCGCGATCCGCACAGCTATCAGCGTCGGCGACGCCGACTGGATCGCGGCGGTCGGCCCCGTGCAGTGGCCCGAGCCCAAGCCCGCTCCGGTCCCGAATCTCTCAGGCCAGGGGCCACCGACCGTCGAGGTGCCGACGTACAAGGGCCGAGCGATCGCCTACATCCCGCTGTTGGTTGCCCAAGACGCGGCCGAGGGGGCGACCGAGCTGGTAGTGACCGTCGAGCTCCAGGCCTGCGACGACACGAACTGCTACATGCCTCAGGACGAAGCACGAACCCTTGCTGTCGTGCTGACAGCATCCCCCGGTGCCTCGCCGGCGGACAGCGACTTCGCGGCTTTCGACGCCAGCGTCTTCGCCGACCTGACAGCAGGGGACACCCCGCCCAGCGGGAGTGACGGCGAGACAGTCGCAGAGGCGCAAGCCTCCGGGGACGAGGGAACACCCGAGGGCTCAGCCGCAACGCGTCCGAAGTTCTTGGGCGTTCTCGAGGTTCCTGAGCCAGGCTCTGCCGAGTTCCTGCCGGTCCTGATCGCGTTCGGCTTCGCGGGCGGTTTCCTGCTGAACCTGATGCCCTGCGTGCTCCCGGTGATCCCTCTGAAGATCATGACACTGACGCAGCACGCCGGCGAGAGCCGGGGGCGGGCGCTGATGCTGGGTCTCTGGATGTTCATCGGCGTGACCGCCTTCTGGAGCGCACTGGCGCTGCCAGTAGTGATGCTCGATACCTTCGGTGATCCGAGCCAGCTCTTCGGCATCTGGTGGGTCACCGCCGGCATCGGTGCCGTGATCTTTGTGATGAGCTTCGGCCTGCTGGGCTTTTATAACATCAACCTGCCGCAGAAGGCCTATATGATCAGCCCGACGGCCGACTCGCCCAGCGGCTCGTTCATGTTCGGAGTCATGACCGCCGTGCTCGGCCTGCCGTGCTTCGGCGTGATCGTCGGCGCGCTGCTCCCGCAGGCAACCGTTGCGGGCAGCGCCGCGTCGGTAGCGATGTTCGTCTCGATGGGCGTCGGCATGGGACTGCCGTACGTCGTGCTTGCCGCGTTCCCGGGGCTTGTCAGCCGCGTGCCCAAGGCGGGCCCCGCCAGCGACCTGATCAAGCAGGTCATGTCGCTGCTGCTGATGGCGGCCGGAGCCTACTTCGTCGGCTCGGGCCTGATCGGTCTCGTGCTCGAAAGGCCCTACGTCGGCAAGGTCCTGCACTGGTGGGCGGCAGGCCTGTTCGTCGCCTTCGCAGGGCTCTGGCTGCTCTACAAGACCATCCGCATCACGAAGACGCCGCTGCCGATGAGCGTCTTCGGCTTCATCGCGCTCGTGCTGATCGCCTCGGGCGTGTGGGTCGCCGATGATTTCACCGATCAAGAGCGCACCAAGTATGAGGATCGCAAGGCCGCGCTCGCCGCTGCCGAAGCGGCGCGTGCCGGGGGCGGGCCGAGCTACATCACCACCGCGTGGAACGATTTCACGCCCGGGCTGTTCGAAGAAGCGGTCGACGACGGCCGGGTCGTCGTCATGGACTTCACCGCCGAGTGGTGCCTCAACTGCAAGGCTCTGAAGCGGACCGTGCTCAACGTCGATCCGATCAAGCCCCTGCTCATGGGTGAGGGCGTCGTGCCGGTGACGGTGGACCTGACGGCCCGCTCCGCCCCTGGCTGGGCCAAGCTCCGCGAGCTGGGCCAGACCGGCATCCCGACGCTCGCCGTCTTCGGACCGGGGTTCCCGGACGGCCCGTGGATCAGCAACGCCTACACCTCCGGACAGGTGCTCGACGCGATCGAGCGGGCCAAGGGCGACAGGGTCGCGCACTCGGGCTCCTGAGCCATCCGGAACCCGACCAACCACGCCGCGTCTGTTGACTCCGGCCGGGCTCGGGTGTAGGTTTCTTCCCGCGGCACGGGCTTCCCCGAGCCGCTGCCAGGCGGGTGTAGCTCAGTGGTAGAGCGTCACGTTGCCAACGTGAATGTCGTCGGTTCAAATCCGATCACCCGCTCTTGCAACGCCCGCTGCCCAGACAGGCAGCGGGTTTTTTGTTCCCGTCCAGGACCGATGCACCACCACCGCCCAGGAGGCAACGCATGGCACGCACACCCTCGACGATGCGCCTAAGCCCGGGCGAGACGGCCCCGGCGTTCGACCTGCCCAACCACAGCAAAGCTGTCGATGCCGACAGGCTGAACCTCGACGCCGTCGCCGGCGAGCGGGGCACGCTGGTCATGTTCATCTGCAACCACTGCCCGTTCGTCAAGCACATCGCCGATGAGCTCGCACGCCTCGGGCACTATGCGCAGTCGCACGGCATCGGTGTTGTCGCGATCATGCCCAACGACGTCCACAACTACCCCGACGATGCCCCGGCGAAGATGACCGAAGAGGCCCTCGAACGCGGCTACACCTTTGCCTACCTCCACGACACAGACCAGAGCGTGGCCAAGGCCTACGCCGCCGCGTGCACCCCGGATTTCTTCCTGTTCGACGCCCAACGCGGGCTGTACTACCGGGGCCAGCTCGACGACTCGCGCCCAGACAACGGCGTGCCCGTGACCGGCGATGACCTGCGCGGCGCCATCGCGGCTCTGCTCGGAGGCGCGCCGGCGCCCGAACCGCAGCGGCCGAGCATCGGCTGCAACATCAAGTGGGTCGCCGGCAACGAGCCCGACTACTACGGCTGAACAGGCTCCTGATCGCCTCGGCGCTCACGTGTCCGCGAGCACATGGACCAGCACGCGCCGGTCGTGCGCCGCTCGCCGGTGCTCCCAGAGGTAGATGCCCTGCCAGGTTCCCAGCGCGAGCGCACCGCCCGCGATCGGGATCCCGAGCGATGTCGCCGTGATCGCTGACCGGATATGGCTCGGCATGTCGTCCGGGCCCTCGTCGGTGTGGCTCCAGCCCGTGCCGTCGGGCACGAACCGGTCCATCCACGTCTCGAGATCCGCCCTTGCCGACGGATCCGCGTTTTCTTGGATCACCAGGCTCGCGGACGTGTGCCGGATGAACACGGTGCACAGGCCCTGCTCGGTCGCCGATTCGCGGACGACCCCGGCGACCATCGGCGTGAACGCGTGCAGGCCCCGGCCCTCTGTCTGGATCGTCAGTTCCCGCAGCATCCCCGCAACGTACCCGCAACCGCACCGCTGTGCTGTGGGTAGGCCCTTGCCGAAACGACCCGGACGGGTCCGGGTCAACAGGGGACACGACGATGACTCACACGGTGATTTCCGTCGCCATCGCGGCGGGCGCGGCCGCATGCGCACCCGCTCAGCCGATGACCGACGCTTCCGCCGAACTGCTGCCACGTGCCGTCACCAACGGCAAGACCATGGACGTCGAGGCCGCGGATCTCAACGGTGACGGCAGGATGGACCTCGTCCTGGCCGTTGAGTTCGGCCAGAACGCCGTGATGCTCTACGGCGACGGCCGCTACGCCTACGCCCGCGACGCTCTCCCGCAGGGCGCGCTCCGCGACTCGGAAGACATCGCGATCGCCGACCTCGATGGCGACGGCGACCTCGACCTGGTCTTCGCCTCCGAGGACGACATGGTCAACGAGTTCTACCTGAACGATGGCCACGGCGTGTTCGAGGACGCGGGCGATCGTCTGCCAGTCACCGGAACCTCGAACGCCGTCGTCGCATTCGATGCCGACGCCGACGGCGACCACGACCTCGCCTTCGGCAACGCGGGTCAGAATTTTCTGCTGATCAACGACGGGACCGGCGGGTTCGTATGGAACGAGCAGGCGCTGCCAACCATCAGCGACATCACCCAGGACATGGAAGTCGGCGATGTCGATGGAGACGGCGACCCGGACCTCGTCGTCGCCAACGAAGGACCCAACGCGCTGCTCCTGAACAACGGCGACGGGACGTTTCTGGATGCAACGGAAAGATCCTTCGGCGTCCGTAACGAGGAAGAAACACGCGAGGCCGACCTCGGCGACATCGATGGTGATGGCGACCTCGACCTGTACTTCGCCAACGTCGGCTGGTCAGGATCGCAGCCAGCGGACAAGCTCCTGATCAACCGTGGCGACGGCACGTTCGAGGACGTATCGAGCGTCCAGCTGCCGTCGATCAACGAGTTTTCGCTCGACGCCGACTTCGCCGACCTCGACGCCGACGGCGACCTCGATCTGGTCACCGCCCGCATCGCACCTGGACTCGGCCGGCCTGTCACCGTCCTGCTGAATGACGGCAGCGGGACGTTCTCTGACACGTCACTCGATGCAGTGCCACCGAGTGTCCAAGGCCACGCGATCGATGTTGAGATCCTCGACCTGAACGCCGATGGCACGCTCGACATATACATCGGCTGCCACCTGCCGGCAGACGCCATCCTCTTGGGCTAGATCGTTTTTGATATGCCATCCTTGCCAGCTGGTCTGCACAGAAGGCGCTGGAATCAGACAGGAAGGCCGCAGGACGACGCAGCCAGACTGGTCAGGTGTCAGCGTTCTCGATTACCCGGCGTGATTTTTCGTGCGACAGTCTTGACGATCTTGTTCAGTTCCTTGCGACCGGCTTCGCCGAGGAGCTCCCTCGCACGATTCTTCGACTCTTCCATCGCTGGATCGTTCGTGATCAGCCCGAACTGTTCGGTCGTCTCGATGATCTTCTTCCTCCGGTTGGATTCTCTCGCCTTGATGCCGAACATGCTCAGGCCGCCTGCGCCCGCGAGCGTTCCGAGCAGGCCAACGGCCACGCCACCGCCAGGCACGGCCGATGCGGCCGGTGCAACAAGACCCAGCACCGAATTAAACAATGAGGTGCGTTGCTCTTCGATGCGATCGATCGCTTCGTTTGCCTCTTTCAACCGCTCTTGAGATGAGGCGAGCGAAGCCTGTGAACGTGTGAGCGTTACGGCAAGCTGCGATTGTATCTCATCGAAATCAGTGAGCGTGTTGTCGATAAGTACGGCGTAGTCGCTCGCGACTTTGACGACCTCGCCGAAAAAGCGCAGGAGGAAGCTGCGCGCGTTCGTCATTTCTGTTGTGGACATCTGGATGAATTCATTCAAAGTCTCGCGGTCCGCTGCGAGCTGTTCGCGGATTTTGGCGATCGCCGCAGCCTTCCGTTCCAGCTCGGGGATGGACGCCTTGAGCCGTTCCGCCTCGGCCTGTGCCTGATCACGCTGGGCCTTTGCTTGCTCGTATTGTGTTTGAGAGATACAGCCGCCGAGACAGATGACGACTCCGATCGCGACAAGAAGACGGAGCATGATCAGACCCTCGCAGAATACTACTACGACGAGTCTAATACAAATTTAGGATACTATCGAGATGCAATCTGAATAACACAGATATGGGGGCATGCAGCTCATTCCCACTCGATTGTCGCGGGTGGCTTGCTCGATATGTCGTAGACAACGCGGTTGACGCCTCGGACCTCGTTGATGATCCGCCCCGAGATCCGCGCGAGCACATCGAACGGGATCCGGGCCCAGTCGGCCGTCATGAAGTCCCGCGTCTCGACCGCGCGCACCGCCACCACGCTCTCGTAGGTTCGGCCGTCGCCCATCACGCCCACGCTCTGCACCGGCAGCAGCACGGCGAACACCTGGCTCGTCTGGCGGTACAGGTCTGCCGCGATGATCTCTTCCAGAAGGATCTCATCGCAGTCGCGCAGCAGATCGAGCTTGGGCTGGGTGATCTCGCCCAGCACGCGAACGGCCAGGCCGGGCCCGGGGAACGGGTGCCGCCAGATCAGCGAGTCGGGCAGCCCCAGCACCTCGCCCAGCTTGCGGACCTCGTCCTTGAATAACTCGCGCAGCGGCTCAAGCAGTTCGAAGCCGAGTTCCTCCGGCAGACCGCCGACATTGTGGTGCAGCTTGATGTTCGCCGACCGCCCCGCGTGACCGCCGCCCGACTCGATCACGTCGGGATACAGCGTCCCCTGCGCGAGGAACGTTGCGCCATCGATGTCCTCTGAGGCTTCGCGGAAGACCTCCACGAACCGGTGCCCGATCCGCCGCCGCTTCTCCTGCGGATCGTCGATGCCCTCGAGGTCGCCCAGGAACGCGTCAGCCGCGTCGGCCACGCGCAGGTCGATCCGGAAGTGGTCACGGAACGTCGACTCGACGAGCTCCCGCTCGTTCTTGCGCAGCAGCCCGTTGTCAACGAAGACGCACGTCAGCCGGTCGCCGATCGCCTTGTGCACCAGCGCGGCCACGACCGAGGAGTCGACGCCTCCCGACAGGCCGCAGATCACCCGGCGGTCGCCGACCGTGGTCTGGATGCGCTCGCATTCGGCTTCCGCGAAGTCCGCCATTTTCCACGTGCCGCGGCATCCGCAGATGTTGTAGACAAAGTTGCGGATCAGGTCGCTGCCGTGCGGCGTGTGCGTCACCTCGGGGTGGAACTGCACACCGAAGAACCGCGCGGGTGCGTCGGCTGTCGTCCGCACTGCCGCGTGCGTGCAGGTCGGCGTCGAGCCGATCGTTTCCAGGCGTGCCCGGCCGAGATCCGTCACCTGATCGCCGTGCGACATCCAGACCGTCGTCCGCTGCGGTACAGCCTCCAGCAGAGGGTCCGAACCAGCGATCTCCAGATTCGCGGGCCCGAACTCGCGGTGGTCCGCCGGGTCGATCGAGCCGCCGAGCATCGTGCTGACCAGCTGCATCCCGTAGCAGATCCCAAGGATCGGTACGCCCAGTGTCAGGATCGCCGGGTCGCAGCGGGGGGCGTCGGTATCGGTCACGCTTGCCGGGCCGCCCGAGAGGATCAGCCCCCTGGGCGCCATGGCGCGGAGTTCGTCGGCCGGGACGTCGTGGCGGACGAGCCGGGAAAACACGCCCGCCTCACGCAGCCGACGCGCGATCAGCTGCGTCGTCTGCGATCCGAAGTCGAGCACCGGGATGATCTCATCGCCGGGCCAGGGTGTTGCCATCGCGTCTCACTCCAGGAGCCGGGCCGGCCGATCGCTCGGCAGACGGTGAGCGGTGAGTTTAGAATGGCTCTGTGTCCACGTCTCCGACGCAACCAACAGCCACGCAATCGGCGCGGCGGATCCCAGGGCGGCGGCTCACCATCGTGACGCTCCCTCGGGCCGTATCCGCTTCGATGCTGGCCGCATCGGGGCTCTCGGCCGGCTGCATCTTCGGCCTCGAAGCCGAGCCTTCCTTCGACTCCGGGCTGCCGCAGGACCGCTTCGCGGCGATCCAGCGGGCGTCCGACGACCGCGACCGTTCCGCGACCGATGACCTGATCCGCCAGCTCGGGTCGGACGATGTCCTGGTCCGCTGGGCCGCCGACGATGCGCTGCGGACCATCACGGGCAAGGACGCTGCATTCCTCCCGGACGGCAGCGAGGATGAACGCCGCCTGGGAATCGGCCGATGGATCCAACTGGTCGAGCCCCGCACCATCGTTGACCGAGAGCCGTCGCCATGAACCAGCCGCCCGCGATTGATATCAGCCTGCGGTCCAAGCCGATCTACCTCGCCGGAACGCGTGAGCTGATCGTGGGTATCGCCAAACGCCTCGGTTTCAGCGACCAACTCGCCGCACAGATCGCCCTTGCTTCCGATGAGGCTCTCGCCAATGTCATCAACCACGGCTACGGTCGCAGAGAAGACGGCATTATCCACGTCCTGCTGTGGCCAGAAGCCGAACCCGGTGTGAAGGGCCTCCGGCTGGTGATCGAAGACGAGGGCGTTCAGATCGATCCCGACAAGATCTGCGGCCGCGATCTCGACGACGTCAAACCGGGCGGCCTTGGCGTCCACATCATGCGCGAGGTCATGGATATCGTTCGCTACGAGCGCCGCGACCAAGCCGGCATGCGACTGACCATGATCAAGCGCCTGCCTGCACCAGAACAGAAAGAAGCACACGAAGCCCGGTCTGCCTGAAAGTGTGCCTGACGCATCCACCCAAGACAACACCCCCCCGAAGACGACGCCCCCCGCAAGACAACGACCCGCACCGCCGGAGCAACCACAACCATGGACGAGCCCGATGACATCCAAATCAGTTCCGAGACCATCGGCGCCGCCGTCGTCGTCCGACCGGTCGGCGATATCGACCTGAGCCGCTCACCCGTCCTGCGCGAGTCGATCCGTTCGGCGCTCAGCGACGGCCCGGGCCGGCTCGTCGTCGACCTCGCCGGCGTTGATTACATGGACAGCTCCGGAGTTGCCACGCTGGTCGAGGCCATGCAGCTGACCAAGCGGGGCGGGCACGACCTGGTCCTCTGCTCGCTGACCGACCGCGTGCGCAGCATCTTCGAGATCGCGCGGCTCGAGCAGGTCTTCCGCATCGAGCAGGACGTCGACGCCGCACTCGCCTGAACTCCCGGACGCCCCAGAATGAACCTGTGAAGGACCCGGAATGCCCGGCGACGCCAGACCAGCCAGAAGGGGATCCAGGTCGCTCGCGTTTGTCGAACGCGTCGGCGAGAAGAGCATCGGGATCTGCGAGCAGACAGGCTCGGTGCTCCTGCTCGTGATCGAAGCAGGCGGGTGGGTGGCCAGGGCCGCCACCGGCCGCAGCCGTATCGGCAAGTCCGCGATCATCACCCAGCTCCTGCGCGTCGGCGTCCGCTCGATCTTTATCGTGTCGCTCGTCTCCGCAGCGGTCGGCTTCATCCTCGCGCTGAGCATGGCCCCGCCGCTGGAGATGTTCGGATCGAAGGACCTGATCGCTAACATCATCGGCGTCGCGGTCCTGCGCGAGCTCGGCCCGCTCATGGCCGGCATCGTCCTGACCGGCTTCGCGGGCGCGGCCATCGCCGCCGAAATCGGCACCATGGTTGTCGGTGAGGAGATCGAGGCGCTCGAGGTCCACGCGCTCAACCCAGTCCGCTTCCTGATCGTGCCGCGCGTCATCGCCGCCGTCCTGAGCATGCTCGTGCTCGCGGTGATCTCCAACGCGATGGCGATCGGCGCGGCCATGATCGTCAGCGACACGATCATCGGCGTCTCCTACGGCGTCTTCTGGGACAACATGCTCTCACAGATCAAGCCCTGGGACTTCTGGACCGGCATCATCAAGGCAGGCATCTTCGGCCTGCTCATCGGCTCGATCGCCTGCGCCAACGGCATCCGCGTTACAGGCGGCGCCGCGGGTGTCGGTCAGGCCACAACGGCCACCGTCGTGCAGTGCGTCGTCTCGATCGTCATGGCGGATCTGCTCTTCACTGCGATCTTCTACATGTTCGAACTGAACTGACCACCGCCTGCGGGGGTCCCAAGCCCGCCGTTACGACCGGTACTCGATCGGTTCTTCCACGAGCGCGTACGCCTCACGCAAGATCGTCATCCCCAACAGCCCGGCAACTGCCAGACCGATCAGCGGCCAGGCCGCGTCCAGCCGGCCCGTCCCGATCAGCCACGCGCAGGCGTAGAAGGCCGGCCACAGCGCGCCGTATCGGCGGATCTTCTCTGCCGAGCGCGGGCCACGGTGCAGCCGCACCACGCGCCGAACGCACATGACCAACAACGCCCCGATCGAACCCGCGACCCACCACAGTGATTCGGCAGGGACCCACGCCGGCCACAGGCCCCCAGCCTCGGAGCGTTGCGAGGCACTCCACAGCAGCGCCGAAGCGCAAAGCCCCCATCCCGAGATCGCGCACGCAAGCGCGCGGGCGCTCAGCCGCGTTAAACGCCGGTCCAACAGGTGAGACGCAAGACCGATCAGCAGCGCGTGCGTCAGCACCAGCAGCACCGGCCAGACGAAGACAAGCCCCGCGTTCGGCACGAGCATGTGCCCCGCGTAGATCACGGACAGGATCGGCAGCCCAACAGCGGGAACGAACCGCCCGAACACGTTGTACGCCGTGATCGCCACCGCCACGACAGACGTCAGGACCGCCGCGTCCCGCCCGAGCACCAGCGACCCGAGCACCGCCGTCAGCAGCGTGCCGACCGCCAGCGTGATCGCAAGTTCCACGCTCACACGCTCGGCCGGCAGCGGGCGATCCGGCCGCAGCGTCCGGTCGCGCTTCGCGTCGACCACATCGTTCAGCGTCGCCCCAAATGCGTAGAGCCCCAGCGCCGTCAGGGCACCGCCAGCCAGGCTCGCCCACAGCGGCTGGTTGGTCAGCTCCGCCGTCCCGGGCTCGGCGGGCACCGCGCGCGTCCAAACGATCACGAACCACACGTTCGCCACCGCCGCGAACGCGCCGGTCACACGGGTGAGCCGGAACACCGAGGCGGAGCGCTGCAACAGCCGACGCATCCCGCGATCCTACACCATCGGCCCGGTGCACCGTTCCGCCGCCGCTCCTAGCATCGCCGCGTGAGCGAGGATCCCAGGCCTATCGCTGTTGTCGTCAGCCGCTACAACCGCGCGGTGACCGATGCGCTCGAAGACAGCGCGGTCCGGACCATACGGGCCCGTGGCGGCCGGGCCGCCGTGGTCGATGCGCCCGGCGCCTACGAGCTGCCACCGATCGCGGCACGCTGCATCGAATCCGGCGCCTATCAGGGCGTCGTCGCCCTCGGCTGCATCGTCCGCGGAGAGACCCGCCACGACCGATACATCGCCGCGGCCATCGCCAACGGCCTGACCTCGCTCTCGATCGGCTCTGGTGTGCCCGTGGCCTTCGGCGTCATCACCGCCGAAACGCCAGAGCAGGCCTCAGCCCGCGCGGGCGGCGACAAGGGCAACAAGGGCGAGGAAGCCGCCTCGGCCCTGCTCGACACAATCGCCGCCTTCGACGCCATTGACCACGCCGTCGACAACGGAACACCCGAACGCGTCGAGCCCGTGATCACACCCGAACGCACGCTCCCGGATAAGACCGGCGGCGCCGCATGAGCGATCCGCGCGCGATCCGGCGTCTGGCCTTCCAGCTGCTCTATCAGATCGATGCCGTCGGCGGCGGCGATGCCACGGCCATGGCCGACCGCGCCGATGCAGGCGATCCGCTCTCGCCCGGCGATCGGGCCAAGGCCGCCTCGCTCGCCTCCGGCGCGTACGACCAACGCGAACAGGCCGACACCCTCGTCGCCCAGCTCGCGCCCGACTGGCCGACACACCGCCAACCGGCCGTCGACCGAGCCATCATCCGCCTCGCCTTCTTCGAGATGGATCAGGGCCGCACGCCGCCCAAGGTCGTCGTCTCCGAGGCTGTCAGGCTTGCCAAGGCCTTCAGCACCGAGAAGTCGCCTGCGTTCGTCAACGCCATCCTCGACAAGATCCTCAAGCGCCACCAGCGTGCAGAAGCGGACAGAAACGCTGCGGCGTCATCCGAGCAGGAGGCAGGCTGAACGTGGCCATCTTCAAGTCTGTCTTCGGAAAGCTCGGCAAGGGGCTGGCCAAGACCCGCGAGGCCGTGTTCGGCGGCCTGCGCGGCATGCTCACCGGTCGCCGGATCGATGAGGATCTGCTCCGCGAGCTCCACGCCAGCCTCATCAAGGCCGACGTCGGCGTCGCCACGGCCGACTCGCTCATCGAGGGCATCCGAGCCGACGCCAAGGCAGGCAAGCTCGACAAGGGCGAGGACATCCTCGGCTACCTCCAGCGCGAGCTCACCGCCATGTGGCCGCCCGAGGACCGGGCCCTACGGCTCGCCGAGACCGGGCCGAGCGTGCTGCTGGTGACCGGTGTCAACGGGGCCGGCAAGACGACCACCATCTCCAAGCTCTGCAAACGCCTGCGCGACGACAACAAATCCGTCCTGCTCGGCGCCTGCGACACCTTCCGCGCCGGCGCCGTCCGCCAGCTCGAGATCTGGGGCGAGCGACTCGGCGTCGAGGTTGTCAAGGGGCAGCAGGGCGGCGACCCGGCCGCCGTCGCGTTCGACGCCTGCGCCGCGGGCGTTGCGAGGGGCGTCGATGTCATTATCCTCGACACCGCCGGCCGGCTCCAGACCCAGGCAGGGCTCATGGATCAGCTCAGCAAGATCCGGCGCGTTGCCGAGAAGCAGATCACCGGCGCGCCGCACGAGACTCTGCTCGTCCTCGATGCGACCGCAGGCCAGAACGCGCTCAGACAGGCCGAAGGCTTCGCGGAGTCCGCCGGCGTCTCGGGCATCGTCCTGGCCAAGCTCGACGGCACCGCCCGAGGCGGCATGGCAGTCGCCATCCGCGCCCAGACAGACATACCCGTCAAGTTCGTGGGTGTCGGCGAGACACCCGATGACCTCGAGCCATTCGACCCCGAACGCTTCGTCCAGGCGCTCTTCGGCCAGCCCGAGCCGGGCTAAACACCGCCGGCGACCGCCGCTCGGATCGATCCCCCATCCGGCCGATACAATCGCTGTGCCCCCGGACGCGGGCACGGAGACGCCATGACCACACCACACGCCGCCGAGGGAGAAGAAGTCGGCTTCCGGGGCAGGCCCCCCTCCGGCGCATACGAACTGGCGGGTCTGGAGCCGGTCGACATCAGCCAGACCCCGGGCACGCTGATCTGCCTTGAGGGCACCGACGGCGTCGGCCGCTCCAGCCACGCGGCGCTGCTCCGCGAGTGGCTCGAGAACGAGGGCTACGGCGTCGTCTACACCGAGCTGACCGTCTCCCCGCTCGTCTCTGAGGGCCTCAAACGCGCCAAAGAAGGCCACACCCTCGGCCCGCTCACCATGGACCTCTTCTACGCCACCGACATGGCCGATCGGCTCGAGACCCAGGTCCTGCCAGCACTCCGCGCCGGCTTCGTCGTGCTGACCGATCGCTATGTCTACTCCTCGATGGCCCGCTCGATCGTCCGCGGCTCCGATCCCGCCTGGATCGAGGACGCCTTCCGCTTCGCGCCCAAGCCCGATGCGGTCATCTATATGGACATCTCTATGGAGAGCCTCATCCCCAGGGCCTTGGCCTCCGACGGCTTCGACTACTGGGAGTCCGGCCGGGACTTCCAGGAGGAACGCGACATCTACCGCTCCTTCGAGCACTACCAGCGCCGGCTGCTGGCCACATACGACAAGCTTGCCGACCGGTTCGGCTTCCAGCGTGTCGACGCCAACGGCACGCTGGGCGAGGTCTTCCCCGAGATCAAGCGCCGCGTCGCCGAAGTCCTGCGCGCCACCGGGGTCACCCCCGCATGACACCGCTCGGTCGCACACAACCGGGCGATGCCTCGCCGCCACCCGGCGCAAAGTGGTTCGCTGCCTTCGCGCCCGAGGCCCCTGGCTTGGATGCCGCCCGTGCGCTGCTCAGCGAACGCCGAGCCCGCTACCACCGCCTGCTCGAACAGGCCGCCGACGACCCGACCGGCAAGCGCATCCGCAAGCTGCGGGTGGCGACCCGTCGGCTCGACGCCGCGTACCGCTTCGCCTCACCGCTGCTCGCATCGGGCCAAGCCAAGCGCCGCCGCGCAGCCCTGCGGCTCGTCCGACAGGCCGGCGGCCGTGTCCGCCGCTGCGACCTCTTCCTCGAGCGACTCAGCCGCATCGCCGAGGCCGAGGGCGGCTCCAGCGTGGGCGCGGCGACATCGGCGGTCATCGGCCGCCTAGCCGCCGTCCGTCACGAGGCCATGGCCGAACTGCTCGCGCTTCTCCGCGACCCGGCCCGCGCTGGGCTGACCGACGATCGCGAACGCAGCCATGCAGAGCCACTGACCTCACGCGAGCTCGCCCGCCGATCGCTCCGCGAGGCGGGTGACCGCTTCCTCGCCAAGGCCGGCGCGCCGACTCTAGAGACCGAGCCGCTCCACGACCTCAGGCTCGCCGGCAAGAAGCTCCGGTACGCGGTAGAGGTCGCGGCTCCCGTTACCGGCGATGAGGCAGCGGGCGACCTGATCCGCGCGGTGGTCCCGCTCCAGAACGAACTGGGCACGATCAACGACCTCGCCGAGCTGGCCGACGAGCTGTCCGCCACGATCGCGCGGCTCGCCGCGGTCGGCCCGGGCGCCGCCCAGCTCGCCGCCGGCGCCGAGCGGCTCTTCCTCGCCAGCGCCGCAGAGCGCGACCGCCGGCTGACCGCCTACGCCAGATCCGGCCGCGACCAGATCGACAGCGTCCGTTCTGTCTTCGCCGCCGCTCTCAAGGCGTGCGACCAGCCCGAACCGGCTGCGCCGCCGCTTCGCCTGACCGATCTCGATAGTCTCGGCACCGCATGACAGGGAAGGCATGACAGGACCAGCTACCAAGCCAGCCAAGCCTGTTCCGGGCAACGGCACCGACCGCGCTGCGCGCCTCGGCGCGATCGATATCGGCACCAACAGCATCCGACTCATCGTCGCAGACGTCTCGACCCACGGCGCCTACCGCATCGTTGACGATGAGAAACTCGTCACCCGCCTCGGCCGCGGTTCGGGCCGAAGCCGGGCGCTCAATCAGCAGGCCATCGCCGAGTCGGCCGAGGCCGCCGGCCGCCTGGCGGGCATCGCGCGTGGGCTCGGTGTGGATCACCTCCGCGTCGTCGCGACCGCCGCCGTCCGCGACGCCAGCAACCGGGACACGGCCGTCGCAGCCATCGAGGCAGCCACAGCCTCATCGGTCGAGGTGATCTCCGCCCACGAGGAGGCCAGGCTCGCCTATCGGTCCGTCGCGGCCAGCTTCGATCTGAGCACCACCGATGTCGCCGTCGCCGACATCGGCGGCGGGAGCACCGAAGTCGTCGTTTCCATCCAGGGCGTCATCGAGCACATCTACACGCTCCCGCTCGGCGCGGTACGCCTCAAAGACCGCTTCGGCTCCTGCGATGATCCGGCCGGCGAGCAGCTCGACACGCTCCGAGATCACGTCCGCACCATCGTCCGCGACTACGTCGACCGCCCGGCCAACGCCCCGCAGATGCTCGTCGGCACCGGAGGGACGTTCACCACGCTCGCGGCCATGTCGATGCACCAGGCCGCGGGCGACGGCGGGGCCGAGCTGCTCCCGGGCGCACTGCGAGACCACGAGATCCAGCGCGATGAGATCCGGCACTTGACGGAAGCCATCCGCCGCATGCCACTCGACCAGCGCACCGCGATCCAGGGCCTTCCTTCCGATAGGGCCGACATCATCGTCCCGGGCCTGGTCATCATCGATCGGCTCATGAAACGCCTGGGCGTCAACCGCTTGCTCGTCCACGACCGAGGCATCCGCGACGGCATCCTGCTGGAAATGATCGATACGCTCGGCCTCCCCGGTCGGCCCGATGAGGACCGGGCCCGTGGTGCCGACTCCATCGATGCCTCAGGCTCGGCGATCGAGTTCGCGGCACGCTGCGGCATCGCCGAGCCCGGCGCCAAGCACACCGCCGCCCTCGCACTGAGCATCCTCGAACAGCTCGATACCCTCGGGTGGCTCCCGGCCGACGAAGCCGACGCCCGCATCCTCGAAGCCGCGGCCATCCTTCGCGATGTCGGCTACCTCGTGAACTACTCCAAGCACCACAAGCACAGCTATCACCTGATCCTCCACGCAGATCTGCCCGGACTCAGCGCCCAAGAACGCCTGCTCGTCGCGACAGTTGCCCGGTATCACCGCAAGGCCAAGCCGAGTCTCTCCCACCCGGAGTTCGCCTCGCTCGGCCAGACCGATCGCCAGCGAGTGCGGGGACTGGCCGCAATCCTCCGCGTCGCCGACGGCCTCGAACGAACCCATGCACAGGACATCACAGCCGTCCGCATCGAGGTCCGGCCCGACCGCCTGGTCTTCCAATGCGACGCCGCGAAGAATCCTGAGATCTGCCTCTGGGGTGCCTCGAGGCGTAGCGAGCTGTTCGAAGACGTGTTCGGACGCCCTGTCGAGTTCGTCTGGAAGCCCACCCAGGCCGCCGCGAACGGAGAGCCGCACCCGTGAGCGAGTTCAAGACCTACATGCACGAGACCCTGCCCGGCACACTCATCGTGGTCGAAGGCATCGACGGCTCGGGGAAATCCACCCAGCTCGACCTGCTCAAAAAGTGGGTCGCCGGCCGGGGCTTCTGCACCTCGTTCAGCGAGTGGAACTCCTCCGACCTTGTGCGATCGACCACCAAACGCGGCAAGGCCATGCACCTGCTTAGCCCGTTGACCTTCAGCCTGATCCACGCCGCCGACTTCGCCGACCGCTGCGAGGGCGACATCCTGCCCATGCTCCGAGGCGGCGGGGTCGTCATGGCCGACCGCTACATCTACACCGCATTCGCTCGCGACGCCGCGCGGGGCATGGACCCAGATTATGTCCGAAGGCTCTATCGCTTCGCGCCCAAGCCGAAGGTCGCGGTCTACTTCCGAGTCCCGCTCAAGGTCGCGCTCAACCGCATCCTCGCCGGCAGGCCCGAGCTCAAGTACTACGAAGCCGGCATGGACATGGGCTTCTCGCCAGATCCGTACGAGAGCTTCCGCATCTTCCAGGGACGCATCTTCGAGCAGTACGAGAGCATGGTCGAAGAGTTCGGCCTGAGCGTCATCGACGCCACGCTCCCCATCGCCGAGCAGCAGAAGCAGCTCCGCAAGCTCGTCGAACCGCACCTCGACTCCGTGGCGCGTGTGCCCACCGGCAACGTCCGCGAGATCCTCGAACGCGAGCGCCTGACCGGCCGCTACCTCGAACACTCGACGCCGTCCGGTCTTTGATAGGTTCTCTGCCCTCTCCACAACGCTGAACCCGACGATCAGGGCCAGGAATATGCCGATAGGCCCATGAACGGGGTGGCCTCTGCGGCGAGCGGGACGATACTTCGGGTATCTGTTCGTTCGACATCCCTGGAGGGGTCAGCATGCACCGTGGTCCGATCTTCCTTCTCGCAGCGCTTCTCGCCGCACCCGCTGCCGCACAGCCGCTCGCAGAGAGCACCTTCCAGGCCGACGCTGAGGGCTGGACGGTCGCGTCCAACGGCGCGGCGGGCGTCAGCTTTCAGCCCGGCCTTATCGAGACGACCGACGCCGACCCGGCCGACCTTGCCTTTGTTGCCCCGGCCGCGTTCCTCGGCGACCTCAGCCGGGCATACCGAGGCACGCTCTCGTTCGAACTCCGCCCGGGAGTACGACCGTTCCAGCCGAGCCAGCCAGCCGTCGAGATCAGCGGTGGCTCCGGTCCGCTCATCCTCCGCTTCGACCTGCCCGCGCCTGCCACCCTCGACGACTTCGCCCCCTTCGAGGTTGCGATCCACGAAGACGACGGCTGGGAAGTCGTCGGCCAGAGCCGCGCACCCACCGCCGGCGAGCTCCGCGATGTCCTGACAAACGTCGTCGACCTCCGCATCATCGCCGACACAGCCACCGCAGCAGACGAAGCCGTCGCGCTGACAAACGTGCGTCTCGACCGCGGCCGCGTACGCGTTTATCTCGCTTCTGGTCAGTCCAACATGTCCGGGTGCGACGACTCACGCAACGCCACCATCCCGTTCGACTTCAGCCCGCGGCCCGACATCCTCTTCTGGAACCAGTTCAACGACACGTTCGGCCCGCTCCAGACCGGCTCATCTGATTCCAGCTGCGCGGATCCGGCGCCCTCGTTCTACTTCGGACCAGAAATGGCATTCGCGGACCGCATCCAGCGCTACTTCCCGCGCGATGAAATCATCATCATCAAATACACCGAAGGCGGCACCAGCCTGCCATTTCAGTGGGTCCCGCCAGGCATCGTCTCGAACCGTCCGACGGGCGGGATTTCGTGGGTCCGCTGGCGTGATGAGCTCGATCTCGCCTTTGCCGCCCTTGACGCCGCCGGCTACCAGTACACCGTCGAGGGCATGATCTGGTTCCAGGGCGAGCGTGACTGCTGCGGCCCGAACTCCGCTGCCAACTACGAGATCGCGCTCGTGGGACTCATCGACTGGATCCGCGGCCGCGTCAACCAGCCCGTGATGCCCTTCGTGCTTGGCCGCACGCTGACCCCGACCGATGGCGAGTTCATCGACATCATCCGCACCGCACAGATCACCGTCGCCGAGGCCGATGCAAACGCATGCTGGATCAACGCCGACGACCAGGCTCTCGTCGACTCGCTCCACTTCGATGCCGACGGGATGCTCACCGTCGGCGACCGGATGGCCAACGCGATGCGCTCGCTCCACCCCCTGCCGGGTGACGCCAACGGCGATGGCAACGTCGATATCGAGGACCTCTACGCCTGGAAGCGATCGCCCTCGGACCTCAACTGCGACCAGATCGTCGACGAGGCCGATCTCGACCGGCTCGAAGCCGCGATCCGAAGCCAGTAAACTCCGGCATGCAAAGGCAAGGGGCCAACCCCAACGACATGCAGCCGGCAGACTTCATCTGCGACTTTTCGCTCCGTCCATGGGACGGGGCCTTCCCCATGGTTGAGGGCCACCGCGGCAGCCTGATCTCGGGCGACTGCCTGACGATCGCCTACGCCGATGTCATACTCTCGCAACGGACGTCCATAGAGCCCGGCCAGTACACCTGCACGATGTGCCTCGAATCGCGGAACGAACCCTGCTGGCAGAGCCCAGCCCGCCCCGAGGCCGTCATCTGCCGGAGGTGCATACGCCAGGGCGCCACACGCCTCGAGAAGGATCCCGACTGGGACTGGCTCAAGCCAACCGCAGAGACAGCGCACGCCCCAAGCCATCCACACCGGTAGCCCTCAGCCGGGCCCGGTCCTACGCTCAAAGCCTGATCCGTTCACAAAGGTGGGGATGCCGGAGTGGTCAAACGGAACAGACTGTAAATCTGTCGGCGAAAGCCTTCGGGGGTTCGAATCCCTCTCCCCACACTTCGAACGCGGCCCGGCAGCAAACCGGGCCGTTTTCGTGCGCGCGCCACAGTCACCTTGGGGCGCTTCAGCCCACGAGCCGGTCCGAGCCGTGCCCGTCATCGGGACGGTCCAGCCCGAGGGAGCGCATCTTCTTGTAGAGCGTCGACCGGTTGATGCCCAGCACCTCCGCGGTCTGCTGGCGGTTCCAGCCGTGCGCCTCAAGCGCTGCGAGGATGATCCGACGCTCGGGTCCTCGGAGCGCCTCGGCCAGCGGCATCGGCGTCCACCCGTGGTCGTCGGCTTCGGCGGCCCTGGTCATGCTGCCCGGGGAAGTGACATGCGACGGCAGCACCCCGACCCCGATCACCGCCTCGCGCGAAAGCACCGCCGCCCGCTCGACGATGTTCTGCAATTCGCGCACGTTGCCCGGGTACGCGTACCCGCGCAGCACCGCAGCCGCCTCGGGCGTCAGACCGATCAGCTCCTTGCCGAGCTCTCGCCCAAACCGTTCCACAAAATGCTCGGCCAGAAGCGGGATGTCGCTCGGCCGCTCGCGCAGCGGTGGGAGCTCGATCTTCACCACGTTGATCCGGTAGTACAGGTCCTGCCGGAACCGCCCCTCGGACACCAGTGCTTCCAGCGGCTCGTTGCTCGCCAGCAGCACACGCACATCGACCTCGCGTGTCTCGTTCGAGCCCACCGGCTCGAAACGACGCTCCTGCAACGCCCGCAGCAGCTTCAGCTGCATCGCCGGGCTCGCGGAGTTGATCTCGTCAAGGAAAAGCGTCCCGCCGTCCGCCGCCTCGAACTTGCCCGGCTTGTCCGTGTGAGCGCCCGTGAACGAGCCCTTGACATGCCCGAACAGCTCGCTCTCGAGCAGCGTCTCCGGGATCGAACCGCACGCCAGCTCCACAAACGGGCCGCCCGCTCTGTCGCTCTGCTGATGGATCGCCCGCGCGACGAGGCTCTTGCCCGTCCCGCTTTCACCCGACATCAAGACCGTCGTACGGCTGGGTGCCACGGCCTCCACAAGCTCGAAGACACGCCGCATCCGTCTGTCTTGCCCGACGATCGACCCGAGGCTGAACCGGTCGTCAAGCTGCTTGCGAAGCGACAGGTTCTCGCTGAGCAGCGCCTTCTGCTGCACTGCCCGCTCGATCGCCAGCCGCAGCTCCGCCTCGACGACCGGCTTGGTCAGGTAGTCCGCCGCGCCCAGCCGGACCGCTTCAACCGCAGACTCGATCGAACCGTAGCCCGTCAGCATCACCACCGCCGCGGGCAGCTTCGCATCGCGTACCCGACGGAGCAGCTCCATGCCGTCCAGGTCAGGCATCACGACATCGGTCACAACCGCATCGAACCGCTCACCCTCCTGCTCGAGCAGCTCGAGACCCTCTCGTCCGCC
>JBCCZQ010000024.1:0-37811 GCA_039187315.1 Planctomycetota bacterium | reverse complement strand
GTGCGCCGAGAAGAGCGTGGACGAGTGCGTCGCCGAGTGCATCGAGCTGCTCAAGGCCAAGGGCATCGTCGGCTAACCCGCGCACACAGCCAAGACTGGAAACCGATCCCTCCGCGTCGGTGGAGGGTTTTTCATGCGCCCGGCTCGGCAGATGGCCCGGGCAGTTACTCTGGCTGTTGCTCTGGCGCAGGCTTGGGGAACCAGGTGTGCATCGTGACCATCGGCACCGGGTGCGTTACGCGGAGCGTCCACGCGTCGAACTCCTGGGCATCCCAACCTGCTGAAGCCGTGAACCGCTTCGCGATCGTCCGGCCCGTTCGGCTCAACGCCTCGACCGCGGCCGCGCCGCCCTCGCTCGACTTCGTTAGCGTGAATACGACCTCGCTGCGGTCCGTCCGATGCTCGCCCGGCGCCTGGGCGTAGACACCCAGCGGAAGGATGCTCAGCGTTGGCTGGCACTGCGGCTCGCCGAAGCCCAGCGACCGGTGCACGAAGTAGTCAACCCGGAGCGCGGTCGCGGGCAGGCGGGACATCACCATGCCCTGCGCATACCCGTCACCCTCGGTCGCGTGACGGCTAAGGCCGCTGGGCGTCCGCGCCGCGATCACGAGGTCGTACGGATGCGCGAGCTCGACTCTGCCCGGCGGCAGGACCAGCAACTGCGACGGGCGAACGCTCCGCAGCTCGGTCGCTCCATCGGGAAGCGTCGAAAGATCCTCGACGATCCACGCCTGGAACCCACCGGGCAGCAGGTCACCGTCGAGCGTGACACGCCGCTCCATGACCGTCGGATCCTCGGCGTCATAGGTGCCGCCGAGCACAAGCGTCGCCCTGTCCCGCAGCCGGCGCAGGCCGAGCATCGAGCTGCTCCACGCGTAATCGACCATCGACGGATCATCGCCGTTGGGCGCGTACCAGGTCTGCACCTCATGGCTCTCGACCGAGCAGCCGTGCATCTGACGCATCGCCTTATGCACCTCGCGCTGCGAGGTCAGCGTGCTTGCCTCGAGCCAGTCTCCGAGGAAACCGCCCAGGGCGATGTGCAGGTCACCCCTCCCGCCCGGGAAGCGTCGGATGAGGTCTTCCAAGGCTCGACCGGCGGACTCGATCAGCCGGAGGCACGAATCGCTCACCCCCGAACGCACCGCGCCGCGCAGGATCAGCGACCAGCCTTGCGGGGCCGGCGCTTGCTCCAAAACCGCGAAGGGTGAATCCGCTTCGGCCATCTTCTTCAGACGGCTCGCGAGCGATTTGTCCAGCCCAAGCGTGTGCTCGAGGTCTTTGGCGCGGCCGGATTCACCCACGGCCTGCCTGCGCAGCTCCACGCACGCTTCACGCAGCTGCTCCCCGACAGCCAGCATGGCCGCTTCGACACTTTTGATGCCCTCTCCATCCTCACGCGGCATGCCTAGGCCCCCGACAAACGGATAGGTTATGCATCCCCGGACTTGTATACAGCCCGGTGCATGCGGAGACGGCTACGCTCCTCTCCGGTTCTGTCGCCCCATGTTCCGGGGAAGTCATCTGCACACAGCCAATGAGAGAGAATCCTCCCCCATGCCCACCAGCCACGCCGACGCCCTGGAAGCCGCCCACCGCGCGGTCGATGCCGCCAACGGTGTTTGCCGCGCAGTACAGCAGCGGTTAGCTGACCTGCGTGCGATCACCAAAGACGACAAGAGCCCGGTCACCGTCGCAGACTTTGCGAGCCAGGCCGTCGTCGCCAAGTGCCTGGCCGACGATCTCGGCCACGGCCCGGATGACCTGCCGCTGGTCGGCGAGGAGGACGCGGGTTTCCTGCGCGACCCCGGCCACGCCGCGCACCTTGAGGCCGTGGTCGAAGCCGTCCGCGCCGTGCACCACGATCTCTCGGCAGACGATGTGCTGACCTGGGTCGATGCGGGCACCACCGAACCGGGGTCGGACGGCTTCTGGACGCTCGACCCGATCGACGGGACCAAGGGCTTCCTCCGCGGCCAGCAGTACGCCGTCGCCCTCGGATGGATCGAAGACGGATCGCCCATGGTCGGTGCCATGGGCTGCCCGAACCTTCCAAGCGCCTTCGACGCGCCCCTCGACACGCCCGATGCGACGGGCACGGTCTATCTAGCGATCAAGGGCGGCGGGTGCCGCGAGATCAATCCTGCCAGCGGCACACCGAAGCCCATCGCGCGGCGAGACCTGGGCGAGGGCGACCCGATCAACATCTGCGCATCAGTCGAGAAGGCGCACACGAACGTCTCCGACGAGGACAAGATCCTGTCGCATATCGTCGAGACCACCGAGCACGCCGTCGGCACGCCCGTCCGGCTCGACAGCCAGTGCAAGTACGCCGTCACCGCGCGAGGCCAGGCCGACGCGTACCTCCGCCTTCCGACGCGCCCGGGCTACATCGAGCGCATCTGGGACCACGCCGCAGGCGCGATCATCGCGACAGAGGCCGGCTGCACGGTCACAGATATCTTCGGTGTGCCGCTCGACTTCGGCCGCGGTCGTGGCCTCGAAGGCAACAAGGGCATCGTCTGCGCGCCGCCACGGGTGCACACGCTCGTGATCGATGCGATCAAGCAGCTGGGCATCACGCCGGCCTGAGCGCACGATCGGGGCCGTTGCGATACGCCACCCGCGACCCTCACGCCTACTTTGTACAACCCTGACGAGGCCTTGACACTCGCGCACCGGCGCGGGGCTATCTTGGTGTGTCGTGGCAGGAACGGCCCCAGAAGGGGCCGACCGCGACGGGTTCCGTTTCCATCATGGAGGTTGTTTTATGCGCTACGCGCTCTCGCTATCCGTCTGCGCCGGCCTCGCCGCCGGGCTCCTGTCCGACACTGCCAGAGCCCAGTTCTCGCTCACGCTGCTGCACAACGGCGATGCCGAGAGCCAGGTCGTCGCCGTCGACCCGGTCAACCTGCCCGATTTCGGCGGCGTCGCCCGCTTCAAGACCCTCGTCGACCAGCTCCGCGCCGGAGCAACTACTGACGGCGTCCTGACCGTTGCCGCCGGGGACAACTTCCTCGCCGGCCCCGAGTACACCGTGGGTGTGAACGACGGCGTGTTCTACGACGCGATCGCCTTCGCCGCCATCGGCTACGACGCGTCAGCCATCGGCAACCACGAGTTCGACTTCGGCCCAGACGTGCTCGAGCAGTTCATCTTGGAGAGCAACGCGGCCGGCGGTACCACCTCGTTCGTCTCGACGAACCTGGACTTCACGAACGAACCCGGCCTGAATGCACTCGCCGGTTCAAGCATCACAGACGTCGAGATCTTCGACTTCGGCGGCACGTTCGTCGGGGTCATCGGCGCCACCACGCCCAACCTGCCGTTCATCTCCTCGCCGCGCGACACGATCGTCGGTGAGATGGTCGCGTCCGCCGTCCAGGACGACATCGATACGCTCCGGGCCCTCGACGTCGAGATCATCATCCTCGTCAGCCATCTTCAGGGCATCGACGAGGAGATCGCCGTCGTCCAGAACACAGACGGGCTGGACATCGTCGTCGCCGGTGGCGGTGACGACCTGCTCGCCTCGCCGGCGGCGCTGCTCGTGCCGGGTGATACGGCGGCCGGGCCGTACCCGCGCGTGGAGCAGGATTTCTTCGGCCGCGACGTCAACATCGTCGCCACCGCGGGCCAGTACAAGTATGTCGGCCGCCTGATCGCCAGCTTCGAAGCGGCCGGCGAGATCGTCTCGATCGATCCCGCGTCCGATCCCGTCCGCGTCTCGGGCACGGGCGCCGACGCCGTCGCCCCAGACACATTCCTCCAGACCAACGTTGTCGACCCCGTCGTCGCCGGCACCGCCGCCCAGGCCGCGAATGTCCTGGCTACCAGCGAGATCGCGCTCGACGGCGTCCGCAACAACATCCGCGGCAAGGAGACCAACCTCGGCAACCTCATCGCCGACGCGTTCCTCTTCTCCACCAACCAGCGAGCCGCAGCCTTCGGTCTCGGCACCGTCGACGTCGCCTTCGCCAACGGCGGGGGCATCCGCAACGACAACCTCCTCGCCGCCGGCGACTTCACCGAGCTCGACACCTTCGACATCCTCCCCTTCCTCAACTTCGTCTCGGTCTTCGAGAACGTCTCGCCAGAGCGGCTCAAGCTCATCTGCGAGAACGCCTACAGCCGCATCACTTCGACCGGGCCCAGCGGCTCCGGCACGGGCCGGTTCGCGCAGATCGGCGGCATGACCGTCGAGTTCTTCATCGGCGGAAACATCCCCGAGTACGACTTCGACACCGGGCCGATCAACGTGACCAACCCGGGCTCACGCGTCCGCAGCATCGTCCTCGAAGACGGAGACATCGCGCCCACCGCGCGCGATGTCAACATCGCCATCGTCGACTTCCTCGCTCGCGGTGGGGATCAGTACCCACTCAATGACCTCGTGTTCACGAGCGTCGGCGTCACCTACCAGCAGTCGCTCGCCGAGTACGCGCAGAGCCTGGGCACCATCGCCGCGGCCGACTACCCTGAGGGCGGCGAAAGACGCATCCTCAATATCTTCGACGAATGCCCCGCCGACTCCAACGGCGACGGCACGCTGAGCGACAGCGACTTCTTCGCCTGGGTCACCTTCTTCACAACCGCGGGCTGCTGACACCACGCAATGCGTCTTACCGCGTGATCACACGCTCTCGTCTCTGCGCGGCGAACGCTTTCCGGCGGACGTCGCCGCTTCCCGCAGCGCTACGACCCGAACGGGAACGCCAGCGGCGCGATCACGGTCGTCAGCAGACAGCACATCACGTTCAGCGGCAGGCCGACGCGCGTGTAGTCCGTAAACTTGTATCCCCCGGGTCCCATGACCATCAGGTTCGTCTGGTACCCCAGCGGCGAGCTGAAGCTCGCGCTCGCGGCCATCATGATGGTGAAGACAAACGGAACGAAGCTGACACCCATCGCCTCCGATGCCGCCTCAGCGACAAAGAACATGAGCACGCCGGCCGCGTTGTTCGTGACCAGTTCCGTCAGGAGCGTCGTGAGTACGTAGACCAGGGCCAGCGCGATCCAGGGGTTGCTGCCCGCAACACTCGTAATCAGCGCACCGATGCCGTCCGCCGCGCCCGAGACGTCCAGCGCCTTGCCGATCGCAAGCGAGCCGGCGATCGTGACGAGCACCACCCAGTCGACCGAGGCTCGCGCCTGCCACCCGTAGCAGCAGCGGAGCACGAGCATCAGCCCCGCCGCCAGCACCGCCGCGTGCAGCATCCCGAGCTTGACCTGGCCGCCGGCGACCATCGGCACCGGCAGCGTCGGCTGGATCGTGGCGATCAAGACCATGCCGATCACAATCAGCAGCGACAGGATGGCCTTGTTGTGCCGGACCGGCGCAAACCCGCTGACCTCGCTGACGAGGTAGAAGTCTCGTGCATCGCGCTGCTGCGATAGGAACTGCCTCGGCGCTTCGAGCAGCAGGACGTCGCCCGTTCGGATCACGATATCGCCGATCTTCTTGCGGACACGCTCGCCGTTGCGCGCCACCGCGATCACGACGGCGTTGTACCGGCTGCGGAAGCGGCCCTCCTTGATCGTCTTGCCGAGCAGCGGGTGCGAGTTGCTCACGACGGCCTCGACAAGCACGCGGCTCGGGCGGGGCTCGTTGAGCTTGACGACCTGCTCGGTCGCCTCCAGCCCTCGGATCTTCTGAAGGTCGACGACGGAGGTCACATCGCCGACGAAGACGAGCCGATCGCCCGCCTGCAGCTTTTCGTCCGGCCCGACCGCGGCCAGGATCGATCCACCACGATCGACCTCGGCCAGGAACAAGCCGGGGAGCGAACGCAGCCCGGCCTGCTCGATCGTCTTGCCTGGCAGGGGCCCGCCCGACGCGACGACCATCTCGACCGTGTACGCCTTTGCATCGTCGCGCACGCTCAGCGCCGGCGCGCGCTTGGGAAGCAGGTGCCGACCGAACAGCAGCACGTACGCCGTCCCCGCCGCCGCGACGGGCAGGCCGATCAGCGCAATCGAGAAGAGCCCGAGCGGTTCGCGCCCGCTCTCGAGCCATTCGCCGTGGACGACCAGGTTGGTGCTGGTGCCGATGAGCGTACACGTCCCGCCGAGGATGGCGGCGTAGCTCAGCGGGATCATGAACGTCGACGCCGACCACCCCCGCTGACGCGTCCAGTCGCGCAGCGCCGGGATCATCATCGCGACGATCGGCGTGTTGTTCACAAAGGCCGACAGCACCGAGACCGGCAGCATCAGCCGTGTCAGCGCGATCAGCTGCGACCGGGGCCGGCCGAGTAGGTTCGCGCCCAGCCAGCGTACGGCGCCCGTCTCGGTCAGCCCGCAGACAACCACGTAGAGCACCGCGACCGTGATCATGCCGGGGTTGGCCATGCCTGACAGCGCCTGGTCGACCGTCAGCACGCCCGAGAACACCAGCAGCGCCGCCGCCGCGACCACGATGACGTCCGGACCGAACCGGCCGCGGGCGATGACCAGCACCATCAGCCCGATCACTCCAAGCGTCAACCAGGCCTGCCAGTCCATCCGTTCCCCGAGAAGCGACAGAACTCACGATCCCGCGCGAGCCGAACCCCGCTCAGCCTACGCTACGCCGAACCCTTCCCCGACGCAGCCACCCACGCCCATGACCGATCACACCGCCCCCGACGCGACCAGAACCGATCGGCACGAGCCGCTCGGACGGGCCGCCGCCCGGGGCATGAGCTTCATGGTCCTTGTCGGCCTGTTCGGCAAGCTCCTGAGCACCATCACCACCATCGTCCTCGGCATCCTGCTGACCGACACCGATTTCGGCCTCTATGGCCTCGCTCTCGGTCTCGCGGGCATCCTTTCCGTGCTCCGCGACGGCGGGGTCAAGCAGATCGCGATCCAAAGGGGCCCACGCGGGTTCCGTCGCCTCTACGGCCCCGTGGGCTGGATGTCCCTCACCTTCAACACCACTGCGGGGCTCATCCTCGCCGGCATCGCCCCCATTGCCGCGCAGGCCTATGCCGAGCCGACGCTGATGTGGCTGCTCTTCGTCACGGCGCTGTCGGCGCCCTTGATCACCGTCGGCTCGCTCAACCGCGCCCAGCTCCAGGCGGACCTCCGCCACGGCACGCTCGCGCGCGTGAACGCATGGAACAATTTTGCCCGTTACACCTCCATGATCGTCCTCGCCTCGCTCGGCGCGGGCCCCTTCGCCTTTGTCGTGCCCTATGTCATCGTCGCCGTCGTCGATGGGGTGTACAGCACGCTCATGACCCGCACGCTGTTCTTCACACGCAGGCCGCGCCTTGCGGTCTGGCCCGTCCTGTTCGCGCGTGCCAAGTGGACGCTTACCGGTACACTCGGCCTGGCTGTTCTGAACAGGGCCGACTATCTCGTCCTGGGTTTGTTCCTCTCAACCGCGGTCGTCGGGCTGTACACCTTTGCCTTCCAGCTTGCGATCCAGGTGAACACGGTTCTGGCTTCCAACTTCCAGAGCGTGATCTTCCCAACGCTCGCGCGTTTCGCAGATGACCGAGAACGCCACCGGGCGGCGGTCGTCCGCGCGACGCGTATGCTCGCGCTCGTCTCATCGGTCGGCGGCGTCGGGCTCGCGTGTGTCTTTCCTTCGCTCGAAGCGATGATCTGGAACGGCAAGTGGCGAGCCGCCGTGATCCCTGCGCAGCTCATGTGCCTCGCGCTGCCCATGCGGATGTGCATGACCATCCACAACGCGACAGCGCTGAGCCTGGGCCGATTCAAGGGATGGGCCGCGTTCAACTGGGCTCAGGGTGCCGGGCTCGTACTCGCAACCATCCTCGCGGGGGTTGTCGGTGCCACGCGGCTCCCGGATCAGTCCGCAGCCGCGGCCGCCGCGACCGCTGTGATCGCCGGCTACTACGCCCTTGTGATCCCAGTACTGATCGCAGCGCGCATGCGGCGTTACGGCGTCCCTGCTCGAGACACACTCGCCGGCGTCTTCGGGCCGTGGATCATCACCGTCGCCGCCGGCGCAGTTGTGCTGCTGCCGACATCGTTCATACCCGGCCTGCTCGCGCCGCTGCACGCAAACCTGCCCGGCCGACTGGGCCACGCCGCCGAGCTCGTCTTGCGCGGCGCTGCGTTCGCGCTGCTGATCGCCATCGCGGCCCCGGCGATCATGCCCAAGACCGTCGCCGAGCTCATCGCGCTCATGCCCGATCGCACCCGCCCGATCCTGCGCAGGCTGACACGCACGCTGCCTCCCAAGCGCCCCGAGCTGCCCAGCACCGAGGTCGCACCGTGAGCCACCCACAGCCGCGCATCTTCTTCATCGTCGGCTCGCCGCGCTCAGGTACCACGCTGCTCCAGACGATGCTCATGCAGGCGCCCGGCGTCACCATCCCACCCGAGACGCACTTCGTCAGCCTTACGTACGATCGCCGACGGATCCACGGCCCGATCGAAACCGACGCAGGCTGGCTTGCCGGCACCGAAGCGATCCTCAAGCGGAACGCGCTCGCGGAGTTCCCGATCGCCGACGACCGGCTCCGCGAACGACTCGCCGAACCGGGCCCACGCACCTACGCCCGTATGCTCACCAACTGGCTCTCGCTCTGCGCCGAGCACGCCGAAGCAGGCACCGTCGGCGAGAAAAGCCCGGGCCACACCGAGCACATCCCAAGGCTCGCCGAGTGGTTCCCAGATGCTCGGTTCGTCCACATCGTCCGCGATCCGCGCGACGTGGCGCTCTCGCACGCCGAGGTCTGGGACCGGTCGACCCTCCAGGCCGCGCTGCGATGGCGGTTCGATCAGCGCCTCGTCCGCAGCGCCGGCGGACTGCTCGAACACCGCATCCGCACCGTCCGCTACGAGGATCTGGTCGCCGAACCCGCCGGGACCATCCGCGCCGCCGCGGCGTTCCTTGGCATCGAGTTCGTTGAGGCCATGACAGACCCATCCAACCGCACGCAGACCGGCTTCGCCGCATACGAAAAGCACAAACAGCAGACCCTCGAGAAGGTCACGACGTCGCGCATCCAACGCTACAAAGGCAAGCTCGCGGCCAGCGCCGTCGCCGAGATCCAGCTGCTCTGCGGGCGCGAGATGCGCCGCCTCGGCTACGAGCCTGAGCCCGCCGGCCTGCTCAAGGGCCTCACCGCCGCCGCGGCCGATACGCCCAAGCTTCTCGCCGACCACGCCGCCCGCCACCTGCGGATCCGACGGAACGTGCATCGCAACTAACGGTCTCGCCGCCTACTGATCGTGCCCTGTAAAGCTCGGCATCGCGTGGCCCGCGTCGCGCAGCGTCTTCTCACGGCTCGCGAGCTCCAGGTCGTGTTCGACCATCATCCCCGCCAGCTCCTCGACCGAGGTCTGCGGCACCCAGCCGAGCTTCTCCTTCGCCTTCGTCGGATCGCCCAGCAGCAGATCCACCTCCGCCGGCCGAAGGTACCGAGCGTCGAACTCGACATGCTTCTCGAAGTCGAGCCCGGCGTGCTTGAACGCCAGCTCCGCGAACTCGCGCACGCTGATCGTCCGACCAGTCGCGATCACGTAGTCGTCGGCCGTTTCTTCCTGCAGCATCCGCCACATCATCTCGACATAGTCGCCCGCAAAGCCCCAGTCACGCTTGCTATCGAGGTTGCCCAGGAAGACCTTGTCCTGCAGCCCCAGCTTGATGCGACCGACCGCCCTCGTGATTTTGCGCGTCACAAACGTCTCGCCCCGCCGCGGGCTCTCGTGATTGAAGAGAATCCCGCAGCTCGCATGCATCCCGTAGCTCTCGCGGTAGTTCACCGTGGCCCAGTGCGCCATCACCTTCGCGCACGCGTACGGGCTGCGCGGATAGAAAGGCGTTGTCTCTTTCTGCGGCGTCTCGACTACCTTGCCGAACTGCTCGGAGCTCGATGCCTGGTAGTACCGCACCTGCTGTCCGTGCTTGTCCTGGAACTCCCGGACCGCTTCGAGCAGCTTGATGGCGCCCATCGCCACCGTCTCGGCCGTGTAGATCGGCATGTCGAACGACACGCGAACGTGGCTCTGCGCGCCGAGGTTGTACACCTCGTGCGGCTTCGCCTGATCCATGACCATTGTCAGCACGTTGGCGTCGCACAGATCGCCGTAGTGCAGCTTCAGCTTCGCGTTATCCACGTGCGGGTCGGCGTACACGTGGTCGATCCGCTCCGTGTTGAAGCTCGACGCGCGTCGGATGATCCCGTGCACCTCGTAGCCCTTGGACAGCAAGAGCTCGGCCAGGTAGCTGCCGTCCTGCCCCGTGATGCCCGTGATCAACGCCCGCTTGGATTCTGCCATGTGCGTGCCCGCCCCTCTATCGGACCCCTGGGTCCGCCGCTCAGGCCGACGCGTTGGGGTTGCTGCCATTCGAGAACGAGTCTAGTCGGCACTGAAGCACCAGCCGCCCATGAAACCCTCCCCGGACCGAGGCTGAAACCTCGACAGACGACCTACGACCAGTAGACTCCGAACAAGGAGCCACGACGCATGCGTACCAGCCCGATCGTCCTCACACTCGCCGCGGCTATCGGACTCGCGACGGGTCCCACCGCCGCCCAACCGACCAACCACCCCGCTGTCAGCATCGACCGCGACGACTACGCCGACCGCCTCGAGGCCTTCTGGCTCGCCCAGTGCATCGCCAACTGGACCGGCCGCATCACAGAGGGTGCCTATCGCGAGCCGCCCTTCCCGACCGACGCCGACTGGGGCGGCCTGACGCCCGGTGGCAACACCATCGATTGGATCTTCGATTTCGACCCCTGGCCCGCCGACGATGACACGGATATCGAATACGTCTTCATCAACGAGCTCGCCGAGCTCGGCACCGCCAGACTGACACCCGCGCAGCTCAGGCAGGCCTGGATCGACCACATCAACGAATTTATCTTCGTCGCCAACGCACGCGCACGGCAGCTTATGGACCGGGGCGTCGCGCCCCCGGCTACCGGCCTGCCCGTGGCCAACAGCCTGTACCTGCGCATCGATGCGCAGCTGACCACCGAGGTCTTCGGCGCGCTCGCGCCCGGCCTGCCTCACGCCGCCCTCGAAGTCGGCGATCTCTTCGTCGAGACCACCGCCAGAGGCCACGCGGCCCACGCGTCGCGGTTCCACATCGTCCTCTACGCCCTCGCCCCGATCGTCGATCCGCAGCTCACGCCCGAGCAGCAGATCCGCTGGATGGTGGAAGAAGCCCGAAGGTACATCCCCGACACCTCCAAGGCGGCCGACATCATCGACACCGTCTACGCCGATTACCTGGCCAACGCCGACAGCACCGACTGGGAGCGCACACGCGACCTCGTCTACGACCGCTACCAGCTCAACGACGATGCCAACGGCTGGCGGTACCAGGGCTGGACCGAATCCTCCGTCAACTTCGCCGCAGGCCTGATCGCGCTGCTCTACGGCCAGGGAAACTTCCCGGAGACCGTCCGCATCGGGACCCTCTCCGGCTGGGATTCGGACAACGGCACCGCCACCATGGGCGCACTGATCGGTTTGCTGGTCGGCACCGACGAACTGCTGGCCCAGATCGAAGCCGTCGCGCCGGGTCAAGCCCTCTCCAGCCGGTACTGGGTCAACCGCACCCGTGACAACATGCCCGACTACCTCCCAGGCGACCCCGAGGCCGAGGACACCTTCCCCATGCTCGCCCAGCGGATGCTGCCCATCGTCGACCGCGTCATGACCGAAGCCGGCGCCATCACACGCCCCGACGGATGGACCATCCCCGCGGGCCCAAGGCCGGACCCCGCGACGGCCTCCCCGGCGGCACGCCGCTGGATCGCCAGCGCCAACAACACCGTCCGAAGGCTCGGCGGCTCCGTCTCCACAAGCAACAACGCCATCGGCGAGGTGCGCACGCTGCCCAACAGCAGTACCAGCGGCACGATCATCGGCAACGGCGCCGAGCTCGACGACTCGGGCGAAGAGCCAGGGAATGCCGACCGACAGTTCTACGCCTCACGCGGCGCCAACAACCTCCAGCCCGGCGACGACCTGGTGCTCGAAGTCAACTACTCGCTGCCCGTCGCCGCAGAACGCCTCCGGCTGATCGAAGGCGATCACGAGACATTCGGCGGCTGGCTCATCGACCCGACCTTCGAAGTCCTTGCCGACGGCGTCTGGACCACGCCCGCCGGAACACTCAGCGAGCCGTTCGATCCCAACATCCCGTTTCAGATCATCGACTTCGTGCTCAGTGCACCGGCCGACATCACCGGCGTCAGGCTCACCGGCGGCGTCGGGGGCACCGAAGGCTACGGAGCCGTCGCCGAGCTCGACGTCCTGGCCAACACCGATCCGCCCCCGTGGCCGATCGACTGCCCCGGCGATGTCAACGGCGATGGTGCCGTCTCGGACTCCGACTTCTTCGCGTGGGTTACGGCCTTCATCGCCGACCCACGATCACCCGAAGAACAAGCAGCCTGCGACGTCAACCGAGACGGCAGCTGCTCCGACTCCGACTTCTTCTCGTGGGTGACCGCGTTTATCGACGGCTGCTGAGGCGCGCAGGCCGCTGCTGCCGCTGCTCCGTTCCAGACCACTCCAAACCCCTTTAAAGGCGCTAGATCGTCTCACGGCCTCAGAGAGCGGTCCGGACCCAGAGATCCTTCCAAAATCCTGCTGAAACCGCAACACGCTCCCCAGCATGGAACCTTCATGGATGTGAAGAGGACATCGCTGAATCACCCAAGTCGCGGAGCGTGCGATCCATGAAATCATCCAGAACATCCCAACTATTCGTTATGTCGCTCCTGTCCGTGTCTGTGCACGGCCAGCTCGTCTCAGCCTACGACGGCGATGAGCCCGGCCCTCGGAGCTGGGTAACCGATGTCTGTGACCTTGACAACGCCCTCGACTCGCCAGCAGGGCCCTTCGGCGGCGTCGAGGCCCTCGCTGCCGACAACACCACCGGCCGCCTCTTCGGTTCCAGCGGCAGCGGCGTGACCACGATCCAAGCGCTCGGCAACGGCGAATTCTCAGGGCTTGGCAGCGCCGGACTGCGCGATACCGAGGGCCGCCGATTCCGCGACCTCAACTCGCTGGCTTTCGGCCGAGGACGTCTCTTCGGGCTCAACTTCCAGCGCAACGCTGGCTTCGGCGACCCACCGACCGGCCTGTACGAAATCGATCCCTCTACGGGCGCGTCGTCACTCCTGCTCGATGAAGACGCGCTCACCTTTGCCGGGCTCCCATGCTTCTCGAGCCCATCGCAGTCCTGCCTGTCCGGGCTGGCGTTTGACAGCGACAGAGACCGTCTCTATCTCGGCGTCCGCACGGCAGCCAACGAACAGGCGATCATCTCCATCGACCCAGACACGGGAGACAGCACGCTGTTCCGACTCGGACAGATCCCGTTCGACGGCCTCGCGTACGGTGACGGCTCGCTCTATCTCACGACAGGCAGCGGGCTCATCAGCGTCATCGATGTCAGCACAAACGCGCTAACCGGCCAGTTCACGGGACCACGCCGCTTCGGCAACGGCCGCGGAGGATCCACGTTCCTCTCCTCGCTCGCGGTCGATGGCTGCATCCAATCCTGTTCTGCGGATGTCAACAGCGACGGCAACGTCACCGACAGCGACTTCTTCGCATGGGTCACCGCTTTCACCGCGGACCCACGAACCTCAGAGCAAGAAGCAGCTTGCGACGTCAACCGCGACGATACTTGTTCCGACTCCGATTTCTTCGCATGGGTCACCGCCTTCACCGACGGATGCTGAGAAAGACCTCAACAGCCA
This sequence comes from Planctomycetota bacterium, assembly GCA_039187315.1. Lineage (GTDB taxonomy): Bacteria > Planctomycetota > Phycisphaerae > Phycisphaerales > UBA1924 > JANQQZ01. Next base: position 24,120 of record JBCCZQ010000024.1, on the reverse strand, counting down.
CCCGATCAGCTCGGAAGCAAGCAAAAATCGGAGACACGGGAATACCTCCAACCGTCCGGAGATATGGTTCATCGGAGTCATATAGGGAGCCGGTCCTGCTCGAACGATCGGCAGCCAGACGGAGGGGACAGCGATGATCACGGCCCGAGCCGCAGCCGCCGGGATGTGCCTGACCGCACTGACCGCAGCAGCACAACCCGAGTCGGCCCGCTACAGCGTCCGGTTCGATTCGCCGTGGAGCCCACAGACCCATGCAGGCGCCTACCCGTTTGACGCGCATTACTCCCCGCCGGTCGGTGCGGTGCACAGCAACCGCGTTGCCTTCTGGGAACCAGGTGGAACTGCCAGTTTCGGGATGGAGCTCATGGCCGAGCTCGGGTCGACCGGCCCGCTCCAAGGCGAAATGACGAATGCCATCAACCGCGGCGATGCCCTCGTGACCTTCCGAGGCTCGCGCCTGGACTCCCCCGGATCGCACGACCCGATCGAGTTCGAAGCAAGCCTGGACCACGACCGTCTCACCCTTGTCACCATGGTCGCCCCAAGCCCGGACTGGTTCGTAGGCACCCACGGCCTGCCCCTCCGCGACGCCGACGGCGACTGGATCCAGTCGATCACCGTCGGGCTCGACGTCTACGACGCCGGCACCGACAGCGGGCCGGAGTTCACGTCGGGCAACGCGGATGTCACGCCGCACCTGCCGATCGCCAACATCTCCCAGGATCCGCCCTTCGCGGGCCTGCCACAACTCGGCTCGTTTACGATCACGCTCATCGATGTCTCCGGATGCCCGGGCGATGTCAACGATGACGGCCAAGTCACCGACAGCGACTTCTTCGCGTGGGTCACTGCCTTCGTCGCAGACCCGAGAAGCCCGGAAGAAGAAGCCGCCTGCAACGTCAACCGCGACGGCGGCTGCTCGGACTCCGACTTCTTCGCGTGGGTGACGGCTTTCGTCGACGGCTGCTGATCCGCTTCTACACTGCTGCATGACGACCAACGCAGCAGACGCGGACCGATACGACTTCACCCCGCCGCACGAGCGAACCAGCCAACGCGATACCGGCACCATCGAGCTCGCCGGCAAACGCATCACGATCACCGGCGGCGCCGGGTTTCTTGGCACCACGCTGACGCACGCCCTCCGTCAACGCGGCGTCACCGATATCTTCATCCCCCGCATCCAGGACTACGACCTCACAACCGAAGAAGCTTGCGAGAGGCTCTACCGCGATGCCAGCCCCGAGATCGTCATCCACCTCGCCGCCGAGGTGGGCGGCATCGGTGCCAACCGCGACAACCCGGGCCGCTACTTCTACGCCAACATGGCCATGGCCCTGCACCTTATCGAGCAGGCGCGCATCCATGAGATCACCAAATTCGTCATGGCCGGCACCATCTGCGCCTACCCGAAGTTCACACCCGTCCCCTTCCAAGAGGTCAACGTCTGGGACGGCTACCCAGAAGAGACCAACGCGCCCTACGGCGTCGCCAAAAAGGCCGCCCTCGTCATGCTCGACGCGTACCGCCAGCAGTACGGCCTCCGCGGCGCTTACTGCCTGCCCGTCAACCTGTACGGACCCAACGACAACTTCAACCTCCACACCAGCCACGTCATCCCCGCGCTTATACGCAAGTGCATTGAGGCGCAGGACCGCGGCGACGACTCGATCGAGGTCTGGGGTACCGGAAGCGCCAGCCGAGAGTTTCTCTACGTCGATGACGCCGCCGAGGGCATCGTCCGCGCCACCGAGGCGATGAACGAGCCCATCCCCGTCAACCTCGGCACCAATATGGAGATCGCCATCCGGGACCTGGTCAACCTCATCGCGCGTCTGACCGGTTTCTGCGAGAACGAAGCGGAACTCGAATCCAAGATCCGCTGGGACAGCACCAAGCCCGACGGTCAGCCACGCCGCTGCCTCGACACCAGCCGGGCGAAGTCGCTCATGAACTGGCAGGCCGAGGTCGGCTTTGAGGAGGGCCTCCGCCGGACCATCGACTGGTACCGCGCCAATCGTTCCGGTTAACACCCCTGTTTCCGTGGCAGGAGCGCGGCACGCGCACGGAATTCAATTATCCACCTCAAAGGCCGTTGTTCCGACGCCCGATCCGAATCCTATCGGCGGGGTGCAGGAAGCCCCGCGCACGCGATTGCTGCGGGGAACACCATGCGTTTGACGATTGCCAAGCGGCTCACATTCGGTTTCGCCGCGCTCGTCGCGGTCATCGTGGTCATCGGAAGCACAGCCTGGTCAGGCTTCCGTTCCGCGAACGGCTCGATCGGCGAACTCGTTGAAACCTCCAACAACCTCGCCGAGGGCAGCAACCTGCTCCAAGCAAGCCTCACCGCACGAGCGAACGCCATCAAGTACCGCGTTACGCTCGATGAGAACGACGCACAGACATTCAACCGCTGGATCGTCGAAGCCAACGAATCGATCGACCGCGCATCAACCACCGTTGCGGATCCCGAGGCCCTGGCGGCGATCCAAAACGTGCGCACCTTGCTCGCCGGCTACAGCGAGGGGTTCGAACAGGTCCGGTCCCGCCTCGCCGAGCGCACCAAAACGATAACCGGCACGCTCAACCCCATGAATATCCGCGTGCGCGCCGATCTGGCCGAGCTGACCTCGCTCGCCCGCGCGAACGCCGACACGACCAGCTATCCAACCGTTCAGGAAGGCATCCGCAACTACTACGAGGGACTCGTCAGCGTCAAGTACTTCTTCGCCAAGGGCAAGCCCGAAGACGCCGCGAACGCCGGAGAACGATTCTCCGAAGCCATCGAGCTCTTCGAGGCCGCCCGCAGCGAGACAGCAAACCAGGAGATCACCGAGCGGCTTACCGCCGCCATCGAAGACATCGGCGCCGCGGTGAGTATCTTCGACCGGATGAATGCGCTCCAGTCGGAGGCCGAGCAGATCGCCGCCGACACACTCGATACCATCGGGCCCCAGATCGTTGATGGCATCACCACCATGAAGCAAGAGCTCGTGGCCCTCGCCGACACACGCCAGCAGGACGCCACAGCGAGCACCACCTCGAACAGCAGGTTCATCACCACGCTCGGTATCGCCGCTGTCGCAGGCAGTATCGCCATCGCCTTCTTCCTCGTACGCTCGATCGTGCGCCCGATCAAGATGGTGAACGCATCGCTGCGCGACATCGCGGAGGGAGAAGGCGACCTGACCGCCCGGATCGAGTTCAGTTCCAAGGATGAGCTCGGTGTCCTGGCCGGATCCTTCAACACTTTCGTCCACAAGATCCACGAGCTGGTCTCGGAGGTGCACGGCTCGGCCGAGAACGTCGCAGCCGCCGCGACCGAGATCTCGGCCTCGGCAGAGCAGATCGCCGTCGGGCTCAATCAGCAGAGCGATCAGACCGCCCAGTGCGCTTCGGCGGCACAGCAGATGCTCGCCTCGGTCAACGAGGTCGGCGACTCGTCCACCCGGGCCGCGGGGAGCGCTGAAGAATCCGGCATCAAGGCCAACGAGGGCGGCGACATCGTCCGCCGAACCGTCGACGAGATGAACGCGATCGCCGGGGATGTCAACCAGTCAGCCGGGTCCATCCGCGACTTGGGCCGCCTCGGCGACCAGATCGGCGAGGTCATCCAGGTCATCAACGACATCGCCGATCAGACAAACCTGCTCGCGCTGAACGCCGCCATCGAGGCCGCGCGAGCCGGGGAGCACGGCCGCGGCTTTGCCGTCGTCGCCGATGAGGTACGCAAGCTTGCCGAACGCACCCAGCAGGCAACCGAAGAAGTCGGCCGCTCCATCCAGAGCATCCAGTCCGGCACGTCCGGAGCCGTGACCGCGATCGAGGCCAGCGCGAAGCGCGTTGACCACGGCGTCGAGCTGGCCAACAACGCCGGCATCGCGCTCAACGAGATCATGAGCAGCTCCAACAGCGTCGGGGACATGGTGAACCAGATCACAGCCACCATCGGGCAGCAGTCCGCAGCATCGGAGCAGGTCTCGCGCTCCATCGAGCAGATCCGCATGATCATCGCAGAGTCCACCGACGGCGCAAGCCAGGCCGCCCACGCGGCGTCCGACCTCTCGCAGCGGGCCGAATCCCTCCGCGCCCTGGTCGGTCGTTTCAAGATCTAACCCGTCCGCAACAGCTACAAAGGCTCCGGTCCAGCGCGAGCCGGACCGGAGTTTTTCCTCCGAGAAAGTCACGTAGCATCTAGAAGGCGTTTCCTACGAGCCTCATCCCCGCCGACGCCGCGACGCCAGGCCTGCACCGGCGAGAAGCAGCCCAGCCGTTGCGGGGCCGGGTATCGGCGTCGCAGCACCGATGGTGCCCGCCGCAAACCTCTCAAGCTCAACCCCGCCGGCGAGCACGGTTTCGCTGTAGCTGAAGGAGCCGGTCCCCGTGATGCGATCGATCACGAGGTCGAAAGCCAAGCTATCCGTCGCCTCGGACACCACGATCGTGCTCTCGGTCACCGTCAGGCTGTCGCCGAATCCATCGACAAAGACATCGAACGTATACGCCCGTGTCGGGCTCGCAAACGAGCCCGACAGCTCAAACGATGGGTCGGGCCCGTTTGCCACGAGCGTGCCAGAAACCAACAGCGGCAGGTCGCGCGTCTCGGGCGCTGTGAAGCGTACATCCCCGTTGATCACGGCGAACGCGAGGTTGTTCCCCTCGTTCAGTGTTCCCGTCCACTCCAACGATGTGATGAGACTCTTGCTGGGATCCGCAAGCAACGTACCCGGCCCCGCCTGTTCAATCACAGGAGTCCCGGACGCTATCGGAGCCGCATCTGACGAGACCAGGGCCTGCGCCGAAACATCTCCACCCACTACGGCCGCGAACACCGCCGCGGCACCAACACTCAAACGCTGCCGATTCATGTCCATCTCCTTCGCGGGAGCTCCCGCGCTCAACGACCCGCGGTGTCGGTCCGCGCGCACCGATCGCGCACCGAGGCCGATACCCGGATCACCCTCACCGAAAGGGCACAAAAAAAGCCGTCACATCTGTGACGGCTCACTCCGATCTGGATGGCTCCGGCGCGTTACCGCTCGCCCGTTCCCTTCCGTATCGAGTAGCCGTCAACGACTGCGCACATGCATCGCATGCGGGCGAGACGAGCCATCGAACTGAAGGTACCGAGTGCCATCGCCATGAGATTAGGCCGGGTCCCCCGCAAGGTTCCAACGCAGACAGACAAACAAGCGCAGTTTCACGAAGCGCTCATACATCTCGACGAGAACCACAAACATGCCCCACGACAACAAGCCGCCCAACGGCGGCTGTTGTCATCCCCCACGTCCCTGGGCGACGGTTCGGAATGCAGTACGGTCAGCGTCGCCGACGCGCGGCCGCAAGGCCTGCCAACGCCAGCACGCCAACGCCGGCAGGTCCGGGCACCAGCACGAACTCAAGCTCGTACGTCGTCAGATCGATGCCGGTCTGCTGGTTCCAGAAGACGTAGTCTCCCGCGGGCAGCGACCCGCTGAAGCCGATCGAGCCGAACGATGCGCCCATGTCATCGAGCACATTCGTGCCCTCTTCGGGCGGGCCGTACAGCACGTAGCCCAGCAGCGGACCCGGATCAGGATTCAGAGGATCGACCGTGAACTCTGTCCCCGTCTGCACCGCAAGGAACGCGAGCGGGTCCAGCGAGGTGTACTCGAGCACGTTGATCGCCGCCAACTCAAGGCCCACCGGGACTTCAAAACGGAAGTACTCCAGATCGTCGGCGATCACGGTGCCACGGATGGTGTTCGACCCCTCGGCCGCGATCAGCACATCGGGCATCGTCCGGTCGTCGGACAGATCGCCGTCGATCGACTCGTCATACACAAACTGACCCGCGGCCGATCCCGCACTCAGGGCCACGAAAGACGCCGAAACGGCGCAGAACAAACGTCGCATAGCCTTGGTCTCCCACTACTCCACGCGGACCGCCTGTCGGCGATCCGCTCCTTCCCACACCCCAAGGTACCCCATCCGGCTCACATGGGGAACCCCCCGCCCCACCGAGCGGACGATTTTCCGTGCTCGGTGCCCGTCCCGAAAGGTCCTACAACACCTGCGGCTGGGTTTCTGGCTGAACCCATACCCCCCGATCGCCGTTCTACACTGGTCCGCCCAAAACTCGCACACACCTTGCAAAGACCGAAAACGAGCCCGACGAAGCATGCGCGCCCTCTTGATCAACCAGGTCTATTGGCCAGACGTCGCCGCCACGGCCCAGCACGCCGACGACCTCGCCCAGCACCTCGTCCGCCATGGCCACGAGGTCCACGTCATCGCCAGCCGCTCCGTTTATGGCAAGAAGGGCGCCGCCCTGCCCAAACGAGAGCAACGGGCCGTCCTGCACGACGACGGCACCCCCGCCGGCAGCGTGAGTATCCATCGGGTCGGGATCAGCCTGTTCGGGAAGGCCTCCATCGCCGCCCGAATCCTCGACTTCGGGCTGTTCTACTTTTTCGCAGCGCTCAAGGCGTTCACCGTGAAGCGTCCCGACGTGACAGTCTGCTTCACTACCCCGCCGTTCATCGCGCTGCTCGGCTGGGCGCTCCGCCTGGTCCGCCGATCGAAGTTCGTTTACTGGGTCATGGACCTGTACCCCGATCTTCCGGTCGCCTGCGGCGTCATGAAGCCCGGTTCGCCGATCACCCGCTTCTTTGAAGCAGTCAACCGCTTCTGCCTCCGCCGCGCCGATCGCGCCGTCGTCCTGGGCCGCTGCATGCAGGATCGTGTCCTCGACAAGGGCACGCCCGCCGACCGTGTCATCCACATCGGCGTCTGGTCCGAGCCCTCGGAAGTCGCCCCCGTTGCTCGCGATGCCAACACACTCCGGGAGCACTGGAAACTCGGCGACCGCTTTACCGTTATGTATTCCGGCAACTTCGGCCTTGGACATGACGTTGGCACCATGCTCGACGCCGCCGAACAACTCAAGGACGACGACCGCGTCCGGTTCCTCTTCGTCGGCGGGGGCAAGAAGAAGGCAGTCGTTGACCGCGTCGTCCGGGAGAAGCGGTTGAAGAACTGCGTCCTGGACGACTACCAGCCCCGCGAGCGCCTCGCCGAAAGCCTGAGCGCCGGCGATCTGCACCTTGCCACGCTAACAGAGGGCATCGAGGGCATCATGGTCCCGTGCAAGCTCTTCGGCATCATGGCAGCCGAGCGCCCGTGCGTCTTCATCGGGCACCCCGACAGTGAACTCAGCCGCGTGCTCGCCGAGCACAACGCGGGCTTTACCGTCCGCCAGGGCGATGCCGACGGACTCATCGCGATCATCACCCGCCTCGCGTCCGACCACGCCGAGACGCAGCGCACGGGCGCCAACGCCCGCCGGGCGCTCGCTGAGGCCTACGACCAGCGCCGCGCCTGCGAGCGCTGGCGCGAGCTGCTCGAGGCCGTCGTCGCGGGCGATCCCGTACCGACCCGAACCAACGCTCCAGCATCAACCGGAGAGCCAACATGACCAACGGAACACCGCCGCTTGATCCAACGCCCTCGCCGGAAACTTTTGAGAACCTCCCGCCGCGCAAACCCGGCGATCCGCCGCTGACCACCTACGTCTTTATCCAGAACGATCCGTTCTATCTGCCGAAGGTTCTCGACAAGTACCTCCGCGAATTCGGCGACACAACCGCCGGCGTGAACATCCAGTCCGTCGCGCAGGGCAAGCGTACCGTCTTCCAGACCGCCCTCGACCTGCTCGGCTTCTATGGGCCCTGGTATTTCCAATACAAGATCCGCGGCTACATCTACCGGAAGCTCATGGCCAAGGTCGCCAACGACATCCTCGGCCGAACCAACAGGTGCTATTCCGTCTCGGCGGTCGCGCGCAAGTACGGTGTCACCGTCGACAATCACGACGATGTCAACTCCGACGAATTCCGCGCCATGCTCCGCGAACGGAAGGTTGACTTCATTGTCTCTATCAGCGGCACACAGCTGTATCGCAAAGCCCTCCGCGACCAGACACCCTTCGGCATCGTCAACTGCCACGGCGCCCTGCTCCCGAAGTACCGCGGACTCATGCCCAGCTTCTGGACGCTCGCCAACGACGAGCGCGAGGGCGGCACCAGCGTCCACTTCGTCGACCGCAAGCTCGACAACGGCCCGATCATCGTGCAGAAGAGGTACCGCATCCACTCGCACGACACCCTCGAGGAGGTCATGGCCCGCAGCAAGGACCTCGCCGCAGAGGCCATCATCGAATGCGTCCGCAAACTCAACGACGGCCTCACGCCCGAGGACCTGATCCCGAACCCGTCCGAGGAGCTCACGCACTTCTCGATGCCGACCAAGGCGGACGTCCGCCGGTTCAAGGCAGCCGGGCACCGGTTCGTCTGATGACCGCACCAGCCGGCCAAACCGTGCACGCTTTGTCCTTCGATATCGAAGACTGGTTCCACATCGTCGAGGTCGCAGCCGTCGAGAACCCCGAAAAGTGGCCCGCGCTGCACGAGCGCGAGTCCATCGTCGAGCGCTACACCGACCTGATCTTGACGATCTGTGCCGACGCGAAAACCAAGGCCACCTTCTTCGTGCTCGGCTGGATCGCTGAGCGCCACCCGGAACTCGTCCGGAGGATCCACGACGCCGGCCACGAGCTGGCGACGCATTCACACATGCACGGCAAGGTCTACGAGATGACCCCCGAGACCTTCGCCGACGATCTAAACCGGTCGATCGAGGCGATCCGGGCCGCTGCGCCCGACGCCGAGATCCGCGGCTTCCGCGCACCCTCGTTCAGCATCACCCGCGGCGCCGAATGGGCCTTCGACGTGCTCTTGGACGCCGGGCTCACCTACGACGCCAGCCTCTTTCCGGGTAAGCGCGGCCACGGCGGGTACGTCTGCCAGCCCGGGCCGCACCTGATCACCGCGCCGTCCGGCAGGCAGATGCCCGAGCTGCCCATGAGTCTCGCGCCCGTCGGCTTCGGGCCCGCCAAGAGGCGCCTCTGCTATTCGGGCGGCGGGTATCTCCGCCTGCTTCCGCCCCGCATGATCGAGCAGGGCATCCGCCACGAAATGGGTGCCGGCCGCCCCACCGTTGTCTATCTTCACCCCAGAGACTTCGCCCCCGACTGCCCGAGGGTCCCGATGCCCCCGCACCGCCGATTCAAGTGCTACGTCGGCCTGCGCTCCACCGAGGGCAAGCTCCGCCGCATACTCGCCGATCACCCATGGACAACCTGCCGCGGCGTCCTTGAGCGCTCGCTCGGCCGAAGCCTGGCCGGGGAAAACGCGGCATGAGTGGGAAGGCCGGGCACACCGAGCACAACGGCGACGACGAACAGGCCGCAGGAGCGGCCCGCTGCAACATCGAGTTCCTCATCCTGACCAAGGACGAGCAGGTCAACCTGCCGCACACACTCGACGCGCTGCTGCCCTGGGCCGACCGCGTGCACGTGGTTGATTCTGAGTCCACCGACCGCACGCGCGAGATCGCCCAAGAGTTCAACCAGCGCTTCCCCGGCAAGGTCAACACGGTCGTACAGCCGTGGCTGGGGTACGCACGCCAGAAAAACTGGGCGCTCGAGACGCTGCCCTTCGAGAGCGACTGGGTCTTCATCGTCGACGCCGACGAGATCGTCCTCCCCGAGCTGCGCGACGAGCTGCTCACCGTCGCCGCGCGTCCCATCGGCGAGGTCCACGAGGCCGGCTTCCTCATCAACCGCTACTTCATCTTTCTCGGCAAGCGCATCCGTCACTGCGGCTACTACCCGTCGTGGAACCTGCGGTTCTTCAAGCGGGGCCGGGCACGCTACGAGGAGCGCGAGGTGCACGAGCACATGCTCGTCGACGGGCCAGAGGGCCGCCTCGCCGGGCACATGGAGCACAACGACCGGCGCGGCCTCGAGGTCTACATGGCCAAGCACAACCACTACTCCACGCTCGAAGCCAGAGAGATCGTCGGCATCATGACCGGGGCCGCCGCACAGAGCGAGCACCTCGATGCGCGCCTGCTCGGCAACAGCCTCCAACGCAGGCGCTGGATCAAGCACGTGCTCTACCCGCGTCTGCCCGCCAAGTGGCTCTTCCGCTTCATCTACATGTACATCCTCAAGCTCGGTGTACTCGACGGGCTCACCGGCCTTCGCTTCTGCCTGTTCATCAGCGCATACGAGCTGCTCATCGGGCTGAAGATCATCGAGATGCGAGCGCAGCACGACGAGGAGGTCACGCCGTGACCACCACCGATACCCCGCCCGCAGCCGAAGACCGCGGCAGGAGCCCCTACTCGGCCCGCGAGAAGATCGCCCGTGTGCTCTGGGCAGCCGTCCAGGGGACGCTCTTCCGCTACTCGTTCCACAACTGGTACCGCTGGCGGCGCTTCCTGCTGACGCGTTTCGGCGCGAGGCTCCATCCCGTCGTCAGGATCCGCCGCACCGTCTCCGTCGAGTGCCCCTGGAACCTCGCGATGGGCCGCGAGTCCAGCGCCGGTGACGGCGTCATCCTCTACTGCCTGGGCCCCGTCTGCATCGGTGACCGCGTCAGCATCAGCCAGCACGCGCACATCTGCGCCGGTTCGCACGACCACACTCGGCCGGATCTGCCGCTCACCCGCCCACCGATCACGATCGAAGACGACGCCTGGATCGCCACAGATGCCTTCGTCGGGCCCGGTACTACCGTCGGCAGGGGTGCGATCCTCGGCGCACGCGGCTGCGCTTTCAAGGACCTTGCATCCTGGACGATCTACGGCGGCAACCCGGCCAAGCCCATCCGCACGCGCGAGCCGTTCGACAGCGACCAGCAGCAGGCGCCGACCGCACCATGACACGCGACCGGACCCAAGCTCCGCCCGAGACCGATGCGCAGCGCCTACTCGCCGGCATGCGGCGGCCCGTCATCGTCGCGAGCCATCGCCGATCCGGCACGCACCTGACGATCGACCTCATCCGCAAGCAGTTTCCCGTCTTCTCGCCGAAGCTCAGACCGCTCGAGAGCATCCACCATCTCTACGTCTCGCTGGACACCCTCCGCCCGGGCCACCACAACCCGATGACTCCCGAGCGCGTCGCGGGCATGCTCACCCGCCCGAACCACCGGCCGGTCGTCAAGACCCACGCCGAGCCTTCCCTCGACGAGTTCGGCGACCGCGCACCGTTCGCACGGGAGATACTCGAACGGGCCGATGTGCTCTACATCGTCCGCGACGGCCGCAAGGTCCTGGCCAGCCAGCACCTGTATGAGTACGAGTTCAACGCCGACGCACGCAGCTGCTTCACCGACTTCATCCGATCCGACTTCAACAGCATGCCCCGCCCGGCCTACTGGGTGCGCCACATCAACCACTGGCGTTCGCGTCCCAGCGTCCACGTCTTTCGATACGAGGACATCGTCAAGAAGACCGAGGCCACCATCGAGCGGCTCGCGGGCATCTTCGGCGAAACGCCCGTGCACGCCCAGCCGCTGCTGCCCAAGCGCACACCCGCGGGCATCGCTCACCGCGTCAACAGGCTGCTGGGACGGACAGAATCGACGACCATCCCCGGCCGGCCCCGGCCCGGCGTTGAGCCCCAGCCGTGGGACCGCGTCTTCTCCGCGGACGACCGGACCTACTTCGATGCGCACGCCGGTAACGTACTCGTTGAGCTCGGCTATGAGCCCGACCATGCCTGGGCCAAGCCTTCGCACGGAGGCGCATCCGCATGAAGATCCTCCACGTCATGGCGCAGCTCGTCCTTGAGCACGGCGGGGTCGTCCGGGCCGTCACGGATCTGGCGGAGCAGTCGGCCGCGAGCGGTCACGATGTCGCTGTCGCCAGCTGGAACGCACCCGATGCGCCCGAGCACTGGCGCACCGCGACCGGCTCGCCACGGCTCGTCGAGCTCACGCCCCCCTCCAAGCTCGGCCGCTTTGCACCCGACGCCGACGCCGCCCTGCGCGTCGAGATCGATCGCGCCGATGTCGTCCACCTCCACACGCCCTGGGAACCCGCCAACCGCCCTATCGCAAGGCTCTGCCGGCTCGTGAACACGCCCTACGTCCTAACGATCCACGGCATGCTCGACGACTGGTGCATGACGCAGAAAGGCTGGAAAAAGCGGCTCTACCTGGGCCTCGGCGGGCGGACGCTGCTCGAAGGCGCCGCCTTCGTCCACTGCACGGCCCAAGCCGAGCTCGACCAATCCCGCGTGTGGTACCCGAAGGGCACAGGAACCGTCGCGCCGCTTGTGTTTGACATCGGCCCCTACACCGATCTGCCCGGGCCCGAGCTCGCACGCGAGACGTTCAACGTCGACCCAGCCCGGCCCGTTGTCCTTTTCCTCAGCCGGCTGCACGTCAAGAAGGGCGTGCACGTGCTCGTCAAGGCGGCCAGACACCTGGCCAAGACCGGCGTCGAGGCCCAGACACTGATCGCGGGCGTCGGCGACGAGACGTACACCCGCGCCCTCGAGGCGCAGATCAAGTCGCTCGGCCTCACAGACCGTGTCCGCATGCTCGGCATGGTCAAGGGCGAGACCAAGGTCAGCCTCTACCAGGCCGCCGACGTCTTCGCCCTGCCGACCAGCCAGGAGAACTTCGGCTTCGTCCTGCCCGAAGCCCTTGCCTGCGGGACCGCGGCGATCACCACCAAGGGCGTCGATATCTGGCCCGAGCTCGAGGGCTCCGGAGCCGCGACGATCGCCGAGCAGACACCCGAGGCATTCGCCGAAGCAATCGCCGAGCTGCTCGTTGACGAGCCCCGCCGGACCGCGATGGGCGCCAAGGGGCGCGACTGGGTCCTCCGCGAACTCGACCCAGCCGCAGTCGCCAAGCGGTACGACTCGCTCTACGGCGACGCGATCGGTCGGCGGTAGACCGCCCCGCGGGATTCCAGCAAAAAGCCACGGCCCAGCATGACTGCGGACCGTGGCCGGAGAGAGAGAGATCCGTTCCGCGAGGCGGGTCGCCCGCGGGGGGCGTTCTCGCTGCGATCAGGCAGCGCGGCGACGCGGCCCCGAGCGCTTCGCGCCCGAGATCCGGCCGGCGACAGCCTTGCGGGCAACCGGCTTGCGGGCCGTCGTCTTACGAGCGGTCGAACGCTTCGCGACCGGCTTGCGAGCGGTCGTCTTGCGAGCAGCGGTCGTGCGCTTGGCCGGGCTCCGCTTGGCCGTCGTGCGCTTCGCAGTCGTGCGCTTGGCGGCGGGCTTGCGGGCGGTCGTCTTGCGGGCCGTGCTCTTCTGCGCCGTGCTCTTGCGCGCAGTCGTCTTGCGGCCAGCGGGCTTGCGCGTTGCTGTCGTGCGGCTGGTCGAGCGCTTCGCGCTGGCCCGCGCTGTCGTAGTCCGCTTCGCGGTGGTGCGTTTCGCGGCCGGCTTGCGGGCAGTGGTCTTGCGGGCAGCGGTCTTGCGAGCGGTCGTCTTGCGGGCGGTCGTCCGCTTGGCCGGGCTCCGCGTCGTGCTCGTGCGCTTGGCGGCGGGCTTCCGGGCAGTGGTGGCCTTGCGGGCGGTGGTCTTCCTCGCGGTGGTCGACTTCTTCGCGGCCGGCTTGCGGGCGGTGGTCTTGCGGGCAGTTGAGGTCCGGCTGGTGGTCTTGCGAGCAGCGGGTTTGCGGCCGCTGGTCCGCGAAGACGCCGTCCGCTTCGAAGCGCTGTTGCGCTTCGCGGCGGGTTTCGAGGTCGTTCGTCGGCTGGTGGTGCGCGATGTGGCCGAGCGTCGGCCGGTACGGGTCGTGGGCATGACAGGCTCCTTCCGGCTGACCCTCCAAACCACGGAAGGGCGCCATCGGCCGGGGCGTCACGTGCTCACCCCGGCCTGGTCACTCGCGCGAGTCGGCGCACCGTGCGCCGCGAACTCCCGCGATGTGGCGGTTGATCGTCATATCGCGGCCAACGCTTGCCCTTTTTCGGACCATAACCCGCTTTTCTTGCCCGACGGCGCAGCAACCGCGCGGCCCAGCCGCCCCGCTCGCACGATGTCCAACACGGCGGACACCCCACCACGCCAACAATCCGCAGCCACGACCGAACCCATCAAGGACCCCCCGTGACCGAACCCGCCGCCAACCCTTGCCCCCCGCACGCCGAAGACCAGACCAGCCCCTCCGGCTGGTCCCCGGACTCCTGGAAGTCGCGGCTCGACCCCCAGCAGATCCTCTACACCGACCGCGAAGCGGTCGAACGGGCCACAGGCAAGCTCAAGAGCCTGCCCCCTCTGGTCTCGAGCTGGGAGATCGAGGCTCTAAAGGACCAGCTCGCCCAGGCCCAGCGCGGTGAACGATTCCTCCTCCAAGGCGGCGACTGCGCCGAGAAGCTCGACGACTGCCGCCCAGAGCCCATCACCAACCGGCTCAAGATCCTCCTTCAGATGTCGCTCGTGCTGGTTCACGGCCTCAACAAGCCCGTCATCCGCGTCGGACGGTTCGCCGGCCAGTACGCCAAGCCGCGGTCGTCCAAGACCGAGACCCGGACCATCAACGGCTCGCCGGTCGAGCTGCCGAGCTATTTCGGCGACCTGGTCAACCGTGACGACTTCACGCCCGAAGCGCGCAACCCAGACCCGCACCTGATGGTCCGCGGCTACCAGCACGCCGCCATGACCATCAACTTCATCCGCGCGCTGATCGACGGCGGATTCGCCGACCTGCACCACCCGGAGTACTGGGATCTCTCGTTCATGGGCTCGGCCAAGCTCGAGCCGCCCCTCCGCGAGCAGTACCAGCGCATGTCCACCGAGCTGGCGGGCGCCCTGAAGTTCATGGAAAACCTGGGCGAGAAGGCCGTCGACGACCTGACCCGCGTCGACTTCTTCACGAGCCACGAGGGCCTGAACCTGCTCTACGAATCTGCCCAGACGCGGACCGTCCCCCGCCGCTCCGGCTACTACGACCTGACGACGCACCTGCCCTGGATCGGCGAGCGCACCCGGGCCGTCGACGGCGCCCACGTCGAGTTCTTCCGAGGCATCGCCAACCCCGTGGGCGTCAAGCTGGGCCCGACCGCCGATGCCGACACGATCCGAGCCCTGCTCGAAACGCTCAATCCGACCGATGAGCCCGGTAAGATCGCGCTGATCGTTCGCATGGGCGCCGACAAGGTCGAGGCCGGCCTGCCGCCGCTGATCGAGGCCGTCGGCGATCGGCCTGTCCTCTGGGTCAGCGACCCGATGCACGGCAACACCCGAAGCACCAAGTCGGGCCACAAGACACGCTCCGTCGACGACATCCGCACCGAACTCGAGGCGACGATCGACACCCACCGGGCCAAGGGCACCTACCTCGGGGGTGTGCATCTGGAACTCACCGGTGAGGACGTCACCGAGTGCGTCGGGGGCGCAGCGGACATCACCGAAGACCAGCTCGACGACAACTATGCCACCGCGCTCGACCCGCGGCTGAACTACCAGCAAGCACTCGAGCTGGCGTTTGTTATTGCCAACAGGCTCAGCGGGCGCTGAGCGCAGCGCGGTACCGAGCGTACATGTCCTCCAGCGAGCTCGGCAGCACGCGGACCTCGGCCACGCTTGTCATAAAGTTCACGTCGCCTCCCCACCGGGGCACCAGGTGCACGTGCACGTGCTGGGGCACGCCCGCGCCCGCCGCTCGGCCCTGGTTTAGGCCCACGTTGACGCCGTGCGGCTCAAGCGTCCGCTCCATCAGGTCCATCGCCCGATCGACCAACGACCACAGGGCGGCACGCTCCGGCTCGCTGTAGTCCAGCAGCCTGACACGGCTCTCGCCGAGCGCGACGAGCAGGTGCCCGTTCGCGTAGGGATACTTGTTCAGGAAGATCATGCCCGCCTCTGTGCGCACGATGACGTGGTTGACCGCGTCGTCTTCGGGCGTCAGCCAGTAGTCGCGGATGAAGCAGCCCGTGCTCGGCTTGGCCTTCCGGGCGGCCTCGGCCTTCTCGACGCGATCGAGCTCTTCGAGATACCGCAGCCGCCAAGGCGCATCGAGCCGGTCGGCGCCGGGGCCGTCGTTACCGGAGGTCGGGCGTGAGCCGGATTCGTCGCTCGGTGGCTTAGGCACGGCTGATCGTAGTGCCGATCAGCGTCATCGCGGTTCAGCCGAGGCAACCAACGACCGATAGCCCGGGCAGGACCGTCTTAAGCACGCACCTGGAGCCAGCCATGACGTCCGAGCCGGACAACAGCGCCGACAACCCGTCGCCCAGCGAGCCGCGGACCGTCACCGTCGACCGCGATGCGCCCATCGCGCCGATCCTGACGCAGCCGATCGTGACCGTCGGCCTGGACGCCACGCTTGAGTCCGTCCGCGCTCTGTTTAAACAGCACCGCTTCCACCATCTGATCGTGGTCGAGAAGGGCAAGGCCGTCGGCGTGCTCAGCGAGCGTGACCTGCTCAAACACATCAGCCCGTTCATCGATCAGATGAGCGAGCGTTCTCAGGACACATGGACGCTCCGCAAGCGTGTCCACCAGATCATGCAGCGCGACCTGGTTTGGGCCTCGCCGGATACGACGATCCACGACGCCTGCCTGATGATGGCAGCCAACCGCATCTCCTGCCTACCCGTGCTCAACGATCAGAGCAAGCCCATGGGGATCATCACCGCCCGCGACGTGCTCCGCTGGCTCGCCGACCAGCTCGATCCCGAGGCAGGCGCCGGCATCTTCAAGAGCAACGCCGCCTAGCGGGTCACAGCGGGTCGCTACCCCCGGTCCGGATCGCGGTACGCGTAGAAAATGAAATCCGAGACCGCCGGTGTTCCGCCGGCCTGCCTGATGAGCATCGCGACCTGGCCCCGGTGATAGCTCGCGTGGTTGACCACATGTGTGATGATGTCCGCGACGGTCGCGCGGTACGGTCTGCCCGCGGTGCTGCTGAATTCGGCGACCCGCGCCAGCTCCGCCTCGGTCAGCTCATCGCCGTACCCAGCCCACGCGGTGTCGGCCTCGGCGGTCATCGCCTCAACCTCGCCGAGGGTGACAGCGTCAAAGAAGATCCGCTCGGGCTTGGCGCAGGCCGGCGACGCGTGGCTAGTCAGCCTCCAGAGCCACTCGAGCTTGGCGCCCTGTGCGTGGGCCGCGATCGCCAACGCCCTCGAAATCTCGGGTCCCGTCCGCTCTGCCGGCGGGACTGTCGCCAGGGCGCCAAGAACGGCCGACCCCGCATCGCGTTCGTATGTGAGCAGCCGCTGGTACCGCTCGACGAGCCGGCTCATCCGCCGTCTCGGACGGGACCGCGCAGCAGCGCCTTCATCTGTTGGACGGCCTCGCGCATGCCAACATACACGGCGCGGCTGACGATCGAGTGCCCGATGTGCAGCTCTTCCACGCCCTCGATCGACGCGATCGGCTCGACGTTGTGGTAGTTCAGCGCATGGCCCGCGTTGAACCGCATCCCCGCCGCCCGGATCGCACGGCCGGTCTCGACGACGCGCTCGTACGCCTCGGCCAGCGCCCGCCTGCGGAAGTCGCCCCCCTCGGCCGTCCACGCGTGCGTGTACGGGCCCGTGTGCACCTCGCACACATCGAAGCCCGCGCGGGCGGCGGCCTCGACCTGTGCGGGCTCGGGATCGATAAACGCGCTGACGAGCATCCCCCCCTCGCGCAGCGATGACACCACGGCCGCCATCCGATCACGCTGACCCGCGACGTCGAGCCCGCCTTCGGTCGTGACCTCTTCGCGCCCCTCAGGCACCAGCATCGCAGTATGCGGCAGGATCCGGCGCGCGATCGCGACCATCTCATCCGTCGCCGCCATCTCCAGGTTGAGCTTCACCCGGACGACCGGCCGCAGCCGCTCGACGTCGTGGTCCTGGATATGCCGGCGGTCCTCACGCAGGTGGACCGTGATGCCATCGGCTCCGCCGAGCTCGGCCTCATGCGCCGCCCGGACAGGGTCCGGCTCGGGCTGGTCGGCGCGGGCGATCGCCCCGCGGTACCGCGCCTGCCGCACCGACGCGATGTGGTCGATGTTCACCCCGAGTTGAACCGGCCGCCGCGTCGACACGCGCGAGTCTACCCACCAGCAACGCGTCGAGAACTCATCGGCAGGATGCCCTCAGCACGGCATCGAGTTCAATAAATCGAAAATCTATCTCAAAAAAATCAAAGAAATATTGACATTATTGCATTGAATTTTTATTTTATTCAATGAACATACCGCTCGATGGATACCCAACGCACACCAAATCGGACTCAGAGCAGCGATCACCCGCTGGCCATGCTGCCACGGGACGATTTGGACATCATTCTCCAATTTGTGCTCGTATCTGGGTCGCTCAAGGCGGTCGCCAAGCACTACGGCGTCAGCTACCCGACCATTCGCACGCGGCTTGATGCCGTGATCGCCCGACTGCTAGCAGCGGTCGAGGGTCGACGCGCCAGCCCGCTCGGAGAGCTGCTCGCCCAGCTTGTCGAGCGAGGTGAACTCAACGGATCTCAGGCACGCCAGATCCTGGACGCGGCCAAGGCCACGCACGCAGAACACAACGGAGAACAGCCATGATCGATCTCGTGATCACGCTCGGTCAAGCCGCCGGTTCTACGCCCACAGTCCAGCCCTGGTTCAGCCAGCAGATGGCCGGCATCTGGGGCGGTGCCGTCGGAGGCGGGGTCTACGGCGGGCTGCTGATCGGCTGCGGCGGCGGCGCCGTCTGCGGCCCACTCGCGCAGGCCGGGCGGGCACGTGGGTTCGTGATGGGCTACATGCTCGCCATGGTCGTCCTCGCGATCGGATTCGTGCTCGCGGCAACGGTCGCACTGTTGACCGGTCAGCCGTACCACGTCTGGTATCCGTTCATGCTGATGGGGGCGATCGGGCTGTCCGTGTGTGTACCGGGGGTGTTCATGTTCCGGTCGCGCTACGCCATCGCCGAGCAGCGCAAGCTCGAAGCCGCAGCCGTGCGCTCGGCCTGAGCGTCACACCACGGGGTGCCTCGGTTCCTGACCCGCGAGCACGCGCCAGACATCCTGCACGACCCAGCTCATCGTGCGCTTCGCGCCGGCCGTCGCGCCCGCGATGTGCGGGCTCAGGTGCGCGTTCGCCAAGCCCAGCAGCGGGCTGTCCACCTCGAACGGCTCCGGATCGTGAACGTCCAGCAGTGCGCACGCGCCGTCGTGCGCACCAAGAAAATCGGCCAGAGCGGCGTGATCCACTACGTGCCCACGGCTCGTGTTGAGGAACACGACATCCGACTTCATGCGGCCGAACGCGTCGGCACCGAGCAGGTGCCGATTGTCCGGCCTGCCGTCGACGTGCACCGTCAGCACATCTGCTGCTGCGCACAGCGTCCGCAGCGGGACCTGGGTTCCGAACGTCAGCCCACGCGGCTCGAGATCCGTAAACCGCACCAGCATGCCCAGGCTCCGCGCCACCTCGGCCACACGCGTCCCGATCCGGCCCATGCCGAGAACACCGAGCGTGAGGTCGGCCAGCTGGCGCGGCGCTGTCAGCTCGCGCCGGAGCGCCTGCCACGCAGCGAGATCAGTCGGCGGCTTGTCGAGGAAGACACGGGGGCGGAGCGCGTCGAGCATCGCGGCAAAGACGAACTCGACAACCGCGGCCGTGTTCGCACCGGGTGTGTGCACGACGCGTACCCCGCGCGCCCGGCAGGCATTCAGGTCGATGTTGTCGAGACCCACGCCCGCACGGCCTACGACCCGCAGGCGAGGAGCGAGGCTGAGCAGCGCTGCATCGACGCGCGTGTAGGTCCGTACGACAAGCGCCGAAGCCTCGGCAAGGCGGGGATCACCCGCGAGCGTCTCGGGGACGAGGCGGACCAGATCCGCGCGATCGGACAACCACGACGCAGCGTCGACGTCGAGGTCCTCCGATTGGATGACAAGTGGGCGCACGCCCGGCATGCTCGGCATAAGCGCCTCAGCTGCCGGCGGTGCCGTCGCCGGAGTCATCGTGATGGCCGTCGCCGCACTCGGCCGGCTCGATCACAGCGCTCATGGGCCCACCGCAGCGTGCCATCAGCGGGTCGGGCCCGAAGCCATGGATCTGATCGGCCTTGAGCTCGGCAAGCTCTTTGTGCGTGGTGACGCAGACAGCGCGGCCCTGCGTGTCGACCCGCTGCGCCAGGTGGAAGGCATCCTCGAGCGAGAGGCCGAAGATCTGCTGGACCATCCGGATGACGTACTCGTAGGTGTGATCATCGTCGTCGAGCAGCACGACGTGCCAGGGCACAGGCTGCTCACGTTCGGTCTCGTCGAGCGGGCGTGCCCTCGGAAGGGCCCGGGGGCGGACGGTCGTAGTGCCGGCGGGCGATCCGGTATCGAATCCCGTGCCACCGAAACCCGGCCCGTCGAACGGGCTCTCCGAGCCGATCCCCTCGTCAGCAGTCATGCTGAAAGCCTATCCGATGCACAGGGCCTTGTCCCTTCTCGGTTTGAGGCCGTGGCAGGCGGATGCCCGCTGGGTGCGGGGCGATCCGGTAAATCTCACGGCCCGCGGATGGGCCCGCCGATAGATCTGAGCACACAAGGTGAGCGAGCACGCACCGAGCAGGAGGCTGACAGGATGAACAAAGGTGAGCTGATCGATCACGTCGCGGGCGAGATGGAATCGACCAAGGCCGAGGCCGCCAGGGCCGTCGATGCGGTCTTCGCCGCGATTACCAGAGGCGTGCAAACGAACGACAAGGTCGTGGTGACCGGCTTCGGCACGTTCCAGAAGAAGCACCGCGCCGAGCGGCAGGGCATCAACCCGGCGACCAAGCAGCCCATGACGATCCCAGCCTCGACGACATGCGGGTTCAAGCCCGCCACGGCACTGAAGACGGCGATCTGAGCCGCCAACGGATCACTGCCGGTGCGGCTGGAGTTTGAGGCTCTGCCCGCCGGCACCACGCGATGCCGATGCCCGCTCGACGCGTCGGCACAGGACCCCCACGCGGGCCGATCCCCCACACCACCGGCCCGCCGCTGCACACAGCCCCGGCCCCACGCGAGGCCGGGGCTGTTGTTGTCAGGACTGCTCGGCCGTGCCGCCTCGCAGCGACCGTCGGAGCGTGAGCCACGACAGCGTGTGGAAGAAGATGGCGTACGGCACCAGGAACAGCGGGATCATCCCAACCGGGAATGTCAGCACCGTGCTGCGTGCATCGTGCTCGAACAGCCGCACGGGTCCCTCGGATGAGGTGATGCCGAAAAAGAACGCGCCGGCGAAATCGAGCATGCCCAGGATCAGCACGGCCCGGATCATCGTGGGCCCGGGCGCGCCGCCTCGGGCCTTCACCAGCGCGACGATCGCCAGCAGGCCGACCAGGATGTCGCCGATGCCCGCGGGATACGCGAATGCGCCGGGCAGATTGCCGCGGGCGAACTCGATCAGGAACACACCGCCGATCACACGCCAGACCTGGAGCCCCACCAGCCACCGCTGCGACAGCGGCTCCGCGAGCGCCCAATCGCGGAACACCAGCAGCACCAGCGAGGGCGTCAGCCAGCAGACAGGAACGACCAGGTTGCCTAGCGGACCCAGCCGGCCGGGCACACCCGCGAGACAGAACCAGATCATGACCGCGCCCCACGCGACGAAGAGCGAGGCCATGATCGCGCCCTTGCGTGCCCCTGCCCGTGGCGAATCGCCGCTGAACACGTACGTCGCGAGCAGGTAGAACGGCGTGACCAGCATCGACGACATCACCACTATCACGGTGACCGGCGAGGCATCCATGATCTGATAGCTCAGGTTGTTCATCGGGCTTCCTTCCGGCCTAGTGCGGTCCCGGGCACCGCGATCCGCGCCTCGGTCCCCTCGATGTGCGTGAGTCCCCAGCCGGCGACGGCCTCGAGCACAGGGCCCAAGCTCCGGCCCTTGCCGGTCAGGCGGTACCGCGCCCTGCGGGCGCCGTCGGGCACGGCCTTCTCCGCTAGACCGTGTGCGACGAGCTGCGCAAGCCGGTCGCTGAGGATGTTGGTGGCGATGCCCTCGGGCGACTTGGCGAAGTCCGAGAAGGCCGACTTGCCCGCGAACAGATCACGGACGACCAGGAGCGTCCAGCGGTCGCCAAGCAGGTCGAGCGTGCAGGCGACGGGGCAGCAGGATCGGGCGTGGGCGGGCATGGGTGCAGTGTTGCTATTTTGCTTGCAAATTGCAAGTTATTGATCACAAATTTCTCGCCACAGTCTCCGAACGGCTGCCGCGCCCGACCCGGCGAACGATCACGCATGCCCATCGACCCACACCGGACCGGGCCCAGCCGGCCCACAGATGTCGCCGATGATGTCCGCCGGGCGCTCTCGCAGGGGAAGGCGGCCTCGGTGAACCTGGCCGAGTCGCTCGCGGTCGAATTCCATGTGCTGCTCTATCACGCCGTGCCAGAGATCGGCGAGCCCGCGATCGAGCGCATGCGGGCTGCGGCCGATCAGGGCATCACGCAGCGGATGCGGCTCGCCGCGGAGCTGCTGCTGACGCGTTGCGGCCCGGGCAAGATCAACCAGCTGGCGGCGCATCCATCCGACACGGTCCGAGGCTGGGCGTGCACCATGATCGGCCTGGTGCCCGCTTGGACGCTCGAAGAGCGGCTTGAAGCGGTCACGCCCTTGGCGGACGATGCGCACTTCGGCGTGCGCGAGTGGGCGTGGATGGGTGTTCGGCGCGCGATCGTGAACGAGACCGGGCCGGCGATCGCTTGGCTTACACGGTTTGTCGCGAGCCATCGCCCGTGGCTCAGGCGGTTCGCGGTCGAGGCGACCCGGCCGCGCGGCGTCTGGTGCCCGCACATCCCTGGCCTCAAGGCGGACCCGGCACCGGGCCTGCCGCTGCTCGAACCGCTGAGGGCGGATCCCGAGAAGTACGTCCAGGATTCGGTCGCCAACTGGCTCAACGATGCGGGCAAGAGCCGCCCGGAGTGGGTTCTGGCCCTGACGGACCGGTGGCTGGCTGAGGAGGACGCGGCGGCGACGGAGCGGATTGTCCGCCGGGCCCGCCGGAACCTTCGCGGCCCAGCCTCCTAAGCCTGTCCGAACGATCCAACCTCCGAGCGTTTGCGAATACGCTGAAGCGATGGCGAACCGCATTACCGGCCTGCGGATGCTCTTTCAATGTTGCGGCCCGGCGTCAGCGGACAGGGCGGTGCCGGCGATCGAGCCTGCCCAGGGTGGTTCACTGTGAACGAGACTCCCGCGGCAACGTCCATAGCACCGGGCGAGCGGGCGCGCTGCCCGTACTGCGACTACTCGCTCGCGGGCATCGAGTCGATCACGTGCCCCGAGTGCGGCAAGGTGCTCACTCCTGAGGGCTGCGCGAGTGATCGTCCGCGACGGCTGGAGATCGCGGCGGTGGCCGGGCTGCTCGTCAGCGGAGCGCTCTTCTCGGCGACGGGCGTCGGGGTGCTGCTCGGGCTGCCGATGATGATCGGCGGCATCGCGATCGCCCTTTCACCGCTGCGGCTTAGCGCCGAGTACCGACGCCTGCTGCTGATCGCCGCGTTGGCGTCCTGGTGCTTGCTGGTCGTGGGGATCGGTACGGTTGTGTTCGTGCTGCTGCGTGGCGAGGTGCTTCTTCCCTAGACTCCAGTCTTCGGAAAGGACCCCCGATGAGCATCGCCGATACGCCGACAGCGTTCGCCACCGTGCCCGATTTCGACCTGGCCCGCGAGATCAGCCCCCGCCGGCACTCGACCGAATCGAGCGACATCGCGGGGCTTGTCCGCGAACAGCTCGAGCACTTCGGCGTGGACCCGGACTCGCCCTATGGCGAGCGGCTGGCGCTGGTCGCGACACACCTGTACTCGGGCCACGCCGACCTCCGCGAGTTGTACCAGCTCGGCGTGAAGGAGCTCGCCGGCCTGCCGCGCGACGACCGGGTCCAGCGTTTCGCGGCGCAGAAATTCCTGGCCTATCAGCTTGCCAAGATGCTCGACACCCTCCAGCAGCACAGCCGCAAGACGTACCAGAGCGTCGTGAACGATCCGAGCAACCGCAGCCGCAAGGGTCCGTACCCGGTCTTCGACAATGTGACCGCGCTCTTCAGCGCACAGCCGGTCATCACGCGTACGGCGACGTACATCTATGCCTGTGCCGAATGGGTCGAGGACGCGTTCCAGGGCAAGGAGCTGATGCTCGAGATCTACTCGCGCCTGCTCAACCCGACGAATGTCGCGCTGGCCAACCACATCGTCGATGTCGAGGCCGGCGAGCTCGCGGGCGAGTACTTCGCCTGGAACTTCAACTCGGGCATGGCCGCCGTGGACGGCATCCTCAGCCATCTGGTCGGCTACGAAGAC
>JBCCZQ010000023.1:0-38501 GCA_039187315.1 Planctomycetota bacterium | reverse complement strand
GTGCGAGTTCCGCGAACCGGTCCGCTGGCCAGCGCTTGGCCGGGTTGTTCCCGCCAGGATTGATGACAGCGAACGGCGCGTCGCCGATGCCCGCGTCGCGCAGGAGCTCATCGGCTTTGGCTCTGTCCGCGTCGCTGACGGCGAGTTCGAGGTACGCGTCCTTGGGGAGCCGGTGGTCGCCCTGATCGTTCGCGGGGGCAAGGTCGGCATCGACCGAGCCCGACGGCTTTGCGACAAGCGCGCCGGCTGCGTGCCAGTAGTAGTCCACGGCTGGCACGATCGCCCAGGAACCTTGGTGCTTGGGAGCGCGGAGCTTGTGCGTCAGCAGCAGCCCCCGGCCGTCGCGGTCATAGCCCAGCCGACGCGGGATGCCCGCCATCCGAGCCGTAAGCGCAGTCGAGAACGAGTTCGTCAACAGCAGCGCGGTATCGAACTGCTTGTGGCGGAGCTTGGCGGCGGTGTGCTTGTGGCCCATCACGCCGCCGGGGTGCGATGGGACCAACTCATCGACCAAGCCGAGGCCGCCGCTGTCAACCGGCCGGTCGAACCCTTCGACGACGCCTGCGATGCCCGGCTTATGGACGAGCGCCAGCGTCGCGCCGGGCAGGGCGCTTCGGATCCGCCTGAGCGCCGGCGTTGCCATGACCACATCGCCGACCCAGCTCGGGGCGATGATCGCGACGCGCAGCGGGCACTCGGGCGGCGGAGGCATGGCGCAGGATAGAACCGGCTCAAGGATACTGGGCAGCCTCTGAACCACGCGCGATCACATGCCGTAGCCAAAGGCATAGTGCCGCGGACACAGGTGCTATGGGCCGTGGGGGCTAGTACCCACGACAGCAATCGTGCCGGCTGCGCCCTGGATTGGAGCCCGCGCATGACCCGGCGCTAGCCGAGCACGCGCTCGGCGGCGTCCAGGACCGTCGCGTAGTCGCCTTCGGGCCCGCAGCGCAGGCAGTGGGCCGCGGGCAGCCCCGCGTTGACACCCGCCTCGCAATCGCGTGCCGCGTCGCCGATCAGCCACGACTGCGCGAGGTCGAGTCCCAAGTCCTTGGCCGCCTGCAGGAGCATGCCCGGGCCGGGCTTGCGCCACGGGTGCTCGCGTGCGAACCCCGGGGCTGTGCCCGTGGGGTGGAAGGGAACGAAGTAGATGGCCCGGATCAGCGGCGTGCCGCACTCCGAGACCAGCAGTTCGCGCAGCCGTTCGCACACAGCGTGGACTTCGTCGACCGTCGCCGACCCGCGGGCCACGCAGCCCTGGTTGGTCACAACGACCAGCTCGAAGCCCGCAGCGTGGAGCTTGCGGCAGGCCGGAAGCGCGCCGGGCAGCAGCTCGACGCGGCCCGGGTCCGACAGGTCGCCCGGCTTCCAGCCCGGCCGCGGGTCAGCGGGCGGCGGGAGCGTCACGTTCGGTATGAGCGTGTCGTCGCGATCGAGAAAGACGGCCGGCCGCATGTGGCAGGCTAGTACGGCTCGGCCCTGACCGGGCTGGGAGTACCCGGCCGCGATCCTGGAAGATACTATCCACTTGGATAGTATCTGGACATTCCAGTGCGCCGGCGCGGACCGATGCCGGCTCATGCACGCAGGGAGCAGAGCCGATGGAACGAACCAAGACCGCTGTGCTTACCGGATCGACCGGTGGTCTCGGCGCTGCGATCACTCGGCTGCTTGCCGACGAGGGCTGGAAGCTCGTGCTTCTGAACCGTCCGAGCGAGCGATCGGATCGCCAGGCCAGGGAACTGGCCGATCGGTTGGGCGATGAGCGCGTTCATCTGTACCCCGCGGATCTGATGGATCTCGACGAGGTCTCCGGGGCGATCGATCGGATCCGTGCGGACCACGCCGAGCTCCACGCGCTGTACAACATGTCCGGGGTGCTCACCGATACGAAGGTCATGAGCCGGCAGGGCGCCGAGAGCCATTTCGCGGTCAACACGCTTGTGCCCTATGTGCTCTCGACTCGACTGCGCGATCGTCTTGCGTCCGGGGCGACGCCCGACGACCCTGCGCTTGTCGTTAACACATCGAGCGGTGTCGTCAAGTCGGTGAAGCGGCTCGATGTTGCCTCGCTGCGTGATCCCGAAGAAGTCGGGGGTCTCATGGGCGCGTATGCGCAGTCGAAGCTTGCGGTGACGGCCGTGACATGCATGCTTGAGCAGGCCTTTGCTCAAGACGGCGTGGTCGTTGTCTCGGTTGATCCTGGACCGATGAAGACAGCGATGACCTCGAACAACACCGCGATGCCGTGGTTCCTCCGGCTTCTGGTGCCCGTTCTCTTTAAATCACCGGAGTCGGTAGCGCAGCGCATGCTGCGGGGCTTGGAGAGCGCGCGGGTCGGCCGGGCCGGTGGTGCGTTCCTTTCGATCGACAAACGCATCGAGACGCCCGCGATCGCCATGGATGCCGAGGTTCACGCCAAGCTCCGCGATGTGATGGAAGCAATCATCGGCTGATAGCGGGTGCTTCGCCGAGATTCCCATACGTTTGGTACACTGGAACGATGCCCGCGGCGTGTGGTGCAACACGATCCTTTGGCTTGGGCTTAGGGTTGAATACGTGCTCGCACTCGCGGCGGTGGGGGTGCCGGCCTGGATGCTTGTGCGGTATCGGGCTGGTGCGTTGGCGGGCACGCGCGGTGCGGTACAACTAGCATGAAGCCGAAACGCTCAAGCGGTCCGCGGTGCGCATCGTGCGGGTACGACAAGACGGGTTTGCGCGGCAAGCCGTGCCCGGAGTGCGGCAACACCGGTGAAGAGCCCGCGCCGCACGAGCGTGGTCCGTTTCCGTGGGGGCTCTTGCTTACGCTCGCCGTAGGTCTGAGTCCTGGAATGCTGTGGGTTGCCATCAAGGTCTCGCACACGCTCCGACCAAGCGGCGACGGGCAGGCGGCCCTGGCGTACCTGCTTCCAATCCTGATGGCGCCGATCGCGTGGGCGCTGGTGGCGGTCGATGTGGTAGCGCGGGCGGGTTCGGAGCGTGTGCGGATCAAGCGTTCGCCGGCGTTGCTTGTGTTCTGGATGGTCCTGGTGCTGGCGGGGTCGGTGGCGATCGTGGTCGTGGGGCCGTAGGTCCGTGTGCTTACGCACGCGGCCCGCCGATGTTGGCTACGAGCCGAAGGCCTGCTCGGCGAGATCGATGGCTCGGGCGAGGGCGCGGGCCTTGTTGACGGTCTCGTCGAACTCCCTGGCGGGGTGGGAGTCGAGCACGACGCCCGCACCGGCCTGGACGTGGTAGGTCCAGCGGAAGGGCGCGTCGTTCTGGTGGGCTTCGGGCGACCAGTCGGCAGTGGGGACGACGATGGTGCGCAGCGCGAGGGCGATGTCCATATCGCCGTCGAGCCCAACGGTGCCGAACCCGCCGCCGTAGGGCCCGCGTTTGAAGGGCTCGAGCTCGTCGATGATCTGCATGGCGCGGATCTTGGGCGCACCCGAGACGGTGCCGACGGGCAGCGCAGCGTGGAGCGCGTCCCAGGCGTCGAGGCCTTCTCGCAGCACGCCGGTGACGGTGGAACTGATGTGCATCACGTGGCTGTAGCGCTCGACGGCCATGACCGGTCCGACAGCGATGGAGCCTGGGTCGGCGACGCGGCCGACGTCGTTGCGGGCGAGATCAACCAGCATCGCGTGCTCGGCGGTCTCTTTCGGATCGGAGAGCAGGTCTCGTTCGAGGGCGGCGTCCTCGTCGGGCGTGCTGCCGCGCTTGCGCGTGCCGGCGAGGGGCCGGTTGGTCACGGTGCGTACGCCGACGTCGCTCGTATGAACTCGGCAGAGGATCTCGGGACTGGCCGCGACCAGGATGCAGCCGAGCGTCTGCATGTAGCCCATGTAGGGGCTGGGGTTGACCGCCCGCAGGGCGCGGTAGACATCGAACGGGTCGGCGGGCGATTCCCGCTCGAAGCGCTGCCCGAGCACGACCTGGAAGATATCGCCCGCCTTGGTGTATTCGACGGCGCGTTCGACGGCGGTCTCGAACGCAGCGCGTTCGGTGTTGCTGTCCATCACGCCCGCCGTACCATCGCGTGAAACGCGTCCCGAGGCAAGCGGCTTGCTGTGCGTCTGGACCGTTTCGGCGGTCGCTTCGAGCTTGGCGATGGTCTGGCTGTACAGGGAGCCGATGTCGGTGTGTTGATCGAGGATCGCGAGCTCGACGATGTGCACGACGGTGTCGACGTGGTCGAAGATGACGGCGCCGGGGTAGAACGCGAAGTGCAAGTCCGGCAGGCCGCGGTCATCGGTCGGCGTGGATGCGAGCTTCTCGGGTTCGGTGTAGCGGACGGTGTCATAGCCGGCGTAGCCCGCCCACCCGCCGAGGAAAGCGTCGGGCAGGTGCGCGGTGGCGCGGTCGGCGCCGGGCTCGATGAGGCGGATGTCGTGGGTCAGCTCGCGCGGCAGCGTGAGCGGGTTGGCGAGCGTGCGCGCGGTCCGCGACCCGTCGGCCCCGACGATCGTGGCGTCCGAACCGAAGGCCAGGACCTGCTGTGTGGGATGGCGGCCGAGGATGGAGTACCGGCCCTGATGCTCGCCGTTCTCGACGGATTCGAGCAAGAACGAGGGCTCGGTGCGCGTATCGGCGGCGACGAGGCGTCGGTAGGCCAGCACGGGTGTGAGCTGGTCGGCGAGCAGGCGCAGCCCGACCGGGATGGCCAGCCTCGAGCCCGGGTACTCGTTCCGGGCGCGCTCGGCCAAGGCAGCAAACTCGTTGCGTGTGAGCGAAGGCACAGCATGATCGTAGCGGGGGCTAGGCTTGGATCATGAGGAACGCCCGCTGTGTCGCTCTGCTCGTGCTGGCCCTTGTGGGCTTCGCGTCCGCGCCCTGCGCAGCGACCGCGCAGGGCGCAGGCGTGCTGCCAGAGGGTCAGCCCGGCTCGGCGGCGCAGCGGCTTGGTGTGCGTGTGCTGCAGCGTCGGCAGGCGGTGCCGTCTGCATCGGTCGTGGTGCTGGTGCCCGATGAAGCCGGGCTTATCGATGCGGTCGCTCGTTGGACACCCGAGCGCATCTTCCCGGTCTTGATCGACGACGGTTCGCCGGAGGCGGGTGAACGGATCGGGCAGTTTGTCCGAGCCTTCGTGCCCGAGCGTGTGGTCCGCTTCGAGACCGGTTCCTCCCTGCCCGAAGACGCGGCCCAGAGGCAGGCTGTCATCGATGAGGCGCTCGCCGCATCGCAGGGCGCGGGGCTCGATCCCACCGTGACCGATGGGCTGCAGACCGCCTGGTCGAACGCGGGGCACACGCCGATGGGTGTCGTGGTCGCGGATATCGAGGACCCGGCCAGGGCCGCGGCGCTGGTGCTCGCGGCAGGGCACGGACAGCCCATCGTGTGGATCCCCCGCGCGGGCAACGGACGCGTTGGCAGATCGATGAACGAGCAGGCGGCTCGTCGCCTCGTGGATCGGATCGAGTCTGGTTGCGAGCGCTTCGGCCTGCCTTGGCGCAGCGAGGGCGACGCTATCGACGCAGTGACGCTATGCCTAAACACGCCCGTCAAGCTCCGCACGAGCTTCGGCCAGACCCGCAACGAGCAGTTCGCGCTGACAGACCTCGTGGGACGACACGGCGCGCTCGACGCCGGCAGGCTGGAACCGAGCGACCGCTGGGCGTGGTGCGGTCAGGTCTTCGGTGATGCGGCCCGCGCCGGCCACACCGCGATGGCGAGCCTCTTCCTTGTGCCCGATGGCGCGTGGCTTTTTGACGGCTACCCGAGCACGCAGCCGTGGGATCAGTACGACCTGACGCGCACCGCAGAACTCCTTGAGCGGGCTACGATCACGCCCACGGTGTACGACGAGCCGGGCAACGGCGCATCGGCGTGGCTCGGCGCGACGGCCCGCGCTGTCGGCGGAGGCCTTGTCTTCGTCAACTCCAAGGGCATGGCGACGAACTTCCAGCTCGCCAACGGGCGCATGGTCGCCCGCGACGTGCCGATGCTCGCTGAGCCCGCGGCAGTCTCGTTCGTGCATTCCTGGTCGGCCCAGATGCCAGACGACCGCGCGACCGTTGCCGGCCGGTGGTTCGAGCGCGGCGCGATCGCCTACGCGGGAAGCGTGCACGAGCCGTTCCTGCAGGCGTTTGTGCCCTCGCCGACCGTCGCCACCCGCCTGCTCGTTGGGCTGCCTTGGTCCGCGGCGCACCGGCCCGACGGCCCGACTCCGGTGTGGAAGATCACGACGCTCGGCGATGCGCTCTGGACGCTCGGCCGCGCTCGGCCGCGCCTGGAAGACACCGGCGCGCTCCCGGATGAGGTTTCGCTCAGCGGTGCGCTCGGTTCGGCGATGCGGGCGCGCGCCTTCGGTGACGCTGTGGGCCTGCTCGTTCGCCTCGGCCGCGACGAAGACGCCGTCGAACTCGCCCGCGCGGTGCTTGCAGAAGAGCCCGAGGCCTTTGATGCCAGGTTCGCGGCGTCCGTCGCGCACGCCGCGTTCCGGTTGGGACGCACGGATGTGCTGGTGGCCTCGGCCCAACGGCTCGGGCCGGCTCGTTCGGAGGCGCTCGGCGTGGCCGATGCGCTCTGGATGCACGCGCAGCCGCTGCTCGCCGGTACAGTCGATGCGGCCTTGGCCGAGGCGTTGCTGGCGAACCTGCGTGACAGCACGGCTGTCCGCGATGCGCTCACGCTCGCTGCCGCGGAAGCCAGAGCCCGCGGCCCGCGGGCGGCGAACCGCGTGCTTGATGCCGCCGAGCGGATGGTCAGCGAGGCCAAGGACATCCAGCGTCTGCGTGACGCGAGGCGCTAGCGAGCCCGCCTGGTTGTGATCGTGCTGTCGCGGCGCAGATCGACCATCACTGCGCCGTCGCGTGCTGTGACGAACCAATTGCGTGCTGCTCGCACATGATCCCACCAGGGGTCATCGAGCCGGCGGGGCCCGGTGGACTGAAGCACGACGCTCGGTGATACGCGGTCGACGAACGCGTACGCGGCGGGGCGAGCGCTGCCGTGGTGCGGCAGCTCGAGGACATCCGCCCGGATCGATTCGGGCCCGGTCAGCAGCATCGCGATCGCCTCATCTTGGATGTCGCCTGTCAGCAGCACGGACGGGCCGTTCTCGTCCATGGGCTCGAGACGCGCCACGAGCGAGGCATCGTTCTCTCGCCGCGGCACGAAGCCCGCCGGCGGGTGCAGGATCCTCAGCGATGCATCTCCGAGCCGGATCGTGTCGCCCGCCGTGACCACACGGGTCTCGATACCCAGGCGGCTGAGCTCTGCCAGCAGGAAGGCGGGCGCACCGTCCGGGTCGCGCTGGGCGGCGCGAGGGAGGCTCTCGCCCATGATGACGCGTTCGACGCCGAGCGGCCTGGCCAGGTCGGGTAGCGCGAGGTAGTGATCCAGGTTGGCGTGGGTGATGACAATGCTTGGCACGCGCGGGGCGCCCACCGATCGGCAGGCATCGGGTATCGTCCTCAGGCCGACGGCCGTCCGCATCGAGCCCGCGTCCCAGAGCAGCGCATCGCCGCCGCGCTCGACGAGGATCGCCGTGCCGTCGCTGACGTCGAGCATGGTCACACGGGCTTCGATGTGTCCCGGCAGGCGTGGGCCGACCGTCGCTTCGATGGCGAACCAGATGCCCGTCGCCGCGAGGAGCGCCCACATAGCCCACGAGCGCCATCGGCCTCGCCGCCATACGTACGCGATCGCCAGCGTTGCAGCGATGGTCCACGCGAGTGACACGCTGGGTGTGTGCAGCGTGGCGAATGGCAGGTTATCGATCCACCGGATGAGTGAAGCGCACCAACCCGCGGGCCAGCCCAGCATCCACCCGAGTACCGCCGCTGCAGGCGGCACCAAGCCCGCGATGATCAGCAGCAACGCGCCGAGCCACATCGTGACGATGATCAGCGGCACCGCCACCAGCGTCGCTGGTACCGCTAGCACGGGGAACGCTCCCGTGTGGTAGATCACCAGCGGGACCGAGACCGACCAGCAGGCGGCCGCCGCTGCGCAGGCGGCCAGCGCGCCGCGGCGCAGCAGCCCGATCAACGATGGGTCGTCCTGCATTGTTTCGGGCATGACGATGGTGTCAGGCCGCGGGTGCGAGACGATCAGCAGCCACGCGACCAGCCCGAAGCTCAGCTGGAAGCCGATTGAGATCAGGTCGGTCGGCCGAAGCAGCAGCACGAGCACACCGACCCAGGCAAGCACCGCCATGCGGTCGTGCCGCCGCCCGAGCGCATCGGACACCAGCAGCGCCAGCGCCATGATTCCCGCCCGCAGGATCGGCGCCCTGACGGGCACGATGAGCATGTACGCCCCGATGGCCCCCGCGATCAGCAGCGGCTCGAGCGCGCCGCGGTCACCCGTTGCGCGGACCGCAAGCACCGCGACCAGGGCCATCACCGCCACATGGAACCCGCTGACCGAGAGCAGGTGCGCCAGACCGACTCTGCGGAAGGCGTCGGCGAGGCCGCCGTCGGCACGGTCGCCAAGGAGCAGCCCTCGTACCAGGCGGCCGGCATCGCCCTTGGGCGTGGCTGCCTCGAGCGCCCGCCTCGCACCGGCGCGCGGCGTGTCGAGCCACCGCATCAGCATGCCGCGGGTGCGTGAGGCCTGGTCAGGGTGTGGCACGAGGTGGATCGTCGAGCCATCGCCCGCATCGAGCCAGAACGCATCGCCTCGATCGCGCGCAATCGGCCGGAAGTCGGGCTCGCCCGGGTTCGTCGGCCGCTGGACGGCCCGGGCCATGCCGCGGATCCGAACACGGTCGCCCGCGCGCATCGGCGGGGCGAGGTAGGCGGTCGCTGCGTCATAGCTGACGGCGGCCAGACCCGAGGCGCGGGCCGCGCCTGTGTGTGTTCGGGCCGCAAGGACTCGGACATCGAACCGGACGCGGTCGGCGGGAGCGAGGAACGCTGGCAGGACCTCGTGCATGGCGCCCTTGACAGGCGATCGGCGCACGGGCGCGCTGCGCACCAGCCCCTCTACCTCGATCAGCGTCTGGCCTTCGGCGCGTTCGAGGCGCGGTGCGACAGCGTGGGTGCCGGGCGTGCCTACCTGCCACGCCGCGTTCGACCAGCCAAGCCCGAGCAGCGCCAGCAGAAAGGCAGCGGGAGCCAGCCGTCTCGGGACAACCACCGCGGCCCCTGCAAGGCCAGCGCTCAGCCCGGCGATCAGCGCCAGCGGCGCGGCGAGGGCGATGCCCAGCCATGTGCCCGTTGCAAAGGCGGCGAAGGCTGCGAGAGAACGGGCCCGCGCGTTCAGAGCCGCGGCGTTCGGGCCCCGTCTGTACGCTGCAAGACTGGACATCCACCAAACACGGTCGCGGGTCGGCCCGTGTTTGTTAAGAGGTTTCGCGGAGCATGCCGTGGATGGTCGGTCTCAGCCTGCGACGTTCACGACGATGTCGTCGAACTCATCGATGATGTCGATCTGGCCCTGATCCCCGTCTGCGTCGGACCAGGGGTTTTCGCCCAAGGCGGAGTCGGTCGGTGAGAAGTACCGGCCGTAGATGAAGCTGCCGCCGAGCTGCCGGAAGCCCTTATCGTCGCGCGAGAGATAGATGCGGTCGCGCCCGGCGGAGTGGAAGACGATCCCGCCCTTGCTGCTTCCCGGAATCAGGTCCTGCACGTTCGCCCCGTCCAAGTCACCCGACGGATCGACCGGATCGGCGGGGCTTCCCAGCAGGGCCGCCAGGTGCAGTTCAAGGTTTTCGGGGGTCTCGCTGCTGCCGAGCAGGCTGTCCTCGGTCTGGTTGTCCTGCAGCGAACCAAGACCGGGCGAGCTGAGCACGCCGGCGTTCTGCTGCCATGAGAACCGGGAGACGGCGTCGCCCATGCCGGCGTACGTCACCTGCGCGAAGTTCTCGATCGTGGCTCCTTCCTCAGGAACCTCCGGCGCGAACTCGTCCTCGACCCAGCCAAGGATCGGCTGGCCCCACGCATCGAGCAGCTCGGGGAGTTGTGCGACGTCGGCATCCGGCGCCACCTTGCCCTCGGGGGCGATGTAGTCGGTGCCTTCGGGCTGGAAATAGCCGCCGAGGCCGCTTTCCTGGGCACCGACAAGGTTGAGGTTCACGACGACCTCTTCTCCTGTGCCCGGGTCGATGGTCAGGAACGCGTCATCCGTGCTGCCCGGATCAGCGTCACCGGTCGGCCCGCCGGCGAGGTCGAGCAGGACGTTCTGCATGCCGGTCAGGCCGTTGGTCGACATCGTGTCATTCATGTCGGCGGCGTTGAAGTAGCCGGGCAGGCGCTGCTCGTCGGCGCGGAAGCTGCTGACGCTGTTGGCCAGGTTGGTCATGGTCTGCTGGGTCGCCGTGCCTCTGGCCAGGTCGCGGGCGCCGCCGATCGCCGGGATGGTGATCGCGATGACAACCGAGATGATGACGATCACGACGAGCAGCTCAATAAGGCTGAACCCGGCGCGGACGCCTGTGTCGGTTGTGTGGCGGATGTACAGTGTCATGGTTCGTCCTTCGTTGCGGCCGTCCGCCCGCGGGGCGAAGTCGGGCGTGCTCACGCGGAATCCAGCCGTGTGCGGCGGGTCTGGCCGGCCGGTGCCGCAGAGCCCGATTCGCGAGATTCCCGTGTCCTGTTTCCTTGGGTCGGTCTGGGCTGAGTATACGAGCCCTCTAGGATGACCCGGCAGCTGCTGGATTGGAGGCGGTGTGACGCAGGAAGCGACAACGGCGAGGCTGATCAGCACGGGTGTCCCGTCATCGGGAGCCGAGGCGGTCACGGAAGACCGCGCGGTCGAGCTGGCCGCGGAGGCCCTGCGCAGCGGCGGGATGGTGGTGCTGCCCACCGAGACGGTCTACGGCGTCTTCGCGGCGGACGACGACGCCGGCCGAGGGGCATTGTCCGCGTTTCTTGGCGAGTCGGCCGTGGTCGGTGCGGCGTGGCATGCGGCTTCGGCGGGTGACGCTGCGAAGGAGCTGGGCCTGCTCGACGCCAGGCACCGCCGGCTGGTCAATCGCCTGCTGCCGGGACCCGTGACGCTTGTCGGGCCGATGGGTGGGCGAGCGGTGCGTGTCGTGGAGACGGAGCTGACCCGCCGCGTGCTGGCGGCGATGGGCGAACGCCGCGTGATCGCCAGCGCCATGGCCGGCCGATCGCAGGACGGGCTCGCGCTGGGTGACGGCCGCCGTCTCGATCGTCTGGCGGATCGTCTCGACGCGCTGGGCGCCGCGGGGGTGTCGCTGGTGATCGATGCCGGGCCGGCGCGGCTGGGTGTCGTCTCGACGCTGATCCGGCTCGCGCCGGACGGCTCGGCGGATGTGACGCGGCGCGGCGCGGTGCCCGACCACCGGGTCCAGCGTTCGCTCGAGCGTCGCGTGCTGTTTGTCTGCACGGGCAACACGTGCCGAAGCCCGATGGCTGAATCGATCGCGCGCTCGCTGGGTTCGTCGCGCGATTACGCAGGTCTACGTGTGGCCTCCGCCGGCCTGAGCGCTTCGAGCGGCGCACCGATGACGCCGGACGCCGTCGCGGCGCTGCGCTCGCGCGGCATCGATCCGCACGACCATGTCTCGCGCCCACTCACGGACGAGCTGGTCGAATGGGCGGATGAGATTTACGGTCTGACCGCTTCCCATCTGAACGTCATCGCTGCAGGGCATCCTTCGTCAGCGGGCAAGACCACGCTGCTCGATCCGGAAGGGTCCGATGTCACAGATCCGTTCGGTGGGACGCACGCCGTGTACGATGCGACGTGCGGGGCGCTGCTGGGCATGGTCGAGCGGCGGCTCGGATCGGGCGTCGAGGCGCCAGGGAGGCCGGCATGAACGTAGCGCTCGGGGCGGACCACCGCGGCTCGGCGACCATCCTTCGCCTGGCCGAACGCCTGCGCAACGCGGGCCATACCGTCACGCTCGACGGCTCGACCGACGGATCGACGTGCGACTACCCCGAGGCCGCGGCCGCTGTTGCTAAACGCGTTGCCTCCGGAGAGGCCGAGCGAGGCGTGCTCGTCTGCGGCACTGGCATCGGCATGTCGATCGCCGCGAACAAGGTCCCGAGCGTGCTGGCCGCCGTTGTCCACAACGAGCTGACGTCCCAGCTCGCCCGATCGCACAACGAGGCGAATGTGGTTTGCGTCTCGGCCGATCTGCTGGGGATGCAACTGATCGAGCGGATCGTCGACACGTTCCTCTCTACCGAACCGGAGGGCGGTCGGCACTCGAGGAGGGTCGACAGGATCCGTGCGCTCGAGTGCCAGGCATCGCCGCAGCCCGAGGGCTGACCCGCGCCGGGCGCTAGCGGTCGGTCCGGGCGTCGTAAACGACCGTGCCGCGGTCGGTACCGATCAGCAGATGGTCGTCGATGACTGTCAGTGACCTCGGCGTCGAGAAGAGCTCAAGCAGCCTCTCCGTGCGCAGCCGTCCGCTGGGCGTTTCCATCACCGCCAGGCCGAACGCGGGCAGCGTGGTCGTGTCAACCCGATCGGCGGGCAGCCGGTTGGCGTCGACGGCCACAACAAGTCCTTCGGCCACCGCCGGCAGTCGGAAGCGGCGCGATCCGTCGAACCCGTCGCCCCCGATGAGTCGGCCGTCGGCGTTGAACATGACCACGCCCTCGGTGCCAGCGAACAACGCGGACCCGTCGGGCAGCGTGTGCGCCGTCACCTGCGTTGCCTCGGCGATCCTGCCTAAATCCTCGAGCGAGGCTGCCCCGAGCCGACCCGCCGCGGTGTCGATCTGCCAGAGCTGACGGTCCGGTCCGAGCACGTACGCTCGGCCGGGCATGATCCATGCATCCCCACTGAGGCGGACGGCCGGGTCGTCGACCACCCATCGCGTGCCGCCGCGCGCCGGGTCCAGCGCGGCGACGCCGCTGTCGAGCCCGATCAGCGGCGGCGAACCAGGGCGGTGCCGTACCCACCGAGCGTAGCTGCCCGGATCGATCGGCTCGAACAGCGGTGCGCCGGAGCGTGCGTCGTAGCCGGCGACCACCGGATCCATGACCGACCGCTCACCTTGCGCAGGGTCGCTCGGCCGCTCGCCGATGACCGTGAGCACACCATCAGCGAGGGAGGCCTCGTAGACCGCCGGCACGTCGAGCCGCCGCGCCCAGAGCACCTCGCCGGTCTGCATATCTACCGCAGACGCGCGCCCGGAGCGTTCGACCGTGATCGCGGTGCGCCGGCCGACCGCCAGCACTTGATCGCGCAGCCATGCCCGGCCATCGAGCGGCGTCAGGATGGCGCCGGTACGCAGCTCCGGTGGCTCCTCATCGAAGAGCGATCCGAATGCGGGTGTCGACCAGTTCGTAGTGCCTGAGATCGTCTCGATAGATTCGAGCCGCGCCTCGGTATGCTGGCCGCGGATCAGCAGGGCCTCTGTCGCGGTCAGGCGTACGAGCCTCACATCATCGAACGGGTCGTCGCCCAGCGGCCGGCTCCAGACCGGGCGCAGCCGCGGCTCGGATTCGATCAGCGAGCCGTCAGCCCGCGCGGCGGCGAGGTCCACGGTCGGATCCGTCTCACCGGCTGTGCTCCATAGCGCGAGCAGCCCCAAGCTGTCGTTGCGGAGCAGGACCGCGGCAGTCGCGATCGGGCCGGTCTGGCTGGCAGCGGCAATCGGCCTCCACCCGCCGAGCACCTGGACCATCGCGCCCGGGTTGTCGCTCACGCGCGGCAGGCGCTCGGCATCGATCAGACGCGATCGCAGCGACTGTTCCAACGAATCCAGGCGGACTTCCTCGTTGCCGATCGGTACCGATGTCAGACGGAGCTCGGCTCGCGCACGCCTGGCGATCGAGGCCGCCTCGAACACGCGGTCATCCTCTGCGAGCATCGATGCCAGACGACCGGCCAGCTCGGCCGCCACCTCGCGGTCACGCCGGCGTTGCGGCTGGCGCACCGCCGCTTCGAGCCCGGAGCGTGCGGCGGCGATAGAAGCACGCCGATCGGCCGCCTCCAGGTGTGCGCGCGATGAGGCCAGCCACGCTTCCGCGGCAACCTTCGCGACCGGGAACCGGCGCGCAAGCCGTTCGTACCCCTCCGCACGCTCTGCGTTGGAAACCGCGGGCGGTCCGGGTTCCTGCGGGTTGAGATCGAGTTCCGGCGCGTCCGGCGTGGCCGTCGAGGCCACAGCGTCCTGCTCGTGGAGCGCTGCAATGGCGCGTTCGGCGTCGCGGTCGAACCGGCTGTAGAAGCCCGGTCCGTGCTCGGCGAGCAGGCGCGCCAGCGCCGCGGTTGAAGCAAGGTCGGCCCGCTGACGACGCCAGCGCACCGTGTGCTCCGCGCGGGCGAGGATCTCATCGGCCAGTATCCGCTGGTAGTCGCCGGCCGCTTCGTCGTGCTCGCGGCGCTGCTCGTGCCACGCCGCCCGGCGCATCAGGTGCCCGACCCGCTGCGAGGGCATGCGCGCGGCACGCTCCAGTCGCTCGACGATTGCGCCCCGGTCGCCTACTGGGATAGCGCCCGGCCCGGGTCCGCCGGCATCGGTGGGCGCAAACTCCGCATCGAGCACCGCTGCGAGGATCCGGAAGAGCTTGCTGCGCGCCGCGACGGCCTCGCCCTCGTCGCCCCGATCGACCAGGCGGGCGATGGCGTTGAGCGCGTCGTCGGCAGCGGCGGGCACACGCGCGGGACGCCCCGCGCGGCCGGCGAGTTCCGCGAGCGCGATCGCGTGCTGTGGGTCGGCCGGGTGATCTGCGATGCGCCCGCTCAGCACGCGTTCGGCGTTGGCCCAGTCCAGGTAGCCGTGCGCCCGCGTGCCGCTGACCAGCAGCAGCTGCCCGCGCGCGACGACGGGCGAGCCGGGACGCTCAAGCCCCACGGTCTCTGCCGACGCCGACGCTGCATCCAGTAGCGTCACGCCGCGATCCGTCGGCAGGACAATGCGATCGCCCGAGACGATGGCCCGCCCCGTGATCGGCCCGGCTCCGACGGCGAGCCGGGCAGGCTCGGCATCAAACGCCGACACCGCCGGCACCACGGCCGCGGTCAGTCCGCCCAGACCCACGAGGTGCTCGCCCGCGTGCAAGAAGTAGTTCGGCGAGCCGAGGTCGGCCATCGGCCGCCGCGCCACGATTGTTCCGGAGTCGGGCCCGAGCGCGATCAGCTCGGTGCGGTCGGGTGTGATCGTGACGATGCTGCCGGCCACCGCGATCGGCTGCGGGGCTTCCCAGGGCGGCCGCCGTGATGACGTCTCCTCCGCCGAACCCAGCCGCCGAACCCATCGCGGCCGGCCTGTGTGCGCCTCGATCGCCGCGGCGACACCCAGCGGCTCGACGCGGTAGACGACGCCTTCCCGGGCGAGCATGATCGGGGCGGAGTCTGTCGTTCGCTGCGACGGCAGCACGCCTGCCGTGCCCAGAAGCCGCACCCACTTCGTCCGGCCCGTGTAGAGATCGAGCCCCGCGAGGTGCGCCACGTGCACCCGGCGGAGCGGCGCGAACGTGAACACCCCGACGACCGCCGTATCTCCCTCGATCAGCGGCGGGCCGAAGAAGACCGCGCCGGCGAGGTCCGGGTCGATCTCGCTCGGTGAGGCCGACCACATCGGCGATCCGCTGTCGAGCTCAACCGCGTTGAGGCGCTGGCCGGCCGATCGGCGGTTGCCTGTGGCCAGACCGGTGACGCCGAGCACGACACCGCGGTCGGCGACGACGGTGAGCCCCTCGGACACCGTCTGCGCGACGTTCGCACGCCCGGTGAAACCTGGGACGGCCGCCGACGACGCTGTCGGCTCGTGCGTCCAGAGCCGTTCGAGGCTCGCCGCATCGAACGCGCTCAGCCTCGTGCCGTCGTTGACAAGCAGAGTGTCTCCGGCAGCGGTCGGCAGGATCCAAGGCGCGGGGTCGTCGGGCGGACGGAGCGATTCGTCGCTCACGGCTGCGGGGTCGAGCGGCATCGATCGCAGCGGCCTGGGCAGCAGGCGTTCGGCATCGGTCGGCGCCATGGGGTTGAACGGTCCATAGCCCGACCGCAACGCGCTCTCGGGCGCCGGAACTGGCTCGAGCGCGTCGGCCGCCAGCCTGCCGCCAGCCTCGGCGGCCCAGCGGCCGGCCTGCGCACCCAGCGAGGTCCGCCGCGGTTCGTCTGCGATGAACCGCGCGATCTCGGCCAGCAGCGCCGCGGCGCGCATGCCCCGATCGCCGGCGCGGTCCGGGTGCGTCTCGAGCGGGGCGAGCAGGCGGAGCGCGGCATCAAAATCCGCACGTCGGTAGCGCTCGCTTGCGAGCTGGATCGCGGCGTCGGCGCCCGCTTCGGTCAGAAGCATCGCGATCTCAACACGCTGCGCCTCGCCCCGCTCGAGCGCGGCGCGGGCGCTGGGGCCCACCGTCGCGCGGTAGCGATCCAGAAGCGCCGGTTCGACCAGCAGCGCCGCGTGGACCCGGTCGCGGACGGACCGGTACAAGTCCGGATCCGCCCGCTCGTTGATCAGGCGATCGGGCTCGGTCTCGAGAAGCCGCTGAAGTGCGCGGACAGCCTCGGCGGCGTTGTCGCGCCCCAGCAGCCCATCGATCTCGCCGAGGACCTGCTCCGCGGCAGGGGCGTCGTCGACGTACACCGGGTTCTCGGGCTGCGCGATCGAGGCACCGGCACCGAGCCCGAGCAGCAGGCAAGCGAGCGCCAGCGCGCCGGGTATCGGACGGCGCTGGGCGGTGCACGCCCCCGGTCGCGCATCATCTGTCGTAGCCGTGTGCCGCATGGGTCAGGAAGCCTCTCGTGAGGGTGCCCGGAAGTCTATTGCGTGGCTTCGCGGCTGGTTGCCTCAACTTGTCCGCCGACGCGGCCGATGCCGGACGATCATGTCGAGTCTCCGATGGTCGCTCCGGTTTGCGAGCGGCCGGCCTGTGACAACGCCAGCCGTACCCAACGCACCCAGGTGCCGCACGTGCCCAGGGCTCGGTGCCATGCGGGCGGTGTACCACATGGCACGCCGACGCCCCATGCGCATCGCTGTGCTTCTGGTGGCGGCGACGATCCTCGGCCTGGCCGACCTGGCGTTGACGCTGACCTACCTGACGAGCATCGGGATGTTCGAAGGCAACCCGATCGCGCGGCTGGTGATCGCCTCGGGCTCAGCCTGGACAGTCGCAGCGTTCAAGGTCCTGACGATCGCGCTGACGGTGTGGATCACGGTGATCATGCGCCGCCGCTGGCAGGCCGAGATGCTCGCCTGGGTGAGCGCTGTGGTGATGCTCGGGCTCTTCCTGCACTGGCTGGGGTATATCGCCTACGCGGAGTCGAGCACGGGTACGCTCGCGGTCGTGGCGCTCGACCCGAGCCACGCCGCGGGAAGCTGGGTCTCGCTGCCGTAGGCGAGCTATCCTCGGCGATGCCGAAACGGACGGCGGGAAGTTCGACGATAGTGCTCGCCATGACGTGCCTCTGCGCGCTGCAAGGCTGTTCGCGATACGCCGACCCATCGGTCGCCGTCGAACGCATCACGCTGACCGATCGCTCGGCCGAGGCCGCGGTGCTGGACATCGAGCTCGCAGCGACCAATACGAACGAGGTCGCCCTCCCGCTGCGCACGGTCGAGTACACCCTCCGGCTCGACGGGGACGTCGTGTTCCGCGGCACGCGGTCGGCCGAGGCGACTCTCCGCCGCGTCGGCACCCAGCCGATCGTCCTGCCGGCGGCGATCCGGCTCGACCGCCACCCCGCGCCCGCTTCGGGCATGCGCTACCGGCTGACGGGCCGGATGAAGTACGTCACGCCCGGCGAGATCGCCCAACGGCTCTTCGATGCCGGCGTCCGCCGCCCAACCGTCCGGTTCGCCCAAGAAGGCGTGCTTGAGCTCGACGGATAGCCCCTCCGCCGATCCAATCCGCGGCTACACCCACCGGACCGGGGTGCGGTCCCGCTCCGAGACGCGCGCGTCGACCGATGGCAGCAGCTGCGTCATGCGCCGGGCCAGCGTCGGCAGGTAGCCCCGCTCGCTGTTGGTGTGGCCGGCCAGGATCACCGACACCCCGCGGTCGAGCGCAGCGATGACCTCATGGTGCGTCAGCTCGCCGGTCAGGAACAGGTCGCAGCCGTTCGCGTCCACCGCATCGATCATCGAGCCACCGGCGCCCGCGACCGCCCCAACGACCGAGACCCGACGGTCGTCGCGCCGATCGGGCGTGGCGTACTTCAGCCGCTCGATACCAAGGTGCGCCTTGACGCGCTCGCACGCCTCGGCGATGGTCGTCGCCTGGTCGAGCATCACCCGCCGGCCCGCGCCCGCGCCCCGCGCCGGCAGCGGCTCGAGCGGGTACACATCGATCGCCGGCTCCTCGTACGGGTGCAGCCCGCGGAGCGCCTCGATCGCCAGCGGTGCCGCCTTGGCCGGGCAGATCATCTCGAGCCGGCGCTCCTGTACCGATTCCAGCCGCCCAGCGACGCCCGCCGCCGGGTCTGTGC
Source organism: Planctomycetota bacterium (assembly GCA_039187315.1). Classification (GTDB taxonomy): domain Bacteria; phylum Planctomycetota; class Phycisphaerae; order Phycisphaerales; family UBA1924; genus JANQQZ01. The sequence goes on along the minus strand of JBCCZQ010000023.1, from coordinate 20,210 downwards.
CCGGCCCGCCCTGAAACGTGCCCGTGCCCGTTGTTGAGAACGAACAGCGTTCGTACTCGCCGATGCGGCCGGCCCCCGATGCGGCCAGGGCGCTCTGGAGCTGTTCGAGGTGGCTCTCGGGCACAAACGTCACGATCTTGACCGCGCTGCCCGGGCCCGATGCCGGGGTGAGCGCCCGCGTGTCGCCCGCACCGATGGCCGACGCGAGCCAGTCCGTGAGCCCGTCCGGCGCCGCGTCGAGCGCGGTGTGCGGCGAGTAGAGCACGATCCCGGCGCGGATCGCCCGCAGCACCAGCCACTGCCGGGCGTCGCGGGCGGTCAGCCGCTGGATCGGCCTGAAGATCGGCGGGTGGTAGGCGACGATCGCCGACGCGTTGAGCTCGATGGCCTCCTCGAGCACCGCTTCGTCAAGGTCGATTGTCAGCACCACCGGCCCGGCGATCGCGTCCCCGGGGTCGCCCGCGAGCAGCCCCGTGTTGTCCCACGCCTCGGCCAGGTGCGGCGGGGCGATGCGCTCAAGAGCCGTGATCAGCTGCGCTGCGTTCATGTCGGCCTCCGCGGTCCGTGTCAGGACTCCGCGGGATGCTAGCGGACGCCGGTTCCCGTGCGCGGCCGTTCGGCCAGCCTCCCTAGAGTCGCCCGATGCCCGAGCCGGTGACGATCGCCGCCCACGCCAAGGTCAACCTGGCGCTCTCCGTCGGACCGCCCGCCTCTGCCGGCGAGCCCGGTGCCGGCCTGCACCCCATCGCGAGCTGGATGGCGCCGATCCAGCTCGCTGATTTGCTGACGCTCGAGCCCGACGAGACCCACGAAGTGACCCTGCGGGTGACATGGGCCGACGATGCGCCCCGCACGCCGCGTTCACAGTGGCACGCGGACGATGACCTGGCCGTCCGGGCGCTCCGCCGGCTCGCGGCCGCGACTGGCCGCCCGCTCGGCGGCACGATCAGCCTGACCAAACGCATACCCGCGGCGGGCGGGCTCGGAGGCGGGTCGTCCGATGCCGCGGCGTGCCTGATCGCCGCCGACCGCGCGTTCGGGCTCAACCTGCCGCATGCCCAGCTCGAACAGGTCGGACGCTCGCTGGGCTCGGACATCGGCTTCTTCCTCGACCCGGCCCGGCGCGACGACCCGGCGGGGCGGCGCGCGCCGGGCGCGGCGATGGTGACCGGCTTCGGCGAAACGGTCCGACGGATGCCGATCGAGCCCGGGCCGCTCTTGCTCATCGTGCCCCCGTTCGGCTGCTCGACGCCCGAGGTGTATCGAGCGTTCGATGAGGGACCGGTCACGCTCGATGAACCCGCGGTCATCGCGCTCGCAGAGTCCGGCACGCCCGACCCGGCAGCGCTGTTCAACGATCTGCTCAGACCGGCGCTGCGTATCGAGCCCAGGCTCGCCGAGCTACGCCGCGGCTGCGAGCGGGTGCTGCGATGCCCGGTGCACCTTTCCGGCTCGGGTTCGACACTCTTCGTAGTCGGCCAGATCCCGGTATCGGCGGTCGAATCGCTCGGGCTGCGCGAGCCGAAGACGTCGCTCGTGCCCACAAGCCTGGTCGATCCGCACGCCGAAAGTCAAGGAGTCCGCCCGTGAGCACAGCGCTGCGAGGTGATATTGTCGGCGATGTCGTCGGGGGCGTGGACCTCGGCGGCACGCACATGCAGGTCGGCCTCGTCGATGCCGCCGGCAACGTCGTCGGCCGTGTCCGGGGAAAGACGCCCCCGGATGCGCCGGCCGAGACCGTCTGCGATGCCATCGGCGAACGGCTGCGCGCGGCATGTCAGGAAGCCGGCCTGGAACCGGCGACCCTCAAGGGCGTTGGCCTTGCGGCACCAGGCGCGGTCGATCATGCCGCGGGCATCGTCGTCAACGCGCCGAACATCGGCTGGTCAGGCACTCCCGCTGCGGCGCTGCTCACCGAGCGGACGGGCGTGGCCACCGTCTTGGACAACGATGTCAACGCCGCGGTGCTCGCCGAACACAGGCTCGGTGTCGGCACGACCACCGCCGACGGCGACCTGCTCGGTGTCTGGATCGGCACGGGCGTCGGGGGCGGTCTGATTCTCGGCGGCGATGTCTACCACGGCGACAGCCAGACCGCGGGCGAAATCGGCCACATCATCGTCGATCCCGACGCCGAGGCAGGCCCCCTCGAACTGGAAGCCATCGCGTCCCGCTCGGCGATCTGCCGATCGATCGAGACCGCGGTTCACGCTGGCCGCGGCTGTGCGCTCTCGCCAGATATCGAGCGGGGCGAGCCGCTGACCAGTGCACGCCTCGCCGAGGCTGCGCAGGCTCAAGACCCTCTCGTACTCGAGGTCCTCGACCATGCGGCCCGCGTGCTGGGGCATCAGCTCTCGCTCTTCGTGACAACGCTGTCGCTGCGGCGCATCGTGCTTGGAGGCGGGCTGGTCGAATCGCTCGGGTCCATGCTCTGCCCGATGGTCGAGGCCCAGGTCCGCCGCTGGGCGTGGCCCGAGCCGCTGCGTTCGGTCGAGGTGCTCCCGACACGCCTCGGCGCCGAGGCGGGCTGGCTGGGTGCCGCGATGCTGGCGCGTGAGCGGCTGGCCTCACGATCAAAGGGCTCGTAAAGAGCACAAACGCGATACGCCCGCACCGGCTCAAGGCCGACGCGGGCGCCGCGGTCTCTCTCTCCGTCGAGACTGATCTGTCGCGCCCACCGGGCCTGTGCCCCCGGAGGGTCTCTCTCGTGCGTGCGTGTATCGGCGTTGCTCCGAGAGCACCGTGAGTTTCGATGCCCAGACGCTCGCAGCGGCCATCGGCCGGCTGCCTATGAGCTCTGGATCTCCGTGATGAGGCGGTCGATCGCCGCGTCGAGCTTGGCCGGTGACTCGTATGTGCCGGCCTCGATCTGATCGCGGATCGCGGCGATGCGTGCGGCCTGCTCCGGGGAACGGGCTTGAGGGAGCCTGGAGGCGGCGCGCGCCGCGTCGGAGAGGTTCACGCTGTCGGCGTCGCGCGCCCGCCGGACATCCTCGCCCGCCTGCCGCGCGGGGGCTGTATCGTTCTCACCGGCGACCCGCCCGACCCGAAGCGTGCCGTCGCCCGCTCCGCTGATGCTGCCCAGTTCTGCCATCGCTCGCTGCTCCTGACGATCCGTGACCGCCGCTGTGGTGTGCACCGCGGGGCCCCAGCCGGGTAGCCCCGCCGATCAATGTCCTATGCTGCCCGCGTTGTGCCGCGAGCCGCGCCCGGGTGCCGCCTCCGCGACGATATATTCGGCAGACCCAGCCACACCTCGATCGGGTACACGCCCATATCTTGTTGGTGCCATCCTGCCGACACACAGGCTATCGGAAGCGGGTCCCAACATGCTTCAATAAAGATATTTGTATCTTTTGAACACGAAACCATATGTCGCACAAGCACCTAGCACGATAATCGCCTTGAGGACCTTTGAGAAAATGTACAAATCCACAACCGACAGCATCTCCTGCGCCTTTGTACGGTTTTTGCAAGATAACCACAAGGCCGGGAGAACTCTGTTCGGTATCGGGATCGCTGGTCTGATCTGCCTGCTTGGAGCGGGTCTTGTGGGCGGATGCTCCGGAGGCTCGGGGGCTGTGGCGGGCCAAGACGGTTTCAACCCGGGCGAAGGCTCGGCGCTCTTCGGCGGCTCGGGCAGTGCCGGCTCGCCACAACATGCTGGGTCGTGGTCGATCGGGCTGATGGTCTTCTCGGGTCCCGACCGGGCGGCACGTGCGGTGCAGGCGGCCGACGGCGTGCGCACGCAGCACCGCGCCCTGCGGGACGCCTTTGTTGAGGAGCGTGGCGACCGCGCGGTGGTGCTCGTCGGGCGGCAGTCCAGCCCGAGTAGCCGTGAAGCCGTGGCGGCGCTCGACCGCATCCGCGCGCTGCGGATCGGGGATGGGCAGCCGTTCGTCAACGCGTTCTACGTCCCGCCGACCGAGGGTCGTCCAGGCGACCTAGACCTGCGTTCGGCACGGACCGTCTACCGGGGGCTCTACTCGCTGCAGGTCGGCGTGTACGGCCGCGCAGACACCCGGCCTCCGACGGAGAAAGAGCTTAGCGAGTTCCGCGAAGCCGCCGAGGAGGCCGCCCGTGAGCTCCGCGCCCGGGGGGAGCTTGCGTTCTATTCCCACGGCCCGACCCTGAGCATGGTGACCGTTGGGACGTTCTCCGAAGCCGATCTGGAGCCCGGCGCGGTTGCGGTGGCCCGGCTTCGGGAGCGCTTCCCGAACAACCTGCTCAACGGGCGTGGCGTGCGTCAGCGTGTCATGACCGAGTCGGGCCAGGAGTGGGTGCTCCAGCCGAGCTTTCTGGTCTCGGTGCCCGAATAGCGAGCGCCACTGCTGGGATCAGCCGCCCTGGAACCAGAGCGGGCGGATGTCCCGGACGACCCAGCCCCGGTCTCTCAGCACCCAGTCGAGCCGCCACCAGCTGTGGCCGACCCAGCCGCCCTCGCCGTCGAGTGCGCGGACGCGGACCTGCGAGACGCCGACCTGGGGCCCTTCAGTGGCGGCCCGCCGTTCCAGCACAACCAGCGAGCCGACGACGCCGGATCCGGCGAACTGGCGGACCTCCTCGAGGACAGCTTCACGCCCAGACCGCTCTATCCGAAAGGGGAAGCGGAAGTTTGGCTGGCTGATAGTCGCGCTGAGGTCGAGCAGGCCCTCGAGCCGGGCGAGGTCGCCATCCGCCACGACGCCGACGAGCTCGCTCGATCGGCTGCTGATGGCCTCGCGGGGCGTTTCGACGATGGCTCCCAGGGTCATCAGCCCGCTCGCGGCCAGGAGACTGGCGCTCAGCAGGGCCAGCCCGCGGGCCTTGTTGCCCCGCCGGAGCATCGCCAGCCCGATCCCACCGAGCAGCAGCAGCGCGACAATCGCCACCGGCAGCGGTTGCTCGAGCAGCCAGGTCTCGTGGAGCGGGGTGGGAGGGAGCTGGGGGACATCGGCGGTGGTCGGTCCCTGAAGCTGCATGGTCTGGAGCCTCCCGGCCGGGTTGGCCGATCTCATCGGGGAGCGTGTCGAGAAGGGTAGAGCCCGCCGGAGGACCGGCGCGCGGCGCGTGCGGCAGGAGGCCCAGAGCGATGAACGGCTCGACCGGCACCGGATCGGGTGTCCCCTCGGACAGCATGGCGCGCGGCCAGCGGACGCCCCCTCCCGGCGAGGCATCGGCCCTGCCCGTCGCGGGCCGGCTCGATCGCAACCTCACTGCGATGGCGATCGGCTCGCCAGAGACGGTACAGCGGCTGCGCGAGGCCGAAGGCTCACTCACACCCGGGGCCTCGTTCGCCGAGGCCCGCGACGGCCTGCTGACGGCCACGCTGACCGACGCGATGGATCGGCGTCAATCGATGGGCAGCGGGCACCGCCCGGGCGACGAGGCCGACCGGCTCGCCGAGACCGTGGACCTGGACGCTTCGGCGGCCGTGGTTGTGCTGGGCTTCGCGCTCGGGCACCACGTGCGGTCGATCCTGTCCCGGGCTCGGTCGTCGGCGCTGGTGATCGTGTACGAGCCCGACACGGCTCTGCTCCGCGCCGTGCTTGAGCGCCAGGACCATGCCGGCTGGCTCTGCGATCCGCTCGTGCGTGTGCTAACCGATGCCGAGGATGCGGCTGCGATCGGCGCAGCGCTCGAGGGCTCGGAGGGGCTGGTCTCGATGGGGCTCACGATCGTGTCCCACCCGCCGAGCGCCCCGCGGCTGGGCGCCAGCGCCGATCGGTTTGCGCAGCGCCTGACCGACGCGGTGCGATCGATCCGCACGCAGGTCGTGACGACGCTCGCGCAGGCGGATGCGACGATCCGGAACCAGCTGATGAACCTCGACGCGTACGTCGCATCCCCGGGCATCGAACGCTGGCGGGGATCGCTCGCGGGCCGGCCGGCGGTGGTCATCAGCGCGGGTCCGAGCGTCCGGCGCAACCTGCACCGGCTGACCGAGCCGGGTGTGCGCGACCGGGTGCTGCTGGTCGCGGCGCAAACGATGCTCAAGCCGATGCTCGATGCGGGTGTGCGGCCGCACATCGTTACCGCGCTGGATTACCACGAGATCAGCCGCCGCTTTTACGAGGGCCTCTCGGCCCAGGATGTCGAGGGTGTCACGCTCGTGGTTGAAGCCAAGGCGAACGCGGCGATCTTCGAGGCGTGGCCCGGCCCGCCCGGTTCGATCGTCTGCCCGGCCGATGGCTTCCTGGATCAGATGCTCGGCGAAGGGCCGTGGGGCGCCCCCGGCTCGCGCGGCACGCTCAAGGCGGGCGCAACGGTCGCGCATCTGGCGTACTACGTCGCTCGCTCGCTCGGGTGCGACCCGGTCGCGCTGATTGGGCAGGACCTCGGCTTCACGGACGGGCAGTACTACGCGGCCGGCGCGTCGATCCACCGAGTCTGGGGCGGCGAGCTCTGCGAGACGAGCACGCTGGAAACGCTCGAGTGGCAGCGGATCAAGCGGATGGGCGGCAGGCTGATCCCCGCGATCGATCACCTCGGGCGGCCGGTCTACACCGACGAGCAGATGCATACCTACCGAGCGCAGTTCGAGCGCGACTTCGCGGAGGACCGGGCCGCGGGGCGGACGGTCATCGACGCGACCGAGGGGGGCGTTTCCAAGCAGGGCGCCCTTGTGATGACGCTTGAGGAAGCGCTGTCCTCTATGGCGCTCAGCGATGCGCAGAGCGGGCCCATCCATCTCCTGGACGATTCGGTGCCGGGTGACGGCCGCGCGATGCTGATGCTTGCGCTCGAGCGGCTGCGAGAGGTTCGCCGGGGTGTGTGGCGGGTGGGGGAGCTGAGCCGGCGAGCACACGGCCTGATGGAGCAGATGCGCGAGCACGCCGACGATCAGCCGCGGGTGAACCGGCTGATCGAGGAGGTCTACGCGCTGCGCGACGAGGTCAAGGCGATCAAGCCCGCATGGGACCTGGTACAGACGATCAACCAGCGGGGCACGTTCCGACGTGCCAAGGCCGACCGGGCGATCCACCTTCACGAGGGCACGGATGCGCTGGAGCGTCAGCGTGCCCAGATCTCGCGTGATGCAGAGAACGTGCGGGGGCTTGCTGATGCTGCCGACACGCTGGGCGAACTGATGGACGCTGCGATCCGTGCGCATGACGGCAGGTCGACCAAGCTCACGCGTGAGGCACCCACGCCGGTGGTTGCCACGCGGCCGACCTCGGGTTCGCGTCATTCGAACGTCTGGGCGGCTGTGACCGTCGATCCGGATCGGTCCGATCTGGGCCTGCCGCGTGACCTGACGCAACCGGTTGCGGAGGGCCGGACCGCGCTGCGGCTGACGCTCGAGCGACTGGCGCGGGTGCGTGGGATCGGGGGCATCGCGCTTGCGACGGCGCACCGGGGGCTGGCGGCCAGGGCCGCGGGCGTCGATGTTTCGGGCGGTGTGGTCAGCGGGGTCGAGATCCGCTTCGTCGAGGTGGATGCAGACCCGGTCCGGCAGCGGTCATCGGCGGTGCGCGGTGCTCGGCTGCTGGCGGCGCGTTGTTGGCGGGGCGGGCTGGGCGGCTGGACCTACGCCGATGAACTGGTACATCCAGAGGCGCTCGATGCGGTTGTTCGTGCAACCGGGGCGTCGGCGCTGCTGCTGGCTGGATCGGACTGGGGGCTGGTCGATCCGTCTATCGGCACGTCGATGGTCGAGCGTTTCGCCGAAGCGCCCGGGACCAATGGGCTGGTATTCAGCCAGGCTGCGGTCGGTGCGGCGCCGGTCCTGCTCGACGCGAAGCTGATCGAGTCGATCCGTGCCAAGCGCTACGAGGCCGGCGCGTTCGCTTCGGTCGGCTCGGTGCTGGGGTACGTGCCGATCAAGCCGGCGAACGACCCGATCGCCGGGCCCGCGTGCCTGCAGGCGGACGCGGCGCTCCGCGACCTTGGCGAGCGGTTGACCCTGGATACGCCCGATCGTGTCGCGCGGCTTGGCGGGCTCGCGGCGATGCTGGGCGATAGGCCGCTCACCGACTTGCTCAACGAGCTCGCCTCGGCGTGCGTCAGGCCCGGCTCACCCGAGCATCTGACACTTGAACTTACCGGCCTCGACGGCTCAGCGATGCCGTTCGATACCGCGCGGTCGCTGATCCGCGAGGCGGCATCGCAGCGTCCTGATCTGGCGTTGACGCTTGCGGCGCAGCGCTCGCCGCATTCGCTCGCCGATCCTCTCGATTCCGCAGCATTGCCGAGGCTCATCCAGGCGGCTCGCAGCGCCGGTGTCGGGTTCGTGCATGTACGGACACCCCTATCCACGGGTGCGGTCGGTGCGCGGACGCTGCTCGAAACCCTGCCGGATGTCGTGAGCGTGGATCTCGTTGCGAACGATGCATCGACATACGAGATGCTCACGGGCCGCGCGTGGTTCGAAGCCTCGCGTGAAGGCATATCGGCGCTGCTGACGGCGCGGGAATCGGCGCCGAAGCTTGATGGCGTTCCGTCGCCATGGCTTCTGCCGCGGATCACACGGCGAGACGCGGTGTACGGGCAGCTTGAGGCGATGTACGACCGTTGGCTGCTGGCCTGCGGTGCGTGTGTGATCGATCCGCTTCCCGAAGCGGTCGCAGGGGATCGGATCAGCCCGCTGCCGCTGCCTGCACACTCCGAGTCACGGCTGGCGCGCACATGTATGACCATCGGCGCAGATGGGGCGTGGCGTTCCCGCGACGGCATGCGTGTTTCGACCTCGCGGGGGCTGCTCGAAGCATGGCGCAGCATCGCGGAGGAGCCCAAGCCGGCCAAGACCGGTCCCAAGACGGGGACAGTGGAGACCGCGGCGTGAGCAGCCAGAGCGTGACAGCGATCGTCTTGGGCCGCGCCGGGAGCAAGGGCCTGCCCGGCAAGAACATGCTCCGTGTCGCGGGCCGACCCTGTGCCTCCTGGACGATTGCACAAGCGCAGCGATCATCGATGATCAGCCGCGTCGTCGTTTCGACCGACTGCCCGCGCCTGGCGACGCTCGCGCGGTCGATGACCTCGGAAGTCATCGAGCGTCCTGCCGAGCTGGCACACGACACGGCGACGGTCGACAGCGCGGCGCGCCATGCCGCGTCGCAGGCGGATATCGAAGGGCTGATGGTGCTCCTCTACGCCAATGTACCGGTCAGGCCCGATGATCTGATCGACCGCGCGGTCTTGCGGCTGATCGAGACAGGCTGCGACAGCGTGCAGAGCTACGAGCGTGTGGGCAAGCAGCATCCCTGGTGGATGACGCGGGTCGATGAAGCAACCGGCCAGGTTTCGCCGTGGGAGGGAGACGTGCTGAATCATGGTGTTTATCGACGCCAGGACCTGCCGCCTGCGTACCTGCCCGACGGCGGGGTGATCGCGCTGACACGCCGGGCGCTGATGCTCGAGGTCGACGGCGCCGGCGATGGGCCGCACGCGTTCTTCGGCACGAATCGTCGAGGCATCGTCAGCGAGCCGGGCTCGGTAATCGATATCGACAACGAGGCGGACCTGCACCGGGCCGAGGCGGCGCTGGCAGCGCGGCGGGTCGCATGAGTTCGCCGGAGATACGCATCGGCGATCGCCGGATCGGGCCTGTGCACGCGGCATATGTCATCGCCGAGATCGGTGTGAACCATGATGGCGACCCGCAGCGTGCGGTGATGCTGACCGAGGCCGCGGCGAGGGCGGGCGCGGACGCCGTGAAATTCCAGCTCTTCGAGACCGACCGGCTGATGTCGAAAGCGGCGAAGCTCGCCGCATACCAGAAGGACGCTGGCGAGGCGGATCCGTTTCGCATGCTGCGGCGTTTGGAGCTCTCGATCGACGAGCTGGCACCCTCGGTTGAGCGGGCACACGCGCTGGGGATCCACGCGATCGTAAGCGTGTTTAGCGTGGAGCTTGTCGAGGTGGCAGAGCGGTTGCCGTGGGATGCGTACAAGAGCGCGAGCCCGGATGTGATCAATCGTCCGCTTCTCGAAGCGATGGGGGCAACAGGGAAACCGCTTGTTGTCAGCACTGGCGCGAGCACGCTGGACGAGGTGGCAAGAGCGGCGGAGTGGCTTGAGCACGCGCGTGGCCGGCTGGCGATGCTCCAGTGCGTCAGCAGCTACCCGGCACCGGAGGATGCCTTCGGCGGGATCGGAGCGATCGCCGATGCGACAGGCTTGGTCGTCGGCTACAGCGACCACACTCCGCGGGCCGAGGCGGGTGCGGAAGCTGTTGCGGCCGGGGCTTGCCTGCTCGAGAAGCACATGACCCACGATGTCGCCGCGGTCGGGCCGGACCACGCGGCATCGCTCGAGCCCGGCGCGTTTGCGCGATACACGGAGCTCGCGAAACGGACGCTGGCCGGAAAGTCTTCGGGCGGCGGGGAGAAGCGCCTGCTTGACTGCGAACACGATGTCCGCGAGGTCAGCCGGCAGTCGCTGGTCGCGGTGCGTGACCTGCGCGTCGACCAAACCGTCGGGAGACGCGACTTGACGATCAAGCGTCCCGGCATGGGTATCGAGCCGTGGCGGATGGACGAGATCGTTGGACGAACGGTTGTGCGTGATATCGCGGCGGATATGCCGCTCACGGAGGCCGATCTCTCGCGTCTCAGCGGCGCCGCCTGAGTGCGGCCAGGGCGCCAATGCCTAGCAGCGAGGCCGACGCGGGGCCGGGGACGATCCGCAAGCTGAACCGCTCGATCTCCGCCCGCGCGTTGGCGGTGCCGGTGCCGTCGCCGATATTCAGGTTCGAGCCGGTCGAGCTGCGGAAGTTTCGCGTGTCGAGCAGCTGGCCGTCAACGAAGAGATCGACGGTCTCGCTCGTCCAGTCGGCGACCCAGCGGTAGTCACGCCACTGCGTCGTGTCGATGGCGAAGTTCTGCTGGTTGTTCGGCGTGATGGTGGTGGTGCTCAAGCCGGCGCTGAAGCCGCGGCCCTCGCCGTACATCGAGACGAAGAAGCCGGCGTTGAACTGCGCGATCTCGGACTCGAGCACGCGGGCGCGCAGATCAATCGTGACCGAGGTCACCTCGTCGAAGTCGACGGCGCTCAGGTCGAACTGTGCAAATGTCGAGGCGGGCCGGCCGGAGGCGAACGGCAGCGCCATGCTGTTGCTCGTCAGCGTGGTGCCGTCGGTCGAGAACACCTGGGACTCGCTTACGCCGCTGTCGTTGTTGCTGGCGACGAACGACCAGCCCGGCTGCTGGGTGGGCAGCAAGCCCGTGTCGAGCGAAACAACCTGAGCCCCGGCGGAGGATGCCGTGATGGCGGCGATGATCGACAGGCGGCGGGCGGGCATGGTCTCTCTCCCGGTTCGGTGGGGCGTGTGCTCGTCAAGCTATCACGAACCGGTGGCAAGTCCAAGGGATACAGCGGGGCATTCGGCGCGCGGAAGGATTATCGGAAGGACCGCGCGCTTATGCTCCCAGCGTGATGGGTAGACATGTCAGAATCGAAAGTTCTCGGCCGTGATCGGGTCCGAATGGTCAGGGCCGAAGCGCGATACACCGGCCCGCGCGGGCGACCATACCCGCCGCCGCATCGCGGTCGTGACGGGTACGCGCGCAGAGTTCGGCCTGCTCGTCCCGATCATGCGCGCGATCGAGTCGCGCGACGACCTTGAGCTGTTGGTCATCGCGGCCGGGGCGCACCTGGTGCAGCCGGCGATGACATTCAAGGAGGTCAAGGCCCAGTTCGAGGTTGCGGACTCGATTCCGATGCAGACCGTCGGCAGGGTTGGTCGGTGGCACGACGTCGAATCGCTCGGGAAGGGCATCGCGCGCTTCGGGCGGAGCTTCGAGCGGCTCGCGCCCGACATCGTGCTGGTCTTGGGCGATCGCATCGAGGCGTTCGCGGCCGCGAGCGCCGCGAGCGTGGGCGGCGTGCCGCTCGCACACGTGCACGGCGGCGATCTGGCCGAGGGCGTCGCCGACGAGGCCATGCGGCATGCCATCACCAAGCTTGCGAACCTGCATTTGCCGGCCACAGAGGCGAGCGCGGCCCGGATCCGGCGTATGGGCGAGGACCCATCGCGGGTTGTTGTCGTCGGCTCGCCCGCGATCGACGGGCTGGACGCGATCGAGCCCATGCCAGACAAGCACGCCTCCGAGCTCGGAGATCCGCGGGTCGTGCTCCTGATGCACCCGATCGGTCGGCCGGACGAGGTCGAAGAAGCCGCCGCGTCGGCCGCGCTCGAAGCGTTGGCCGGCGTGCGCACGCTGGCGCTGATGCCCAACCTCGACCCAGGCCGGCGGGGGATCGTGCGGGCGATCGAGCAGGCGCGGGAGCATGTCGCGGTGCGCGAGCATCTGCCGCGACCGGCGTTCGTCGCGTTGCTCAAGCGGCTCGGCACAACCAACGGCGTGCTGGTGGGCAACTCCTCGGCGGGGCTGATCGAGGCGGGGGCGCTGCGTGTGCCTGTGGTCAACATCGGCCCTCGTCAGACCGACCGCGAACGCGGCACGAACGTGGTCGACGCAGCCGGCGAGACCGCGGAACTGATCCGGGCGGCGATCGACCGAGCCGGGGCGATCGATCGTGTGACGATCACGCACCCGTTCGGCGACGGTCGGGCCGGGCCGCGATCGGCCGAGGCGCTGGCGGGGCTCAATCTGGCGGATCGGAGCCTGCTTCGCAAGCGGTGGCCTCCGGGCGGGTGAGGGGACGATCGGGCGCGTGGATAACCACACCGGACCGCCCCGGAACAGGTTGCGGCGCGTACCGACTGTGCCGAAACCTGCACCGTCTGCAAAGTCGGCGACCCCCGGCACCGATGACCTTCCCGGACTGAAACCCGAGAAGGAGTGCCGGTATGGCCACCGACGTGCAGCGCGAGCAGATCCTCACCGAAGCCATCGGCGAGATCAGCCATATCGCGACCCTCCCCGAGATCACGCTGAAGATCATCGAGCTGGTCGAGGACCCGTCGTCGACGGCCCAGGACCTGCACAAGCTCATCTCGTGCGACCCTGCGCTGTGCTCGCGGGTGCTCAAGGTGGTCAACAGCTCGTTCTACGGGCTGCCGGGGCAGATCGCGTCGATCAACCGCGCGATCGTGATGCTCGGCCTCAACGCCGTCAAGAACATCGCGATCGCCGCGAGCCTGGCCAAGCTCTTCCGCGGCGGGCAGCTGACACCATTCTTCGCGGCGCGCGACCTTTGGGATCACTCGATCGCGACTGCCGCGGCGACAAAGCTGCTGGCCGACAAGCTCGGCTACGGCTTGACCGATGAGGCTTTCCTCGCCGGCCTGATTCACGACATCGGGTTCATGGTCGAGATGCAGTACGACCGGAACAAGATCATTGATGTGCTCGACCGCGTGAAGCCCGACGCCGACGGCGTCCCGAGCGGCAACATGTTCGAGGCCGAGCGCGAGCTGTTCGGCGTGACACACGAGGAATTCGGCCAGGCGCTCTGCGATCGCTGGAAGTTCCCCAAGACGCTTGTCAGCGTCACTCGGTTCCACCACGAGCCGATGAAGGCCCCCGGTGAGCACCGCACGCTGTGCAACCTTGTCTATGTTGCTGACCGCATCGCGGCCGAGCACGAAACCGGCTTCCGCCTCGACCTGCCGAGCCTGGACTTCGATCCGGCCGTCCTCGAAGCGCTGTCGATCAGCCGTGAAAAGCTGGACGAGCTGCGAGCCCAGTTCCCAGAAGCCCTCGAGGGCGTGGCCGATCTGGTCGGCTGACGTCTCACAACGCCGCTGGGCTGTCCGCAAGGGCGAGCCTGGTTCTCGGCGTGCCCTCGATGCGTTACAGAGTCACCCTTCTCCCTCCGGGCGGTTGTGCTCACTGAGCGCAACCGCCTTTATGCTTTGAGGTCGGACGGCTTTACGCCGCGGGATGGTGCGGCTGTCGCCCGGGTGGATGCTGGCGATCCCAGGGGATGGCGTAGCCGAGCGAGCGCATCGCAGGACCGCAGATGCGCTCGAATATGGCGCGATCGCCTTCGGTCCATGTCTGCCAGCGCGGACGGGTTGTGTCGGGTGTCGGGTGGAACCGTTTGCCCGTGAGGACCTCGGCCGGCGCAGGGTGGTCGGGAAGATCAAGGAACGCCAGCACACCGGCGATGCTGCCGACAGGATCCTCAAGAAGCTGTTCGTGACGCACGATCAAGCAGTCATGCCTCGGCGCTGCCCACTCCGAGAACACGCCCCAGCTGGCCCATCTTTCGCAGTGCTCCTCGAAGCTCTGCTTGCCGAGCGTGTGATGAGCGATCCTGGATTCGATCGTGGCGACGCCTTCACGGATCATGCACACGAACCGTGAACCCGGGAAGAGCTGGAGTGCTCGCTCGGCGCGCGACGGTGAAAGATGGCTCGCGAACAGCGGCCGGATCGAATCGTCCACGTGCTGCACTGTCGGAAACAGCAGGTCGAGGATCATGGTTGCAAAACGGGCGTTGTACATCTTCTCGGACATCTGCATCGAGACGCGCCGGCTGTAGAGCGTGGCGTTGACATCGCACGCGTGCAGAAGGTCGCTGACGATGTTGTTCTCACTCGAGGTAGAGATGATCCCCGGGTGCGACGCCAGGGCGCTCCGCATCGCGGTCGTCCCGCTGCGTCCAAGACCCGTTGCGAACACAGCGGGTCGGCCCTCAAGAGCATGTATAGACATGACGCTCAGATCGGGCGATCGCAGAGGAGAACTTGAAGCGCGGCCGGGCGCTCAGGCTGCCTGCGCTGGCGCATCTTCCGCGGCCAGTCGGCCGGTCACCGCACGATCGACCAGCATCACCAGCTCGCGGAGTTCCGGCTTGGGGATCTGGGCCGTTGCGCCGACCTGTCTGCCCTTCTTGCGGTTGTCATCGCTGATCAGCGAGCTGAACAGGATCACCGGCACATCTGCAAGCTCCGAGCCCTGCTCACGGATCCTCTTGCACAGGTGCAGGCCGTCCATCTGCGGCATCTCGATGTCGCTCACGACGGCGTGGACCGGCTGATCAGCGCTCGAGGCTTCGATCGCATCCCACGCCTCAGCGCCGTGGGGATAGACCTCCAGCCGCGTATAGCCGGAGTTGACCAGCACCCGCTGCATCAGCTCACGCATGAAGGGCGAGTCCTCCGCCAGGATGACCCGCATCGAGGCCCGATCCACGCTCTCGGGGTTCTCAACAGCGTCCAGCCGCAGCTTGTCGCTAAGGAGGATCGCGTCGGCAACGGACTCGAAATCGAGCATCAGCACCAGCCGGTCGCCACGCTCTAGGATGCCGGTGCAGGTCGAGACGGGCACGGATGCCGCGTCCGCGGAGGACGATGACGATGACGAGGTGTCGATCGAGTGCACATCCGGCGCCTCACGCACTGCCTGCCAGTTCACGCGGTGGATCTGATCTACTCCGTCGACCACATAGCCCGACCGGATGCCGTTGAACTCCATGATGATCACGCGGATCGACGGCTCGTTCGGATCGATCGCGCCCAGGCCCAGATGAGCCTTCAGATCCACGAGCGTGACGACCTGGCCGCGAAGGTTGATGATGCCCAGCACCGATGGGTGGCGCATCGGGCTCTCGGTGGGCTTGGCGTACCGGATGACTTCTCGGACCTTGGCGACGTTGACCCCGAAATGCCCCTCGCCCAGTCGGAACACGAGGATCTCCAGCTCATTGGTGCCGGCGTCGAGGAGGATGTCCGTCTGCGGGGTGTGGCCGAGCGGCATGAGCGGTCTCCGGGATGTGTGCGCGATCCTCCAGTCTTTTCGGCTGTTGTGAGCGCGGGCTTGACGCCGGTTGAACCTATCGCCCGGGTCCTAGGCCAGCCGCTCGCGCCAGTGGCTGAGCGTCTCGCGATCCGTCAGGTCAAACGTCAGCGGCGTGACGGTGATATGCCGCCGGAACAGCAGGTCGACATCCGTGCCCGGCTCGGTCTGGTGGAAGTCGAGCCCGCCCGCGGCCGACCAGTAGTAGGGCAGCCCGGCCGGGCTCTCGCGCTTGTCGAAGCGATCGATCAGCCCGTGCGTGTTCATCGGGCACACGGCGATAGGAAGCTCGGCTGCGAGATCGATCGGGTCATGCGCGTCGGGACCGTACTCGTAGGACGGCGCGGCCTGCGGCTCGATGCCGCCGGGCAGCCCCGCCGCATCGTTTGCTTCACGCACGGCGGCAAGGGCCTCGGGCGTGTCCTCCACAGGCGTCTCGCATCGCGGCACGTTGATGTTGATGCACGAGTGGGGCGCGAGCGGCCCCGACCGGATCACCGACCGGATCGCTCGCACCGCGTGACGAGCGCCCACGTCGTACCGCGTCAGGCCCGGCCCGAGGTGGAGGCTGACGGCGACTGAAGGAATCCCCAGGAAGGCGGCCTCGATCGCTGCCGCGACCGTGCCGGAGTAGATCACGTTGATCCCACAGTTCGCGCCGGCGTTCATGCCGCTGATGACCAGGTCGGGCCGGGTATCCGCGCCGAAGCGTTCGGCCCAGAGTGTGCTCAGCGCGAGCTTCATGCAGTCGGCCGGTCTTCCATCGACCGCCACCCCGTCGAGGTGCTTGGCCGGACGCGTCATCAGCGGCTCGTTGAAGGTCACGCCGTGGCTGGTGGCGGACTGGACGGTCAGCGGCGCGACGGTGTAGAGATCGTCGCCGGGTCCGATCAGCCCGCCGTCGCCGGTCAACGCTTCATGGAGCGCAAGGATCCCGGGAGCCCGGATGCCATCGTCGTTGGTCAGGAGCACGCGCATGGGCGTGAGCCTAGCGCGCGTCCGCCGGGTTCACGCCGGCCGAGAGCCGGTCGGCTCGACGCCCGCTTCCGCGGCCAGATCGGGGCCGATCGCATCGAGGAACGGCTGCATGTGCTCGGCGTACGGCCGCCAGCGTTGCACGGCGGATGTGTTGATCGACTTCTTGACCTGATGGCGGCTGGCCGTCATCACGATCCGCTCGGCCTGCTCCGGCGCGAGCACGCGGTCATCCCAGGGCAGGCCCAGGAACTCGAGCACCGGGCGGATGCTCCCTCCGGGGTCGGTCACAAGATCTTCGTACCGCACATCGATCATCTCGGGCCGCTCGTCGGGCGCTGGGAGCTTGCGGAACGCCTCGATCGCCCGCCGGTACTCGCGGTAATAGCTGCCGAGCGTGTGCATGTCCTTGACGAAGTGGTACTGGTTGTTGAACCACTGGCTGAAGCAGCTCAGGGCCGTATCGCACGGGTTCCGTCGGATGTGGATGACCTTCGCGCCCGGCAGCACACGGGCGATCACGGGGAGGTGGTAGAAATTGAAGCACTGCTTATCAACGAGGACTCGCCGGCCCGCCGGGTCGGGGTCGTATTCCTCGGCGGCTTGTTCGTACTCGGCCATGATCTTGGGCATAACTTCAGCGAGGTTCGCTTCGCTGTAGAGGCCGACCCGGTCGAGCATCGGCTCGAGGTGCTGCCCCCCCGGGAAGTTCAGCCCGCCGACGAGCCGCACGATGCCCGCGCGCTCGCCGAGCGGCGCGACGCCCGGCAGCCGCCCGAGCATCTGCTCGAGCAGGGAAGTCCCGCTCCGCGGCATGCCGACGATAAAGACAAACCCTGAACCATCCCGATCGGTCTTGGGAAGCGACCGGGCTGCGGCGCTGGTCCAGAACTGCACCAGCCCACCGACGCGTTTGCTATGCGCTGCAGGCTCGAATGCAAGGCGGCGCGCGGTCTTCGCCTCGCCGAACGCACCGAACGCGCGGTCGACATCGCCCGGCGCATTGCCGTTCTTGGATGCCCGCTTCTGGAAGAAACCGCCGACACGCGTAAACAGCGACGAGCGGATCTCGGGATGGAGATCGGTCTTGTCGCGGGCCATCGATGCGGCCTGTTCGGCGCGCTCCTCTGTTGGCTCAAGGATCAGCCACATTGTGAGCACACGGGCCTGCTCTTCGGGCGTGCACTCCGACAGGTCCCGGTTCGCTTCCACATCGCGCAGCATGGCCGCCGCCTCTTCGTGCTGCCCGAGGACCTCGTGCGCGTCGGCCAGTGTCACCGCATAGCTGATATTCCAGGGGTCGGTCTCCCGCAGCCGGTTGATCTGGGCCATCGCGTCTTCGACCCGGCCCGCGCGGCGCAGGCAGATCGCCAGCCTGTGCCGAGCGCGGGTGTTGTGGTGCTCGGCCTTGAGCACGTGCTTGTAGAGCTCGACCGCCTCAACATGCTGCGACTGCCCGGCCCGGATGCTCGCGAACAACTCAACAACATTGATCAGGTGCATCGCATGCGGCATCACCGGCCCGAGCGTGCCCGCGGCCTGTGACAGCTGGTTGCGGCTCGCGAACGCGTGCGCCTGATTCGCACGCTGCATGATCTCTGCGTCTGTCGGTTTACGGGCCATCGCTGCCCCCATCGCTTCCCCCATTGGTGGCGGTGTACGACTCCTCGCGCTCTTGCTGCATGGCCCGCAGCAGCTCGCGGTACTCCACCTCGCCGATCTTGACGATCTCGCTGTTGGCCAGCGAGACCTCGGCGCCCGAGACAGCATCCGAGAACACCGCAGCGCCCGTTGCCCGGCGGGCCGACTCGTCGACCGAGGTCGTCAGGTACTGCCGGCCCGAGGTCGGCTCGGTCACGTGGTAATAGGACGAGCACGCGGGCAGCGCTGACGCCGTCGCGGCGAGCACCATCGCTCCAAGATCGCGGCGGAGTCGGCCGTATCTCACGCCATCAGCTCACGGCACGAGGGCAGGCTCTTGGCGTACGCCGCGTGGACGTCGCTGTAGTGCCGTTGGTAGATCGCGTCGATCTCGTCGCAGCCCGGGAAGCCTGCTGAGAAGCCGGGGACTTCTCTGTCGAGCGTGTTCTTGGCGGCCGACAGCAGGTGGGCCATCAGCGTGCGCGGATCCTCGGTGCCGATCGCGACGCGGGTCGTCGTCAGTGCGATACCGGCGTCCTTGAGCGCTTCGAGCGACATCTCGCTGTGGCTCGTGATCGCCGGGCAAAGGCAGACCGTGTTCGGCTGGCCGAGGCTGACCTGGTGCCCGAACGCCGGGTCGAGCATGTCGAAGAACCGCTTGAAGGTATCGCGGCTAAAGATCGGTTTCGTCCCGTCTCCCTCGAAGTCGAATGTGAACAGCGGCGCCGGCAGGCCCATGTAGAGGCACTTCTCGGCGATCTTCGCTGTCGGGTTCTGCGGGTTGGCCGGGCCGTGAACATTGATCTGCGGGTGGCGGCTGAGCCACTCGCAGAACGCGCGGGTGCTGATGCACTTCTGGAGCATGCGGAGTTCGAGCGTGTGCATGCCGTTGAGCACCTCGAACGCCTTCTCCGAATCGAGGAACGCGCCCTTGATGTAGTAGACGTTCCAGAAGAGCGTCTCCTCGCCGGTGAACGTCCGCGGCGAGCCGTCGATGTCCGTGCCGGGCATGCTGTCGTGCTTGCCCATGAACATCCGCTCGTTGCGCCCGATGACCACCCCCGCCGTGGTCGAGCCGTGCCCCGCCAGGTCCTTGGTGTAGCTGTGGATGACGAAGTCGGGCCGCTCCATCGGGTCCTGGCGACGCAGCGGCCGGTGCAGGAAGGGTGTGCCAACGGTCGAGTCGCACATGACCGTCAGCCTTTCGCTGTGCGCTTTCTTGCAGATTGCCGGCACATCGAGCACGTTGCCGTGCGGGTTGCACGGGCTCTCGACGTACACATAGATCTGTCGCCCCTGCGCGATCCGATCGGCGTACTTGGCCTTGGTCTTCTCGAGCGCATCGGTGAACGCTGCCTCATCGAACCCGTCGAAGAACTCGATGCCGACGTCCAGGTTCGAGCTCTTGCCGTACCAGTCCACCAGCAGCTGGTAGGTCCCGCCGTAGACGTTGCGGCTGGCCAGCACGATGTCCTGGTAGCCCACGAGGTGGCTCATGATGCCGTCGACCGCGGCCATGCCCGAGTTGAAGTTCCACGCGAAGTACTCGCCCGCCAACTCGCCGGCCTCGACGTCGACGATGTGGTTCGCCAGCGCGACGTTCGTCGGGTTCAGCAGCCTCGAGTAGATCTCGATCATCAGCTCCTTGCCCTGGAAGGCGTCCTCGACCCACTCGGCGCAGGCGTAGATGTACGTCGCGGTCCGCGTGATGACCGGCTGCGCGCTGAACAGCGCGGTGACGTTGTCGAAGACCGGGTACGGGCCCTTGCGGCTGCGGTTGCTCGGGTCGTTGACGACGCTCTGGTAGGTCTTGCGGCTGTGCTGCTGGAGCGTGTCGAGCATCTTGGCGAGCTGGTAGGCCAGGAACTTCTGGGCCGCGAACCGCTGGACGCGGTTGTCGCGCGGCAGGTTGCTCAGCTCCTTGACACCCAGCTCGTACAGCTCGCGCAGATCGGCGTGACCCGCG
>JBCCZQ010000022.1:0-38793 GCA_039187315.1 Planctomycetota bacterium | reverse complement strand
TCGGCCGAGCCGTCGAGCTCGTGCCATGGCGTTTCGGCAACGAGCCGCAGCGTGGCATCATCGTTCTGGTCGTCAACAGTCTCGGCGATCTCATCGAGTGCGTCTTCGATCGTCTCGAATCCGAAATGCTCCTCGCCTGCTTCGATGATCTGTCCGTTCGACCAGAACCATGCGTGTGCAACAGCACCCATGCCGAGACCAATAGCGAGCGCCGATGCTACAGCGAGAGCGGTGGAACGCTTCCATCGGCCTGTTGAGGAAGGCAAGCGCTGCTTCAGGCCAGCAAGTCTCTCGGACAGGTCGTCGGCGAGCGCTTGCGCGTGTGGGTACCGATCGACAGGGTCATCGCTGCAGGCGCGCGTTGCGACAGCGTCCAGAAGGCGCGTTGTGGCTGAGGTCGGGTCGCTCAAGGACTGCACTGCTAGCTTGATGATGCGGCCCAGTGCGAACACGTCTGTGGCCGGCGTCGCCTGTTCGCCTCGCGACTGTTCCGGGCTGGCGAACGCAGGGGTCATTGGGGATGCACCCTGTGTGACGTGCGTGCTATCGATGACGCCGTGCGGCAAGACCAGGGCTGCACCGAAATCGACGAGCACGGGCGACAAACCTCCGATGATGATCACGTTCGCCGGCTTGATATCTCTGTGTATGACACCCGCTTGGTGCGCCGCCACCACGGCATCACAGAGGCGCAGCATGATCTGTGCAAGATCCCAGGCGCTGTGCCGACGCTGATTCAAGAACGCATCAAGCGTCGGACCAGGCAGTTCATCGAGAACGAGGTATGGCCGACCCGTCGCGGTCACGCCGCTCGCGAACACCGAGACAATACCAGGGTGTTTCATCGCGGCAAGGATGCGTCCCTCCTGCGCAAGACGTTCGGCGGATTCCGTGTGCTCGTCCCGTGTCCAGTTGGCGAACTTGACTGCTACAACCAAGCCAGGCGTTGAGAGCGAGTGCGCTTGCCAGACGTTGCCCATACCTCCGTTGCCGATGGGAGCGATTAGCCGGTAATCGCCTACAGCATCACCGGGCCACGGGTGCTGTCGCAACGATGGCTCTTTCGAGTCACCAAGGCGGTCATCGGCTTGCAGCATACGAAGCAGCGCACGCTGGTCCGTCTCGGGGAGACCGCTGCTGCGGATCGTGGACTCACGTTCGTCTGGGGCAGCGTCGATCAGCGCCTCGAACAGGCTTTGGAGTGACGATTCGGGTGTGCTCAACCATCTTCTCCCAACGCGGCGACCAGCCATGCGCGCGCATACCGCCAGCGGCGCTGCACGGTCTTCTCGCTCACATCAAGCGCAGCAGCGATTTCTTGCAGCGTCAGCCCACCGTAGATCCGAAGCTGGGCAACCTGCGCAGCTTCGTGTTCTCTGCGTTCAAAATGGCGCAGCGCCTCATCCAAGTCGATCACATCGACGGTCCGGTCTTCTATTGCAACAGTGATGACATCGATGTCGGCTCGGCGTCCACCGCCGCGCTTCTGGGCGTTTCGCGATCGGACATGATCCAGCATGACCCTTCGCATCGCGATGGAAGCGGCGATAACAAAATTCGCTCGGCTTGCCCAGCCGTTCCGTTCGGCGCCGAGCTTGAGGAATGCTTCGTGCACGAGCGCGGTCGGCTGGAGTGTGAGCGAGCGGGCACGCCCGCCGAGGGTTTTCTCGGCCAGTTCGCGTAGCTCGTCGTATACAGCCGGGATGAGTTCATCGAGCAGCTCTGGTTCGAGCCAATCGCTTGCTCCGGACTTTGAGCTCACCTGCAAGCCTCCCATGCCGCTGATCCAGCCCTTCTGCAACAGTACCGTTCGGACCGAGCGTGGGTGGTGTTTCGGATTTCGCTTCTTGAGGAAGCGTCATATGCCCGAGAACCTGCATCGCAGGATTTTCAGCGAAGCATGACCGGCTCATCGATCTGTTTCCGCGATGCGGAAGGGCAACGCTGGGGATGGCGCTGGAGGTTCTGTGGCTTCGGACCTGCTCTTACTCCCTGCGCTGGCTGTGGTAGCCATGGTGTGGCGGCTCTGGCGGGTGGAGACGATCCGACACGAGCGGATTCTCGAGGCCGTACCGCTGCGCATCCATGTCAACGGGACGCGCGGGAAGTCGACGGTCACACGCATCATTGCTGGCATGCTGCGCGAGGCAGGGATCGAGACCGTTGCCAAGTGCACAGGTACGGCTGCTGCTGTGATCGGACACGATGCAGCCGAAGTACCTATCCGGCGTAGGGGGGCGCCGACGATCCTCGAACAGATCGAGGTCATCGGGAGGTACACAACCGCTTCGACTCAGGCCGTGGTCGTTGAATGCATGGCGCTTCGTCCCGTCAATCAGCGCGTCTCAGAGACCCGCATCGTGCGATCAACGATCGGAGTGCTCACGAATGTCCGTGAGGATCACCAAGATGTCATGGGAAAGACCCGAGCGGAGATCGCTAGATCACTCCTGAACACTTGTCCATCCGGTGGAACGCTGGTCACGGCCGAGCAGGATCCTGCGATACTCAGTCTCATGCGGGATCGTGCGGCTGCACTGGGTTCTCGCGTGTGCGTTGCCAACCCGAGCGATGTGACGGACGAAGATCTTGAGGGTTTTTCGTACTTCGCCTTTAAGGACAACGTCGCGATCGGTCTCGAGGTAGCGGGCATGCTTGGTATCCCCCGCGCGACGGCTCTGCGTGGCATGCAGCGCACAGCGCCCGATCCGGGTGTCGTAGCAGTCTGCTCTTTTTCGGCGTTCGGCAAGCGCGTTACATGGGCAAATCTGTTCGCAGTCAACGATCGAGAAAGCGTCGTTGCAGCTGTACGCGAGCTTGCTGTACATCGCTCATCGGAGACGACCGTGGTTGGTCTTCTCAACAACAGGTCCGATCGCGAGCAGCGCGCGATTCAGTTCGCCGATATCGCTGCCGTCGAGCTCGGGCTCGACCGTATCGCGCTGCTTGGAGCGTACGAGGGCGTGCTTCTCAAGCGTCTTCAGGTGCAGCATTCGATATCGCGGGATCGGCTGATCCTGGCCGGAGAACAGCGCAGGCTCTCGACAAGCTCGCTGATGCGTTTGTTCATCGAGGACCAGCCCACCGATCATGTCATGCTGCTCGGGCTGGTCAACATCCACACCCCACAAGCTGATGCGCTCGTTGGGCGATTCGAAGGGGATAGGCGTGTTTGCTGACGAGTCCCTCGCGGTCCAGTCCCCAGATATCGCGCGGCTCACATTCCTGCTCGGGATCGGGGTCGCAGTGTGGCTGTACGACCGCTGGCACCTGACCTGCGGCAGCATCGTCACTCCGGCATATCTGGCACTCAACTTCAACGATCTGGGCGCATTGGCCGTGACGATCCTCACGTCCGTCGCGACCTATGGCGTTGTATACGGCGTGATACCTCGCTTCATCGTGCTGACCGGGCCGACACGTTTCCTGATGCTGATGCCGGTAGCGATCCTTGTCAGCATGACGCTGCACGCGGGTGTAGGCGGCACGGGCTCGCTGTCGGGTGACGTGTTCATAGGCATCGGTTTCATTGTCCCAGGCCTGCTCGCGCACGATGTTGCAACCCAAGGATTTCGTACTACAGCGTCTACGGTGCTTGCGCTGAGCGTCGGCCTTGCAGCGATCGCGCAGCTTGTTACCGGGACAGCATGGGTGGGAACGGCTACGTCCGAAGATGTCCGCTTAGCGTTCGATATCTCGTCGCTCCCGCTGGCGGCGTTGCTGAGCGTCATGGCTTCGGTTGTGCTGTCGGATCGGCATGGTGTCCGAGCGGGCGGCTTCATCGGAGCAGCGTATCTCGCGATGCTGTCTTCGACGCCGTTCGAAGTTGTTTCTGTCCTCGCCGTCTCGTGGATGACCCACACAGCGGTGGTGCGCTGGGTCATGCCGCGGGCCATCGTGTTCGGAAGGCGCAAGTTCGCCGCGATGCTGCTTACCGCAGGCGTCCTGTCATGGGTGTGGCTGCTTCTTCGTGCAGCAGTACCGGGGATTCCGCCCGACCCGCTGGCCAATAGCGGTTTTGCTCTGATCAGTATGACCATCCCCGGGTTGCTCGCCAACGACGCCGAGCGTGGCGGTAGCCGACAGCTGAGCCTCGGCCTTGTGCTCGCCGTGACGTTCACGCTTTCGGGCACGTGGCTTGCGGAAGCTCTTCATTCCGGTTCGGACGCCATATCCGTTGCGCTCAACGCTGCTGTATTTTCGGCAGCCTCGATCGGCATTATCACACTCACGCCACAGCAGCCGATCGGTAGGCACCGCGACCAGTCCAGGCACTCACACGCGTTAGCATGCACATCACAGAGGAGACGATCATGACCGCGATCCAGACACCGGTCTCCCAGTCTCATCAAGATCGCACAGCAGATGTACACCGGGCGAGTGTGGTTCGCATGTTTGTCGCACGGGCCGCGTGGCTCATCAAGCGAGCCGCCGTTGTATTCGCCGTTTGTGCCGGCATTTTCTACGCGCTCTTCAGCTGGGGCGTGGTTGCGTACGGGCCGGTTCTGGTTCATGACGCGGTTGTGGAAGGACACACGGTCGATCTCGGCGTCCGATACGATTGTGTTCTTCAAGAAGTCTTCGCTGAGACAGGTCGGAGCTATGTCAAAGGGTCGATTCTCGCGACAGCTGATACATCGGTTCACGATGCCCGCCTGAACCGAGCCTGTGCAGCAGCCGAGGCAGCTGCGGCCCGGATTGAAGCCGAAACGCTCGCGATCGGACACGAGCAGAAGAGGCTCGATGCGCTCGCGGCTGAACTCAGCGATGCGTATGAGTTGTCGCTGCATCGTCGATCACGAACCGCTGTCCATCTGCGTTGGACACAGCGGGAACTAGAACGCCAGCAGCACGCAGCCTCCGAGGGGGCCGCTTCGATACGCGAGGTTGACGAGGCAGCGCACGCGCACGAACTGGCCGTCGTAGGTCGAAACGAAGCAGAAGCAGGAGTCGCGCAAGCTCGGTCGGCGCGCGCAACCGCCGAAGCTGAGCTCGCAGCACTCGCGGCACGGCGGGCGGGCCTGGCGATACTGCGCGCCGAGCATCGGGCATCACTCGAGCTTGTAGAACAGATCCGATCTGACATCGAGGCCGCGACGATTCGCGCCCCGTTCGATTGCCGCGTTGTTCAGAGGCACGCTGGGCCTGGAACCTCGCTTCGGGTCGGCGGCCCCGTCCTGACGGTGGTAGATCCGGCGAGGACCTGGATTTCTGCGATTGTCCGGTCTGGCGCCGCCTCCCACATCAGCGCG
Organism: Planctomycetota bacterium; assembly: GCA_039187315.1. Taxonomy (GTDB): domain Bacteria; phylum Planctomycetota; class Phycisphaerae; order Phycisphaerales; family UBA1924; genus JANQQZ01. Next base: position 33,541 of record JBCCZQ010000022.1, on the reverse strand, counting down.
GGCACACCGGTCGAGATTCTGATCGATGATCCAGAGCGCCCCGTTGCCGGCTTCGTGGACTTCATGGAGCCCGGCCCATGGCGGGGTTCGGGGCTGGCCAGAGAGTCGCTGATGCAAGACTCGCCGGAGCCTGATGATCGACCTGTCTGGTTTCGAATCGGTTTGTTCGAACCCGACGAGAGGCTCGTGCCGGGAACACCGGTTACCCTGCGGATCGAACGTGTTCGGGACAGGGGTGCTTGGACGTGGCTCCGTCGACTCGAATCCATCAAGCGGACGGCTGCCGGGCAGTGACAGCGTCGATCTGTTCTGGGAGCCGTCGGCGTGCGACTTCGACGGCTCTGGAGGCAGCGATCGGCATGACCATGCACACACTTGGCACACGCTCACATCATGGCAGAGCGCCTCATGATCTACGCACGTGGCATCGCGTGTGGTCAACGCGGGTTCGAAGGGCAGCGGCGACGGTGTGCGTGCTCGTTATCAATGCGATCGCGCTGGTCGGCTGCGCACTGATACCCCCGCGTGTTGGAAGCGTCAACGCCATGGAACGGCTTGGCGTCATCGATGGGGCGTGGCCTGGTCTAGCCGCACCTGTTGAGATTTCCTGGGACGAGCATCTCATCCCATCGATCACCGCCGAGAGCGATGCCGATGCCGCGTACACCATCGGTATCGTGCACGCCCATCTGCGACTTACACAGATGGAGCTGTTTCGAAGAGTCTCGCAAGGCCGCATCTCCGAGGTAGCGGGGCCGTTCACTACCGACATCGATGAGGCGATCCGGGCGATCGATCTGGATCGAGCCGTGGACGATATCGAGGTCGCTCTCCCCCGAGAGACCCGGGCCTGGATCACCGCGTATGTGGCGGGCATCAATGCGTATCGCACGCGGCTGGCAACAAGACCAGCCGACGCCGTGGTCCTCGGCATCGATTTTGATGACCCATGGACCGTGCGTGATGTGCTTGTGATCGGGCGGCTTGCCTGCGTGGACGTGAATTGGGGCCGCTGGCTCACGTTTGCAGCGCTGCGAAACGAGCCTGGATACGACGACTTTGTCGAACGGCTCTGGACGTTTGCCGACGAGGGGCTTCCGAGCTTCGGCGCCGGCCAGCCGCACGATCTGGATGTTCTGAGCGATATCGGGCGCACAGGGAGCAACGCATTCGTCGTCCATGGCAGCCGGTCAGAATCGGGAGGCGCACTTGTCGCGAGTGATCCCCACCTCGGGCTGCTCCAGCCGAACATCTGGTGTGTTGTCGGCTACCGAACGCCCGACGCATCGGTACTCGGGCTCACGATCCCAGGCCTGCCCTTTGTGCTTGTAGGACGGAACGAGCAGATCGCGTGGACAGGAACGAACATGCAGAGCAGCTCGTCGGTGCTGTACCGCCTGCCTGCGGATTGGCAGGCCGAATCGACCCGCAGCGAAACCATCTCTGTCCGCTTCTGGCTCGACACAACACGGTCCTTGCGGGATTCGTCGCTTGGCCCGGTGATCACCGACGCCGACCTGCTTGAGCGGCTCGATGAACACGATGTTGCGCTCCGGTGGAGGGGGCATGAGGCAAGCGATGAGTCCTCGGCGTTCCTGAGAGCTTCCCGCTCGCAGAACTGGGAGACGTTCCGTGCGGCGTTCGACAGCTATGCAGCGGGCGGGCAGAACATCCTCTTCGGTGATGCGAACGGCAACATCGGCCAGCTGATGGCGGTCGAAGCTGTACCAGCGGCAGCCCGAGCGAGTCGGATCGGTGTGGTTGATGCGAACGATCCGATGTTCACGTGGTCGGACGGCGTCAAGAGCCAGGAACTCCCGGCGAGCTTCAATCCCGATGCTGGTTTCCTTGTATCTGCGAACAACGTGCCGACCCCGATGGCGCGGGGACTTGTGCCGCAGGGCAATGCCAATGACCGGGTCTCCAGGATGAATAGTCTTCTGGATGGTCAAGGTGTTGTGTCACTGGACGATCTCGCACAGATCCAGTCCGATACGTTCTCGGCCGCGTCACACCGGGTTGCCGAGCGCATCGTGGTCCTGGCCAGCGACATGCCGAAGGGCTCGGCCGCTGGTAATTGTATCAGTGCGCTATCCGCGTGGGACGGCCGCTACGACCCGGACTCCCGGGGTGCGTATGTCTATCAGATCGTCCTCTCGTGCTTGATCGATGAGCTGTACGAGACGCGGTACGGCGATGGAATCCGGACGACGCTTCGATCAGGGCCGTATGTGCATGACTTTGTCTTCGCGGATCTGCTTGATTCTTCTGCGAGTACCAAGGTGCTCGCGGCGATTCGCGCTGCCTCGCGCAAGGCACGTGCCGATGCGGTCTGGGGCGACATCCACGAGCTCAGCCTTGCTCATCCGATCGGTGCGGTGCCGGTGCTGGGACGCGGCTACGTCTTCGACCATCTTGCGTATGCTGGATCGACGAGTGTCGTGGCCAAAGCCGCTCACCAGATCACGACCGACAAACACACGCCTCGATTCGGCGCGAACGCTCGTCTGCTGCTGGATATGGGCACCGACGATGATAATCGTGTCGTGTTGCTCGGTGGTCAAGACGGATGGATCGGCAGCGACAGGCTGACCGATATGGTGCCGCTCTGGCTGGGCGGTCGGTTTGTCCCGCTCCCGTTGTCCGCAGATGGGCAGGCATCGCGCAGCCAGAGGCGGACGTCTCTCTCGCCAGGCAGGTAGCAGGCAGCCTTGGGCATACGGAGTACGCCGGCTTCGAGTACGAGTTGCAGCGATGCGGAAACCGCGAACAATGATGATGCCGTTCAGGCCAGGCTCACAGCGCTTCGAGCTTGCGACTCAAACCGATTCATCGGGCCGGTCCGTACACCGCATCTCGAGCCAGAGCCTGCCATGCGCCGGGCGGCTTGCCCATGATCCGCTTGAATGCACGGCTAAAAGCCGCTTCGGAGTTATAACCGAGCTTGGCTCCACACTCAGCGGCGGTCATCTTGGATTCCCGGAGCCATGCTCCCGCAACATGCATCCGCCAACGGGTGACATAGTGCATGGCCGTCTCGCCCACCAAGTCGGTAAATCTCGCTGAAAATGCTGATCGTGACATCGCGACAGCGGCTGCGAGCGATGCGACCGTCCAGTCCTTGGTCGGATCACGATGGATCATCAGCAACACGGGCCCGATGCGATCATCGCTCAGGGCGCCGAGCCAGCCACGATGCGAATGAGGGTTCTCAACAAGCCACGTGCGGATCGCTTGGATGATCAAGATGTCTGCCAAGCGGGTCACAATGGTGTCCCCGCCTGGCTGGCGAGCGCTCGCCTCTGCGGCCATCAGCCTGAGAGTGCTGTGCATCCATTCCGCATTCGGTGTGTTCCACGTTTTGATCTGGATCAGGCTCGGGAGGAGCGCAACTAAATCCTGTGCCGCTGGGTGCTCGAAGCACACGGCGCCACAGATCAGTGTCGTCTCATCGCCACCCCCACCGTAATGCAGCACCTCATAGCGATCGCTCACACGCTCGATCGGCAGGTCGAAGTAGTTCCTGGTCGATGCACCGGTGGCGTGCTTCACCGCGTGTCCTTTGCTATGTGGCATGAGCGCAAACTCGCCCGGTCGCAGCAGCGTCGGCTCCCGGTCTTCGAACTCCAGAACGCACTCCCCCGCGGTGACCACGTGAAACATGCAGCAATCAGGCATCGCTGGCAGCGTGAAACCCCACGGCGCCGTCAGGTGTGATCGTGCATACACGACACCCTTGAGTCGGAGCGAGTGCAGCGTTTCGCCCAGCGGATCGCCCGCGGCATGGGTGGGGACCGCCGGTGGTGGTTCGGACGAGGCTTGGCCCATGGCAAAGCCTATCCGGTAGCAGAGACAAACGCGTCGTGATCTGGACGTAAAGGCAAGAAATGCGGATTATATATCATTGATCGTTCCAGATATGATTCCGATACTGGATGTATGCATAGCCGCGGGTTCGTTGCTCGCGGCAGGAGATGTCCGAATCGGAGCATGTCATGACCGCATCAAGCCTCCCATACCCGAACGTTCTCGTCATTGCCGCCACCGGGAAGACCGGCCGCCGGGTCGCTCCGCTGCTTGAAGCGAAGGGCGTGAACATCCGCCGGGGCTCACGTTCGAGTTCCCCCGCGTTCGACTGGGCGTTGCGGGATACGTGGGCACCGGCCCTGTCGAGCATGGATGCCGCGTATGTCGTCTATCTGCCTGACCCCGCACTCCCCGGCGCTGCGGAGGACATCCGCGCGTTCGCTGAAGTCGCCAAGCAGCAGGGTGTAGGCAAGCTCGTTCTGCTGAGCGGGCGTGGCGTGATGCGCAGCGAAACGGCCGAACAGGCTATCACGGGTTCCGGTCTTGACTGGACTCTCGTACGTGCAGCATGGTTCAACCAGAATTTCACTGAGGGCGATTTCGCGGACCAGGTCCGTGGAGGCACGATCACGTTGCCGATGGCCGACTTCGTCGAGCCGATCATCGATGCGGATGACATCGCCGAGGTGGTTGCCGAAACACTGACCAGTACCAAATACAACGGCGAAACTCTGAACCTCACTGGTCCTGTCTCGATCACGCATGCGCAGATTGCAGCGTATCTGTCGCGAGCCTCTGGCCGCCAGATCGACTATGCCCCCATCTCTATGGACGAGTTCCGTGCCGCTCTCACAGAGGCGCAGCTCCCGAGCGAGTACATCGGGTTGCTTCTGCACCTCTTCGAAATCACTCGGAGCGGCGTCAATGCCGAACCGACCAACGAAGTTGAACGAGTGCTCGGCCGACCGGCAACGAGTTTCGAGGCGTTCGCGTCCAGGGCCGCCAGCAACGGCGAGCTGGGGGTTCGGTAGATCGTGCGTGGACGAGATTGCCACATTCATTGCCTACGCGGGGAGCATCGGAACAGCCCTCGTCGGTGGAACACTCTTTGTCTTCACAACGTTGATCATGGCAGCTCTCGAGCGGGCGCCGGATGCCGAGGGCATGCGGATCATGCAGCAGATCGACAGAACCATGTTCACGCCGCGGCTCAACCCATGCCCAACCGTCGCTGATCAACCGGACCGCTGGAACGTCAGCACGTGCTGGGCACTCCAGATCGGGTGACGAACATCGAGGCGGAACATGTCGAACGCTTCTGCGTTCCAGCCGGTCTCCTCAAGCAGATAGCGCCGGGCCTCATCATGAAGGGCATCATCACCTGCCGAGCGCTCGTCTGGCTGCCCCCAACGCATCGGGCCGCGGAGCTCGGCGATCCGGTCGTACCAGCGATCTCGGGAATCGTTGAGGATGGGGCCCGCGGCTCCGATGTTGTACACGAGCGTGTGCTCGGGTGCGACTGCCGACAGCCTGCGGTCAAGCAGCACATCGATCAACAGCCGGTCAGACGGCACCCTTGGAATGAGCGAGATGTGATGCGGTTCGTCTTGCGTTGGTGCCCCACTACGGAAGACCGACCCTATGAAAACATCGGCCGATCGATCTCCGACCTGCTCGGTGTCGAGCAGCTCTACGCTCGTGCGATCTGTGACAGTCGTGGTCACCACGGGCAGGGGCGCGGAGCTTAATCGTCCGATGACTGTACCTACAGCAAAGCCCGTTGCATCGTCTCCTTCGAGGGTGCGCGGATGCGTGTCGGTCTCGGCATCCACCAGGCGCGTGTACGCGATCGGTAGGCGATCTATCGTAGTGGACAGACCGATCAATCCTCTGACCGCTGCGCTATGGAGCGTCTTGCCCTCGAGTCTGGCGGCGTAGACATGCGAAAGGACCCGGGCGTGTCCTCCTGCGATCATCGCAGAAGACGCCGTATGACGAGCGCGGGCTTCGGCGCTCATGGGGTCTTCGCCGACACCCTCCGATGTGCGCAGTCGCTTGAGCTGATCGAGCAGCTGCTTCTGGCTCCCCCCACATCGCGCGACGAGATCGGCATAATCACGGATGGCGGCTCGGAACCGATCGGTGCGTGCACGCGGAACGCTGCGCTCGTTGTTGAGCGCGGCCGCGATGATCTCCATCCCACGGACACCGGGGAGCCCAAGAAGCACGGTGATCCCGTCTCCTTGCGTCGCTGTCGAGCTGACAAGCCGGTGGCACACGGCTCGATCGACCCCCAGCCTCGCCGCGAACCGGGCAGGCCTCCGGTAGCTTGGCGGCATATGACCTAGAGCGGCGAGGAATTCGGAACGCAGACGGTCGCCGACTCGGTTGGCTACGTGTCGATATTCGACGGCGCGATTCATATCTGTATTGACATCCATCGGGGCATATGGTACAAGGATGAGGAATCAAAACGTTCTGGGAACGTTCTAAATGATGGAAATGTTTTCTGATTTTGTTTGGAACATGCCACTGCCGATCGGCTTGTCCGTAACGATCCGGAGGAATTCCCGATGCGAAACGCCTTCTTGTTGATGACCGCTAGCTTTGCGATGGGTGCGGCCGTGGCCCAGCCGATCCCGTTCGAGCAGATCACAGAACAGCCCTTCGGCGAAGGCGTGTTCGAACCGAGCCTGAGCGGCGACGGCTCGCGCGTGGCGTTCCGGTCTTCGAGCGATCTTGTCGGCGAGAATCCTGATCGCTCGCTTGAGGTGTTCGTCTACGACTCGGATACCGACACGCTCTCGCAGGTCACCAGCACACCGGGTGGAAGCGGGACATCGGTCACCCTGCCGATGATCGTACCGGATGGCTCACGGGTGATCTTCCGGAGCATCTGGGATTTCATCGCTGAGCAGCCCGGCTCCACGTTTCAGCTATGGGAAGTGGATGTCGATTCTGGTGTGTACCGGCAGATCACCAGCAACCCGCAGGGCACACCCGTCTTTGATCCGCGGCTGTCCGGAGATGGTCAGTGGGCCGTGTTTCTTGCCAGGATCAACCCGACCGGCCAGAACGCCGACGGCAGCCTTGAGGTGTTCCGGGTGCGTATCGCCGATGGCTCGCTGACGCAGATCTCCAACAACAACGTTGTTGCAACCGAGTTCCCGGATATCAACGGCGATGGTACCCGAATCGTCTGGGGTGATCGCGCGAACTATGACGGCACGAACACAAACTCAGGGCTTGAAATCTGGCTCTGGGACGAGACACAGGGCATCACGTCCGTCACGGATCAGCAGCAAGGCGCCCTCCAGACGAACCTGCCCAGGATCGATCACGCCGGCCGGTTCGTCTCGTTTATCTCGCTGTTTGATTTCTCGGGCAGCGGTGCGATCGGCCGGAAAGTCCATGTCGCGGACACACAGTCCGGCACGATCGAACTCATAACGAATCCCGGCGTGGGTGGGTCCGGTGCGAACGTGCCCGATGCGGAGATAGCCCCTGATGGCTCAGCGGTCTTCTTCGAATCAAACCGCCAGCTTGGCGGCCTCAACCCCGACAGCAACCGCGAGTTGTGGCGATACGATATCGCGACCGGTGAGATCACCCAAGCCACCGACACCACGGGCGGCCTCTCAATCATCCAGCTCTCGGACGATGCCACCCGCCGGTACGTAGACATCTCGGCGAACAACAGGATCGCCTATCGCTCCGACAACAGTCTCGAGCAGGGCGTGACCAACCTCGGCGGGAATATCGAGCTGTACCTGAGCGTGCTGGACGATCATTGCCCGGCGGATGTGAACGGCGACGGCACGCTCAACGACAGCGACTTCTTCGCATGGGTCACGGTATTTACCGCCGATCCGCGATCGCCGCAGCAGGAAGAAGACTGCGATGTCAATGAAGACGGGATCTGCAGCGACAGTGACTTCTTTGCTTGGGTCACTGCGTTCGGGACCGGTTGCTAGAGCAGCGGCGTTTGAAATCCCATCCGATCTGCGAAGCAGTGGCCGTGGCGCACGACCGCGCGGTGTGTACTTGTGCCGTCATGGAGGGCATACAGCATCAGCTGCTGCAACGGCGGCAAGCCAAGTGGCAGCTTTCTGAAGCATCTTTGCGGCCGATCACCGAGCGTCTTCGGACGTGCCGGCGGTCGGATCAGGGATGCTCACCGCGATTGGCCGATCGGATAGCGATGAACCCGCAACGAAAGCTCGGGCTCACGACGCAGGTCGCATATTCTGGTTCCAACACCAAACGTCGGCAGTACCCTCCCACTCCTGCACTGGACAGGCCGTGCTCCGCGGCCGAGCGTGAAGGCGAAGGCATCGACGAGGATGGCGATCATCGGGTTTAACCGCCATGATGGTCCGCTAACGCCATCCTTGAGCGTGCCGGGACATGCCTTTGGCACAGACTTCGTCCGCAAGAGTCGGTATCCTCATTGGAGCGCATAGCAGGTACGGAGATGGACGGGGGCGGGGCCGATGACGGGCCACTCGAAAAGAGCCATCGCCGATCATGCTGACCTTTGGGAGGCCTGAAGAAAAATGACACTCAGAACATCGGGAGTGGCGGCGGCATGCTGCTTGTGGATGAGCGGCGTGTGCTCCGCGCAATTCGTGCAGGAAGAAGACCGCGTCCTGGCACACCTGGCAAACGCCGAGTCCACGGCCTACTTGCAGATCGGTGATTCCCGCATCGAACAGGTCGAAGCAGGAGAAGGCGCACCGTCGGGCGCGGTCGTCTTCCAGAAGTTCATCGCTGATCTCCCGCTCCACGGCGCACGGGTGTTCGTCACCCGGAACGCCGACGGAACCGTGGCACAGGTCTTCGACGAGTCGACGGAGCAACTCGTGCTGCGTCGCGGCCCTGTGCTGGTTGCGCAAGATGTGGCCGTCGAGTTGGCCGAAGTCGTGTTGCCGGAAGCGATCGGCTCCGCCGCAGAGCTGGTGTGGTTCCGAACGGGCGACGAAGCGATCCTGGCGTGGCAGGTCACCACGCTGCTTGCCGAGCTCGGGGTACCGGCCAGCCCGACGCACTTCGAGACGGTCATCGACGCAGAGAGCGGCGAAGTGCTTTCCGAACGGCAGATCGACACGAAGACATACGCTGTTGGTTCGCCCGAGGCGGCCGACAGCGTCTTCCCTCGCATCGTGATCAACAACGCGATCGGTGTAGCGGGATCGAGGGCGTACGCCGCCCCCTTCGACGCGGTCGTCCGCGTGGGCGGATGCACCGGCACGCTGATCGCTCCGAACGTGGTGATCAGTGCGCGCCATTGCGGTATCGGTGCCGGCGATCTCGTCAGGTTCGGCGACAACTCGAACAGCAGCACCTTCTCTACAACGGTTCAGTCGTCGAGCCTGCCGGACGGTGGAGGCTCACTGCTTGACGGCGGCGATGTGTCCATCCACATCCTTTCGACATCTGTCCCGGCGAATATCGCCGAGCCCATGCGGCTGATCGACGAGACGGATGAACTCGAGGGCATGCTCGCCGCAACCATCGGCTATGGATTCAACGGCCTGGGCAGCGTGGGGCATCAGTTCAGTTCGGACGGCTTCCGGTGGGGCGGTGAGAACATCATCGATGTCTACGGCAGCCCGGCAAGCTCTGGCGGCACCAACATCATCTCGACCGACTTTGACAACGGCAGCGGCAGCGCGAACACGATCCCGGGCAGCAGCTCCTCTGCGCTCGAATTCGAAGCCACGACCGCGCCCGGCGACAGCGGCGGCCCGGTCTTGGTGCAGTTCGGAGGCGAGTGGGTGATCGCGGGCGTGCTCTCTGGAGGTACAACACCCACCAGCGTGTTCGGCGATATCTCTTGGTGGACAGGCACCGCGCTCTACCGCAACGCGATCGAAACAGCCGGCGGCGACTTCATCACAGGCCTTGAGATCTTGTTCCCCAACCAGCTGCCAGATGTGGTCTCTTCGGCCGGCGGCGACACGCTGCGTGTCGATGTCGTCCCCGCGCCGACGGATCCGTTCGTACCGGGCAGCGGGACATTCCATGTCGACACGGGATCCGGGTTCGAGCAGATACCGCTCGTGCCCGACTCGACCAACAGCTTCACGGCGACCTTCCCCGCACCCGCTGCGTGCCCAACCGATGTGGCGTACTTCGTCTCGTTCGACCTTCAATCGGGAACCACCGTCACTGCGCCGGCGGGAGCGTCGCCTCAATCATCGAGTGTGTTCCGTGCGCTCGCTGCGGACGATGTGGACCTGGATGAGCTGTACGACTTCGAGGCACCAGTCGGCTTCTCGGCGGGAGCGCCCGGGGATGACGCGACCTCGGGCGTCTGGGTCCGCGTAAACCCCATCGGGACCCAGGCACAGCCGGAAAACGACAATACAGCGAACGGTACGCTCGCGTGGGTCACCGGCCAGGGGAGCCCCGGCGGCGGTCTCGGTGAAAACGATATCGACAACGGAACCACATCGCTCGTCAGCAACCAGATCGATCTGAGCGGAACCGAGCTGGCGACCATCTCCTACGCGAGGTGGTACTCCAACGACACAGGCAACGCACCCAACGCGGACGTGTTCGAGGTATTCGTCTCAGACGACAACGGCCAGACGTACACGCTTGTCGAAACCGTCGGACCCGCCGGCGATGGCACTTCCGGGGGCTGGATCGAGACAGGCTTCAGCGTTGGCGACTTTGTTGATCTGACATCAACAATCCGGGTCAAGTTCGTTGCGAGCGATCTCGGCGAAGGATCATTGGTTGAGGCTGCTATCGATGATGTACGCATCTTCGGTGCTTCTTGCACCACGAACCCGTGCCCGGGCGATGTGAACCGTGACGGGACCATCACCGACAGCGACTTCTTCGCATGGGTCACAGCATTCACAGCCAGCCCGCGTACACCCGAACAGGAAGAAGCGTGCGATGTGAACCTGGACAGCTCATGCACCGACAGTGACTTCTTCGCATGGGTGACGGCTTTCGGCGAAGGCTGCGACTAAGGCGAGAAGCTTACCAGCGAAACGACTTCGTGCGTCCGTCTTCGCGGGCCGGCGCACGCTTTCCAGCAAGCTCAGGATTGCTACGATCCCAGACATCCCAATCCTTGGGTGATCGCCTGGACCCTTCCATGCTGTTGTCAATCGCATGCACTGCTCCTGGTAGCACGAGCGACCGCCTGCCATGTGCACGCGAAAGAGACCGCCCCGAGCTGCCGTTCTTGTTCCCAGTTTCCCGGATGGAACGCCAGATCCACGTATTCGATACGACACATAGATCCCTGGAACAGACCTGTCGCGCTCAACAAAAAACCAGTCGTCGTAGGTCGCACAACGTCTGCGGCGGACTGGGTCCAAAAAACGAGCCGCCACGACTCAGCAGCTATACATGATTGATGACGATCTTGCCCATTGCCTTGCCGCTCTCAAGACGGGCATGGGCGTCAGCGGCCTGATCAAGCATGTACTCCGACTCATCGAGTATCGGCTTGAGTGCACCAGCATCGACGAGCTCTGCGATCTTCGACAAGATCTCACCGTGCGATTCTCGGCCGACGTCGTGGATCATCGGTATGAGCATAAAGACGATATGCAGCGTGATACCTTTGAGGTGGGCGGTTGTGAAATCGAGCTCACACATCGTCGTCGTTGTGATCACATCGCCGTTCAGCTTCACAGCCTCGAACGAGTTGAGCATGTTTCGATCTCCGACCGTATCGTAGATGACATCGAAACCGGTACCGTTCGTGTGCTTCGCCACGTAGCTTTCGACGGGCTCCGTCTTGTAGTTGATACCAGTCGCTCCGAGCCGCTCGATGAGTTCGAGTTGCGGCTCCCCGCCGCCGGTAGAGAACACCTGCGCCCCGAAGTGCTTGGCGAGCTGCAACGCGATGTGCCCGACGCCTCCTGAGCCGCCGTGGACGAGGATCTTTTGATCTTCGCCGATGCGTGCACGAGTGACACCCTCGTATGCGGTGATGGCGACCAGGGGAAGTGCCGCGGCCTCTCGCATCGAAATCGTCTTGGGCTTCTGGGCGACCAGCCGATGGTCGGCCGCGATGTACTCGGCGAGCGTACCGGGAAGACCACCCAGACCGCCCGCACAGCCGTAGACCGCATCGCCATTTGCGAAGGAAGAGACACCTTCCCCGACCGCTTCAACTGTCCCGGCGAAGTCCATACCCAGAATGGCAGGCGTCTCTGGCGCGAGCCCGCCAGCGCCGCCCATCTTGCGGATCTTCGTGTCGACGGTGTTGACGCTCGATGCCGCGATCCTGATCAGCAGTTGCCCAGGGCCCGCGGTGGGCTTCTCCGCCCTGCCTGGCTGCAGGGGCGCGCCGTTCTCGTATGTGTGTAGCAATGCTGCTTTCATCATGACCTCGTGATTCCGGGTGTCGTTTACTGAATATCCTGAACCTGCATGACCAGATCGTTCCAGTTGCGCTGGTTATCCATGTCATGCTCCATGCCCTTCTCGTCAGCGATCGTGAATCTCTTGATCGCGGGCGTCTTGCTCGTAGCCTGATAGAGCCAGTACGCTTCGGCCTTGAGCGCATCAGCGATCGGCTTATCGATCGACTCGTACACCGCCTGCTTGCATGCATTGATGGACTCGGCTGGGAACTGGGCGATGCGTTGCGCGAGCGTGTCGACGTAGCCATCGATCTCGTCTGCGTTCAGCGCCTTGTTGATCGTGCCGTAAGACTCAGCTTCGTCAGCATCGAAATCGCGTGCGCTCAGGATGATCTCGAGAGCCCGGCCGAGCCCTGTCTGACGAGCCATCCGCGAGGCCCCACCGCCGCAGGGGAGGATGCCCATGCCGACCTCCATCTGCATGCACTTGAACTTGCCGCGGACCGCGAACCGCATATCGCACGCCAGCGCGAATTCGTGACCGCCGCCGCGGGCGAAGCCTTCGAGCTTGGCGATCGTCGCCTGAGGCAGCCTGCTGATGCGCTCGAGCACGATCTGAAGATCAAGCAGTTCGGCCTCTTCCCTTGCGACGGCCTCGGTCGACATGTCCTTCAGCAGGTTTGTGTCGTAGTGGCAGACCCAGATTTCTGGGTGAGATGACTCGAAGACGACTACCTTGACCGTCCTGTCACGCTCAAGCCGCATAGCCAGGCCGTTCAAGTCGGCGAGCATCTCTTGGCCCTGGACATTGACCGGCGGAAAATCGAACGTGACGGTCAGGATCGCATCGTCCTGTCTCGCCTTGAATGTCGTGTATCCCTCGTAGCACATGGAATGCGTCCTTTCACTGTTGACGATCGCGTGCCGCATTTACCTGCTCTGGACAGTGCTGATCTCGACCGGTCCATTCGTACGAACGTAGAGCCACGTGGTCTCGGCGGACCTCCACGCAACGGCGATTCCATCCTCAGACACCGCGCCGACGAAGCTGCCAGGTGTCAACATGCGGCTCCTGTCGGTACCAGACGTATCCAGACGAGCTGCGCCTTGAATCACAACTGCCTGCATCGAGTGACTTGAGGTCTTGAGCGTGGTCGTGTATCCGGCTGGAAGTTCAACAAGTGAACCGCCCGGCTGTTCGCTCTGAGGATCACCCCAGAGGAACGTGACGCGCGGTCCATCCGCAGCCGCCATGCCAGGCGCGAGCGTGATCCGCCGGCTTGTTGAGGCATCGAGCCATACCAGGTTGCCAGCGTGCACGTTGATCGCGCGCTCGCCGTTGTCCGTTGCTTGCTCGGGCGGCATGACCAGATAAGGCCCGTGTTCGATCTCGATATAGGCGATGCGGCCATCGCCCTTCGCCGATGTGATGTGCACCTCACCCGCGGGCTGCGTCCAGTACGAACCCGGCGGCATCCACGACTCATCGGCACCGGGGTCGTCGTTGTGAACGAGACCCTCGATCACGACGCCGCGGTACGTGGTGTTGTGGATGTGCGGCGGTGACGAGAACCCCTCGGAAAACCGAACGAGAAACCCGGTTGCATCGGTCCCCGTGCGATCACCCCAGAGATCGGCCGCACGCGGCCCCGCTTCGCCGCGGGCCGGGTTGAGCGCACCCCAGTCGACTTCGTCGTACGGGACGACGATGAGGGTCGTGGATGCAGTTGCGACACTCGGAGGGATCTCGTCAGAGCTGAGACCAGGCCTCGCGCACCCCGAGACCGGCAGCGCGAGCATTGTCATGAGCAGGAGAGACTTGACCCAGAGTTTGGTGCTGCAAGTGGCGCGTGGCATGTCCTTGGCCCTTCTGTTCAGCGAGTTGGGAGGGCAATGACTCGATCTGACGGGACCGTACGACTAAGCTGACACTTCGACAAGTACCCACAAATATGTAAGTATCAAGATTCTCAAAGCGTTCGGAGTCAGCGATGGCACGCAAGTACAACTGGAAGACCGGCTGCGATGTGGAAGCAACCCTGAGCGTCATCGGCGGGCGCTGGAAGCCGATCCTTGTGTGCCATCTGCTGTCTGGTCCGAAGCGATTCGGCGAGCTCAAACGACTCACGCCCAACGCGACAGAGAGGATGATCACGCTGCAACTCCGGGAGTTGGAAGCGGACGGCGTCGTGTCACGCGAGGTCTTCCGCGAGGTGCCGCCGAGGGTCGAGTACGACGTCACGGACTACGGCAGATCGCTCGAGCCGATTCTCCTCGCGATGCAGGATTGGGGCCGAGCGTTCAAGATGAGGCAGGTTGTCGCAGAGGTATGCGAGCTGTCGGAAGCCGAAGCCTGTGAGCCGCCGCGCTAGCTCGTGTGTGACGGCTCTAAGAGCCTTCCGCTTCTTTCGACGAAGGCGAGCTTGAGCATGCCGATGAATCCGGCAGCGAGTTTTCTGAAGCGTGTGCCGATGCGTCGGTTCTTCTTGAGAAGTGCCGGACGTCGCTACCGTCGACACACACCAGGTGTCCCAGCCGATCGAGCCTTCGCGGGCAATGCGGGCCCGCTTGAGCAACAGACTTCTGATCCGTCGCTCTCCAGTGGTTAGTCATTGATCGCCTGATCCCAGAACGCGTCGAGCTCTCTGCGGAGCTGACGGACGATGTCTGGGTGCTGCTCGGCGAGGTTTGTTGTCTCGCCGATATCAGCCTCAAGGTCGTAGAGCTCGGGCACCTCGGCGCGTTCTACCACCGCGTAGTCGGGCACATCCTGCTGCGCCCGCAGGAACTTCCACTTGCCACGCCGGATGCCGTTTGCGGCATGCCGTGGTATCGCGCTGGTGTAGATGTAAGTCTGTCGAGCGCCATCCGGGTCGTTCCCAAGCAGCAGCTCGGTCTGATCAACGCCATCGATCACCCGGTCCTGCGGCACGTCGAAACCGGCGAGCGTCGCAAACGTTGGGAGCAGATCGAGCGTCGTGAAGAGCGCGTCCGACTCAACTCCCGCCGGCACCCTTCCCGGCCAGCGGATGATGCACGGCACACGAGAGCCGGCCTCATAGCTGCTGCCCTTGCCCGCACGCAGCGGGCCAGCATCACCCCAAAACTTCGCGCCCATGGGGTGGCCCATCTCCCCGCTCCGATATCGCTCTTGGTTCCACGGACCATTGTCGGTCGTGTAGATCACCAGCGTGTTCTCGGCCAAGCCGAGCCGATCGAGCGCATCGAGCAATCGACCGGTCTCAAAGTCGAATTCCTCGACGACATCGCCGTACAGACCGCCGGCAGACTTGCCCTTGAAACGAGGCGATGCATCGATATCGGTATGCATCATCGTGTGCGAGAGGTACAGCGCGAACGGCCGGGCCGGATCGCGACGATCCGTGAGGTAGTCGATCGCCACGGTCGTGTAGAGCCGCGTGATCGAGCTCATGTCATCGCTTGTGCCCGCCGGCTGGTCGTTCTCGTGGTAGGCAATGGTGCCGTCGTCGTTGGCGCCGAGCGCCCCGAAGTAGTAATCGAACCCCTGCGCGTTCGGCATACGTGGGATGATCTCCTCGCGGTTGGACACATCCCACTTGCCTATGCACGCGGTCTGGTAGCCCACCGTCTTGAGAAGCTCCGCCCACGTGATCTCCTCGCCCGGCATGTGCCAACCGCCGGACCGCACCGGGTACCGGCCGGTCAGCAACGCAGAGCGAGACGGCCCGCAGACCGTCTGGGCGTAGAAGCTGGTAAATTTCATCCCCTCGTCCGCGAGTCGGTCCATCCGGGGCGTTGAGTGGGTCGTGGATCCGAACGCGCCGAAGTCGGCGTAGCCCTGATCGTCGGTGAAGATGATCAGGATGTTGGGCCGTTGGGGTTCGTCCTGAAATGCCCATGCAGGCGTGGCCGTCAGGGTCAGCAGCGCGATCAACCAGGTAGCGTGTGTCATGGGTACAGCTCCAGAACGCTCGACCAGCGATCCGCTCACGGACGGTGCGGATGGCTGGCCCTATGGAATCCGAAACAGATCCGGCCGAACGCCACCGCGCCGCACTCTGCGGTTGCACCGCGGACGCCGGCACTCACAAGGCAGCGTCACTCCGGACCGCGGTCCGACCGATAGATATGATCCACGACGATGTGTCCCCATCCGCCCGGGTGCGCGTCGACGATTTCGATCGTGGCGGTCCGCCCCTTGAACTCGGACACATCCCACGTCACCCATTGCAGGATCTTTCGGCCGTTGGAATCCTTCGTCGCGTTCCCGACCGCGGTGCGGACGACCTCGCCGTTGATACGCAGGTTCACGCAGGTGTCGCCGGGTCTCCTGCCGCCACCAATACGGAAATTGATCCGCTCACGATCGATCTCGAACACTGGAGATGTGAGCGTCCCAGTAGGCTGATCGCTGAACCCGTTGCCGATGAATGTATCTAGGACACGTTCACCTTCTTGCCCGACAACACGTTGTCCGGCCGGAACCGGCCCGGATGAAAACGCATCACCGACCGCGACCCACGCCCCAAAGCTGTCGCCCTCGAAGTCCGCCATGAGAATGTCGTCCTCGCGGAGCGTCACGGGCTGGGCGAGCACAACGGGGCCGGGGCGCACCCCTGGCCGTGGGATCCGCTCGGATGGAACGGTCAGATCGGCCGAGCCCGCATCAGGCAGGCGGGTCAGCTTCGTGTACATCGCGCTGCAGATCGTCTGATCACCCTTCCCGAGCAGATTCGTCTGAAGCCGGTGCTTCCCAGGCTCAAGCCGCACCCGAAATAGCACAGACGTGTCCTCGGGCTGGCTGTCAAGCGTGTAGTTCTGGCCCGCGATCTGCACGTTTGCGGCCAGGATCGGTCGCTCCCCCCGCGTGCCGCGCGTGAAATCGGATGCATATCCGGCATTGAGCGGCAGTCCCGATTCCTCGGGCCAGCGCCAGAGTTCGATCTCGTACACCCCTCCGACGGCCACCTCGATATTCCAGTACCCGATCGCCCAGCCATCGGTCAGCCCACCGAGATTATCGCAGTAGTCGCCTACCCAATCCTGCGCGTACAGCATCATCGGTTCCTGGTTGTCCGTGCCGACACGGATCCAGCGTTCGATATCAAACTGCGGCTTGGCCTCTTTGTACCACGCGTCGTAGTGCGCTTCCATCGCCTCGGCGATCTCTGGGTACTGATCGATCACGTTGTTCGCCTGACCGGGATCGCTGGCGATGTCGTAGAGCTCGTGTCGATTCACGAGCCGCCATGAACCCCACAGCACCACGGCTGGATCCCATTTCTCGCCCGAGACCCGATACTGGATCACCAGCTTTCGGTCCGCCAGCGTTCCCGACTCGCGTTCCAAGACGCTCGCGAAGCTCATCCCATCGAACCGGCGGCCGAGCGCGGGGTCAGCATCGCCGGCGGGGTCGAGACGGCACAGCTCGATCAGGGTCGGCAAGACATCCTGTACCTGCGTCAGCACGCTCACATCGCGCCCGTGCTGCACAGGTCCTGCTGGCCAGCGGAAAAAGAAAGGCACGCGGTGCCCCCCTTCGTACACACTCGTCTTCATCCCCCGCATGCCGGCGTTATAGATCGCTTGCGCCGCGGCGCTCTGCGTGCCGTTGTCCGACATATAGATCAGCACCGTGTCGTCGCGCAGGCCGCTCGAGGTCAGAAACCGCTCGAGCCGACCGAGGTTGCTGTCGATGTTTGCGATCATCCCGAAGAACTTGTCCGGGATCGGCTTCCCATCGAACGTGCCCTCATACGGCTCAGAAAAAGCGGGAGCCACGATGTCCGGAACATGCGGCGTGTTCGTCGCGAGGTACAGGAAAAACGGCTGCTCCCCGTCCTCTGCCTGCTGGTCGGCGATCCATTCCATCGCGTAGTCGAAGAAGATGTCGGTGCAGTATCCGGACATCTTCTTGTCCACGCCGTTGTGGTTGAGTACCGGATCGAAATAATCATTGCCCCAATAGTCGGCCAACGAGGTGATGCCCCACGCGCGATGATGAAGCGTGTCCTGAAAGCCGCGGTCTTGAGGGCGATGCGGGTAGCTGTCGCCCATATGCCACTTCCCGACGTGGCTTGTCGCATAGCCCGCGTTCGTGAAGAACTCGGCCATCGTCGGGATGTCGGCCCGGACCATTGACCGGCCCTGGCAGACGGCGGTGCAACCGTTCTTCATCGCATCGCGACCCGTGATGAGCTGACCGCGTGTCGGCGAGCACATCGGCGCGACATGAAAGTCGGTGAAACGCACACTCTCCGCGTGCAGCCGATCGAGGTTGGGCGTCTTCAGTACAGGATTGCCGTGGCACGACAGATCCCCATAGCCCTGGTCATCGACCATAATGAGGATCACATTCGGACGCGCATCCGAGCGTTCCGTTCGAGCCTCGCCGGCCTGGGCAACGCAGCCCCATGAACACGCAAGCGCCAGCACCGCGAGAAGCAAGGCACCGAACGGCGGACAGTTCCAACGCCGGAAGCACACATTCAGCATTCCATACATGGCGAGGTTTCTCCAACTGATGTGCGGCTTGTCGACGAATCTCAGCCATCGATGAACGCGAGCCCGTTCCCCCTGTACCCCGACGCCAGAGTGCCTGAGTACCTCACCGGTGGGCTGACCGATGACGCTCGACTGAAGAGCGCAGTCGCAGCAAGTGACGGGAGGTGCCGCGATCAGTCGGGCAGCTTCTGGATCGACACAGTCTTGAGCGTGACCGGCGCGAGGTCAGCAAAAAACGAGACACCGTTCCAGTCTTCCGCGGGAAAAATAAGGTCTGAAATCGCAGCGGTGAACTTCCCCGGCTCCACACCGCCGAACAGCTCCACACTGGAATTGTCCACGACGATCTGGAGCGTCACCGACCCGTCCGGATTCGTCATCAACGGCGCGGAGTGCACGCCAGCGAAGCTCGGATGAAAGTCGGTCTCGCCAGACTTCCGGCGATCAATGAACATCTCACGCAGCCGGAGGTCGTAGCCAAAGACCGTACCGGGCTGGTTCGGACCCGAGACAGGAACGCCGGCGGCGGTGAACTCGGCCGGCCGTTGCTTGATGATGCCACCGAAGCGGATGGCCCCCTCAGGGTTCGCGGTCATCGAGAGAACATACGCTCCCTCGGGGAACGAGCTGAGGTGCCGAGAAAAGCCGTTGTGCTCAAGCAGCCTTGCGAAGGTATGACGGCCTGCCGGGATCTGAAAATCGCTCGCGGTGAACGTCGTCTCCAGCCGTTGTGTGATCTCCTCAACGGGCTTCTGCGTCAGGCGGACACCCTCGGGAAGCTGGGTCAGACCGACCTCACGCGGCACCGACATCTGGCCGCGCCACGGCCCGGTCGGGACCATGTTCGCGTATCTCCAGTCGTTCATCCACGCCAGCCACACGACCCGACCATTTGGGTCATGGTTGAACGCCTGCGCGGCGTAGAAGTCGGCGCCATGGTCAACCCACAGCGTCGTTTCGCGCGGATTTTCATTGACAAAGCGCGTGCCATCGAAGTGGCCGACGAAGTACATGCCGGCCGAACCACCAGCGGGACCGTTGTTGCCGACATCGATCTGGAGCACCCATCGCGTATTGCTCGGATCGCCGTCCACAGGCAACTCAAACAGCTCCGGGCATTCCCAGTTCGGCACGTTCGACTGGCCCGCGGGGCCGAAGCTCGAGATCTGCTCCCAGTCGCGCAGATTATCCGACGCGTAGATATCGATGATCCGGTTGAGCGCCTGCGACACGAGCATGATCCAGCGGTCGGTCGGCTCGTGCCAGAACACCTTCGGGTCGCGAAAGTGCGGAAGACCTTTGTCGATGACCGGGTTCCCGGCGTACTTTGTCCAGGTCTCCCCGCGATCGGTCGAGTAAGCCAGCCGCTGATCTTGCAGGTTCGGGTTGGACCGGTGACCGGTATAAATCGCAACGAGCGGCGGCTCAGCGGCGCTCCCGAAGCCCGATGTGTTTGCCGTATCGTGGACAGCTGATCCTGAGAAGATCATGACGCCGTCTTCTTCGAGAAGCGCGATCGGATGCTCGTCCCATGTGATGAGATCGCGTGATGTCGCGTGGCCCCAAGACATGTGGCCCCAGGTGTCGCCGAACGGGTTGTGCTGGTAGAAAAGGTGGTACTGCCCATTGGCGTACATCATGCCATTGGGATCGTTGATCCAGTTGACCCTCGGCGTGAAGTGCATCTCGGGACGGAGGTGCGGCGTTTCCAGCGGGGCGATGCCGCCCGAGACCGCGATGATCTCGTCGTCGGTCAGCGCCCGGTCCCAGATCGCGGCGTGGTCGATCGCGCCGCGCAGGCGCCGCGCCACGCGGTAGCCGTCGCCATCGGCCTGGGGCTCGCCGCCGAGAACGAGCGGAACCGAACTGGCAGAACGCAGCAAGCCGCCATGCTTGATATCGCCCGCAGCGTGGCCGTTGACGAACAGCTCCACGCGGCGCCCATCGTACCGGGCCGCGATCGTGTTCCAGCCCCTCGCACGAACGGGCGACAGTTCGGCCGACGCCCTGATGACACCGCGGCTGGTCCCGAGCTGGAACCCCAGGTCAACCGAGCCCCCATCGAGCTCGAACGCGAAAAGGTTGTACTGCAGCAGGTCACCACCGCCGTGCTTACTGAACGGTGTGTGGTTCCACGACCCTTCATTCTTGATGCGCACGAGCAAGGTCAGCTCGCTGCCCTGGAGGTTCGCTTCACCCTCAGCGCCCTGACCGATGATCAGGGCAGCATCGTCGAGCCTCGCGACAAGGCCGTCGCCACCGGCATCCAGAGAAGCGTCGCGTTCCACGCCATCAAGCGCGACACCAAAGCGCACACCCCCGCCAGTGGGTGCGAGCTCGCTCGAAGGCCTCGATCGATCTGCGGCCGATGACATATCCCAGAAAGAGACAGCCTCAGAGAACACCTCGGCCGGGTCGACCGACTGCGCAGTCGCGGCATTCACTACAGCAAAGATCACCGCGGCGCTGTGGATCAGCATCGGTCTTCCCATCGCTATGGGCACCCCTCGTCGAACTGTCTCAGATATTCGAGGAGGTCGAACGCATCAACGCCCGACAGCGGCACCAGATCGGCGGCCTCATCGGACTCGTTCAATCGGAAAAGAAACTCAAGGACGTCGTTAGGCGTGAGCTGACCGTCCACATCCAGATCAGCCGCGCAGGTCTCGTTGAGACCGGCGAGCAGCTTCACAGGCAACAGCGGCTCACGCGAGATCCGCACCTCGTCGATCAGCCCAAGGAACGTGCGTTCATCGTCACCCAAGACATCGCTCGCACGACCGATGAGCAGTTTCCCGTCGCTGTCGGCGTTGGGCGGCCGGATGCCGGGGAACGACGCCGGGAGCGCCGCGACGACCTCGTGACGCTCAAGATCCTCCGAGAGCACCAGAAGACGGAGCGCACCTCGGGGCGAAACCGGGTCATCGGGGTCATAGGTCGCGGCTGCGTAGTACCACCGGCCGTCAGCGAGGTTCCCCGCCCCACCGCCGCTCGCATTGTCCGAATCGACGACCGGAAAACTGCCCAACCCATCGGTGATCGCGAACCGCAGGTTCCCAGGCCCGCCTTCGTTGAGAATGAGTGCGAAGCGAAACGTGTCGTCGCCCTGAAGCAGGAGCTGCATCAGCCCCTCATCCGCCCGGTCCCCATCGGTGCGGAAGAACATCTCAGCAGTAAAGCCAGACGGGAACTCGAACTCACGACCATAGAAGTCGGGATCGAAAAAGAGCGCACCGTCGTGACCGTCGAGCGATGCGGCATCGAAGCTCGCCACCCCGCCGCTGAAACCCGGGCGGAACATCGCTTGCGGCGGCGTAAGCTCCGATGTCACAAAGAGCTTGTCCGGCCGTGACGAGTCGTAGAACAAGCTGTCGATCGACGGCGAAGGCTCGTACAGCGGGCTCGTCGCGCCGAACAGCGCGCCCTGACCCACGGCCGTGCTTCGGTCGGTGACGATGGGATTCGATCCCACGATCGGGCTCGGCGGCGGCGCCATCGACCAGCGGGCGATCGTCGCGCCGTCTCCGGACGGAACGGGAAACCGATTCCATGTCTCGCGGAGCTCGTACGCACGGAAGCTCAGAAGCGTCGCTGTCCCGAACAGGGCCGTCGATTCGACACCCATCTGATCATCGGGAACATTCGGATCAGGGAGCACGAGCTGGGAGATCGTCACAGCTCCCTGATCACCCGGCGTTCCGGCGAACACCTCGATCGACGAGCGGTCGAGCAAAATGCGCAAATGGACAATCCCGTCTGGCCCGAGGTCGAGCGGTGCCGAGAATACACCGTCGATGGGCCCAAAGTCCGACCGGCCGGCACCACGAGTATCCACGAAGACCTCGTTGCTCGCCGTTGAGTACCCGACGAACGCGGACCCACCCGGGAGCGAAAAGACGCGGAAGCCCGCGATGGTCGCCGAGCCTGTATCGATCGTGGCCTCGATGTCGAGCATCCGACCAGCGACACCGAGAGGCGCAAGCGGATCGCTCGTAGTAGTCACGACCCCAGGCGAAGCAAGCTCGACAAAGCCCTCACGGATCGACTCGATCTCATCCACGGGCTTCTGGCGTAAACGGACGCCTTGGGGCGTCGTAACGAGCGAGAGCTCCCTCGGAAAGGAAACCTGACCGCGCCACGGCGTCGTCGGGATGCCCTCGCCGTACGACTGCATGATGCCGGCCCAGATACGCCGTCCATCGGGAGACTCTTCCCATGAGTAGACGCCGTCGAAGTCGCGCCCGAAGTCGGCCCATATCGCGGGCGTGTCCGCGACAAAGCCGTCCGCGCCCATCGTGCCCACCCAGTAAAACACGCCGTTGCCGCCGGCCGGCGAGCCCTGCGCCGGCGTGAGCTGGACGACCCAAGGCCGTACCGGGCCGCCGTTGAGCGGAAGACGGAAGATATCGGCCACCTCCCAGCCCGTTCCGCCCGAGTTCGGATCGGAGAAGTCGTCGAGCCGGGTCCAGTTGATCAGGTCGGTCGAGGCCCACTGGCTAAGGAAGTTCTGGCCCCCGTGGCAGACGATCATAATCCAGCGGTTGAAGAACGAGTCCCACGTGACCTTCGGGTCGCGGAACTCACGGCTTTCGAGATCGATGATCGGGTTGCCCGCAAAGCGGGTCCAAGTCTCGCCGCGGTCGAGCGAATAGGCCAGACGCTGGTCCTGCCGCCTCGTAATCGCGTTGTGCCCTGTGTAAGCGATGACGTACGGAGGGTTCTCCGCGGTGCCGAGCCCAGACGAGTTGTTTGCATCGAAGATCGCGCTGCCCGAGTACGCGTTGATCGGGCCAGCGGGTGTCAGCTCGGGGCGCAGGGCATCGGGCAGCTGCGTCCAAGTGACCAGATCCGGGCTCGTCGCGTGGCCCCATGACTGGTTCCGTCCGAATTGGTTGGCGATCGGATTGTGCTGATAGAACAGGTGCCACAGGCCAGGCTCCCCGTCCTCGCCAGCGATATAGATGAGCCCGTTGGGCTCGTTCATCCAGTGGATCTCAGGAGAGAAGTGGTACCCTGGTCGCCA
Source organism: Planctomycetota bacterium (assembly GCA_039187315.1). Classification (GTDB taxonomy): domain Bacteria; phylum Planctomycetota; class Phycisphaerae; order Phycisphaerales; family UBA1924; genus JANQQZ01. The sequence goes on along the minus strand of JBCCZQ010000022.1, from coordinate 9,889 downwards.
CGGCTCGCCGTAGCGGACGGGCTGTGCAGCCGTCGTCAAGGCGGACATCAAGAGAACGATCGCGAGACATAGGCTCCGCAGCACACTCGTCCTCATTGGATGTCCATCCGTTTCTGAATCTCCTCGAGCGCGACCCCCTTGGTCTCAGGCATCGCGACGAGCACCCAAATCAGCTGGCCCACCATGCACAACGCGTAGAACGCGAAGACGAAACCGCCGGACTGTTCGGCGATCAGGGGGAAGGTCTGGCTGATAGCAGCCGCAAAAATCCAGTGCGTGAAGCTTCCGAGCGCCTGCCCGCGTGCGCGGAGGCGGTTCGGGAAGATCTCCGAGATGAACACCCAGATGACGGCCCCCTGGCCGACCGCGTGCGACGCGATGAAAACCAACAGACTCGCGAAGACGATGTAGCCACCGCCCTGGCTCGTAAACTCACGCGCGACGCCGCCTGCATCCGTCTCGACCAACTGGCTCTGCGTGAAGAAGGCCACCGCGGCAACACCAAGGCTCAGGATGTACCCGATCGATCCGATCAGCATGAGCCGCTTGCGGCCGAAGTGGTCGATCAGCGCCAGGCCGAGCATCGTGAACACAAGGTTCATAAGACCGAGCCCAACCGAGTTGAGCAGGCCCGCCTGCTCACCAAAACCCGCCGAGCGGAAGATCGTCGGCGCGTAGTACAAAATGGCGTTGATGCCGCTGAGCTGGTTGAATGCAGCGATCGCGACCGCGAGCATGATCGGGCGGAAGTACTTCTTCTGAAAAAAGGGCTCCTTCAGGCTGTCGCGTTCCGCGTCGAGCGAGCCCTTGATCTCATCGACCAGCGCATCTGTATCTTCCGTGTCCCCATTGAGCCGGGCGAGCACGACGCGCGCCTCATCTTCGCGATGCCGGGCGAGGAGCCAACGCGGGCTGCGCGGCGTGCCGAAGAGCAGGAGGAAGTACGCCAGCGCTGGAACAGCCTCAATGCCAAGCATGATCCGCCAGCCTGAACCATCGAGCCACGCACGGAACGCCGCCTCGAGCGCCGCCGGATCACCCGAGTCAACACCAGCGGCCGACACACCCCGCCCGTACTGAGCGATAAGGTAGTTCGATGCGAACGCCACGAGGATACCGAACACGATATTGAACTGGACAAGCGCGACCAGGCGCCCACGAGACGCAGGCGGCGCGATCTCAGCGATGTACATCGGGGCAACCACAGAAGCGCCGCCGACCGCGAGCCCACCGATCATCCGAAAGACAATGAACGTCGCCACATCAGGTGCAAGAGCGCTCCCGATCGCGGAAACAAAGTAGAGCACCGCCAGCACGAACATCACGCTGCGACGACCGAACGCATCCGCGGGCCTGCCCACAACGATCGAACCGATCACAGTCCCGATCAGCGCGCTCGCAACAGCGAACCCCTTCCCCCACGCGTTCAGCTCGAACACCGTCTGGAGCGAGTCCACGGCACCGCTGATGACAGCAGTGTCGAAGCCGAATAGAAAACCGCCGAGCGCAGCAACGACAGCGCAACGGAGAATGAGAAGGTTTGAGGTCATGCAGTTCTGGCCCGCGCTAGGTGGTTGATCGTGGGTCTGGTGCGATCCGCACTCTGGTCAGCAATGCGGGCGCCGGACCGTCGTCCGACGCCCGCAAGGGAGATTCAGTTAGCCGGGGCAGTTCGCCGTATCGGCGTCAAACACCCTGAGGAACGCGAGCACGTCGAAGAAGTCGATAGCGCCGTTCGCGTCAAAGTCGGCGATCGCGCAGTCGGGGTCACCCGGGCACACGGGCGGATTCTCGATGAATCCCAGGAAGATCGCCACATCGAGGTCTGTGAGAAAGTTGTCGCCGTCGAGGTCCGCCAGAGAGCAGAGCGGCTCGGGGTCGGTCGAGAGCGCGACCATGGCATCGCCCGCCGAAAGCGTGCCCCTCGTAATCTGCACCTCGTCGATCAGGCCACTGAAGTTTTGTGGCTCAAGGATCGGGTTGAAGAAATCGCGGCCGATGAACATGTTGCCATCCGAACCGGTCGGAAGCGGGCCGAACCCTCCGATGGTGCTGACCGTTATGGATTCCTCGTTGCCGAACTCGTCCTTGGACGCGATCGTGATGGTCTGCGCAAACTCGTTGTAGGTCGCCCGGGTGTACACCCAGTCGCCGTCGGTGTGATCGACCGTACCATCGGGGAGGGTCGCGCTCGTCACGGTCTGCGCAGCGTCGGTGAGCGACATAGTCACGCCCGAGCCCGAAACGGTCAGGCGATAGCGTTCACGAGCCTCGCCCTGGAAAATCAGCGTCTGCGGCGAGCCGCTGCTCGTGTTGTAGACCGCCTCGAGCGTAAAACTGCTCTGGAACGCCATCTCGTCGCCGTAGCGGTCGCTCGGGTAGACGAGGGCGCCGATCGCCGGTGCGCTGAACGCCGATGAATCGAACGACGCCGTCACCGCGGGAGCCTGCCCAGCGGCAAACAGCGATGCGGGTGCGCCGTCGACCACCGTCGGGAAGTCACCGTTGAAGGCGTCGCCGTCTACGTTCTCCCCGGTAAAGCAGTACAGGTGATCGTCGGCCGCGCCGGTCTGCGCGACCACTTCACGCGAGCCGTACGGGAAGGTGGGCGTGTACGACGCACCCCCGAGGAAGTCGCCTTCGCCAGAGGCGGTCCGGCTGTCGAGGCTCACCGGCTGAGCACCGGCCTCGCCAGGGTTGAGCACGACGGCCGCATCGTTCGGATCCGTCACCGTGCTAAACGCGGGAGCCATGCCCCATCGCGCTATCGGGCCGCTGGTCGACACAGGCGGCGGGACGGTCACGCCCATCATGTCCGCCGGTGACACCATGCCATCGCTGATCTGGATCGCATCGATCAAGCCGTCGAACTGGCGGCCATCGAAGTTGTCGCCAAAGACCCGGAGGCCGACGCGCGGGTTCGTGCCCTCGCCCGGGCGAAGGCTAAACCAGAACGGGTTAAAGTTGCCCACCACGCGGTCGGTCACCAGGCTTACACCCGGCCCGGGATCCGTATCTGTCGTGATCTCAACGAAGTACTGCGCCCCCGAGAACGTCGGCGCGCTCGCGTCATAGGTCAGCTTGACGTAGACCCATTCCCCGTTGAGATAGTTACGGGCGTTGGCCTGGACAACAGCGAAGACATTCGCACCGAACGCGTCGAGACCGGCGAAGCCCATCAGCAGACCGCCCGGAGCGCCCTCGTTCGCGACAAGCAACAGCCGCGCAGGGTTGTCGTGCCGCCAGATGACCTGCGCATCTTTCGCTGGCACGAAGAACCCGTTGGTGCTTGGCCCGCCCATAGGTGCGAAGTTGCCGGTCCACTCGCCGTCGCCATTCAGGTCAGTCGTATCGCCGTTCGAACGGAACATGAACTCACGGGTATGGGTACCCAGAAGCTCGAACTCGTTGCCGTACTGATCGATCGGGTAGAACGCCCCTTCGACGATGCCGCCCACGCCCGGGTCGAGGTTCGGGTCGAACGTCGCGGACGGGTTGTACGAAACGCCGTCGCCCATACCGAACAGGCTCATCGGATTGTAAAAGGCTGCCGGGGCACCCATGTTGACGGTCGGGTAATCGAACCCGGTCACAGGGCTGAAATACCAGAGCAGGTCATCGCCGTTGCCAAGAGGCGTGCCACCGCGGAGCGTTGAAAAGAAAGGATTATCCAGCAGCCCGCCGCCAGCGACGCCGGCGGGTGCAAGGTCGGCAACAACAGGGTTGCCGCGGGGACCGCCATCTCCGTTCGGGTCTTGGACGGATTGCATATCCCAACTCGCGATGGGCTGGGCTGTGGCAACACCCGACATCGTGAGAGCAGCCGCTGCGATAAACTTCCAAGACTTCATTATTGAGGATCCCTCATTTGATTGATGCCTTTGACACAACAAGCGACAACCAAGAGAACATAATCGGCTCGAACGCACGAGAGAGCACCCGCACGTCACGAACGCCTCCGCCACCAGTAGTGTCTACAGAGCATACCAAAATGACAAGACCATTCTGGCCAGAAAGGCAAAAAATTGGCTAGACAAAGTCAAAGCATTTCCGTACTCTACCATCGGTGCGTACTGCTGAACCAATCCAGCTTGATTCCATGCCTACACCGGGGCGGCTCGTGACTCGGGCCGGTCCCAAGCACAGGCAGATCCTCGAGATCCTCGAAAAGAGGATCCGGTCAGGTGCCATTGCGCCTGGTGGCCGATTCCCGACAGATGCCGAACTTGTCCGCGAATTCGGTGTTTCGCGTCCAACGGTGGCTCGGGCCGTCGGCGAGCTCGAGCGAGCGGGCCTGGTAGACCGACGCCGGGGGGCCGGAACGTTTCTCCGCTCGCAGGCCGAGCCAGCCGGACGGACCTTCGGACTGCTGATCCCCGGGCTCGGCCGGACCGAGATCTTCGAACCGATCTGCGGCGAGATCGCCCGACGCGCACAGGCGTCGAAGGACTCGCTGCTCTGGGGCAGCGACGGGACGCCACACGGGTCGGATCGGGACGACACCCAGTTCGCGATGTCGCAGTGCGAGCGGTACATCGACCACGGAGTCTCCGGCGTGTTCTTCGCGCCCGTTGAGATGGCCGTTGCGGGCCGAGAGATCAACGAGCGCATCGTCGATCGGCTCAGCGCCGCAGGCGTGCCACTCGTGTTGCTCGACCGAGACTTCGTCGACTACCCCGACCGCAGCAGCTTCGATCTCGTAGGGATCGACAACAGGCGGGTCGGGTGGCTGGTTGGGCTTCATCTGATCGAGCGGGGTGTGCGGCGTGTGATGTTCGTCGCCAGGCCCAACTCCGCAGTCACGATCGATGCCCGTGAGGACGGCCTCCGGGCAGCCGCCGCCGCGGCGGATCAGGTCGATATCACCAGTGTCCGTGTCGACCCGGCCGACACGGATCGTGTCAGCGAGCTCATCGCATCACACAAGCCCGATGCGTTTGTCTGCGGCAACGACGCGACCGCGGCCCGGCTGCTCCACACGCTCGATGCGATTGGCGTCGCCGTCCCCGACACGGCGCTCGTTGCGGGCTTCGATGATGTGAAGTACGCCGAACTGCTCCGCGTTCCGCTCACGACCGTGCACCAGCCCTGCGAGGAGATCGGCCAGATCGCGTACCAGACGATGCTCGAGCGGCTGGCCTCCCCGAAGATGCCCGCCCGCGATGTGCTTGTGCGATGCCAGCTGGTCCCTCGCGCCTCGACCGGCGCCCCACTGGGCCCGTCGGCCGGCTCCGCGCCGGGAGACCACTAAGGTGTCCGCGTCGAACGGCACATCCGGACCCGTCATCGTCGGTATCGGTGAGGCGTTGTTCGACCAGATCCCTGGCAACGGTGCCCATCTCGGCGGCGCGCCGCTGAACTTCGCCGTGCATGCCAAACAGATGCTCGCCGCACGACCGTCGCTCGGCGGCCGATCCGTCCTGGTCAGTCGTGTCGGGAACGACGAACTGGGAGCGCGCCTCAGGACCGCACTGCAGGGCTTCGGCGTTGAAACTGCGGCGCTGCAAACCGATCCCGATCGAGCGACGGGCATCGTCGATGTTCGAATCGGTCAAGGCGGTCCGCACTACCGGATTCGCGATGAATCGGCGTGGGACGGCATCGCGTTCACCGAACAGCTCGATACGCTCTCTCGCTCGTTCGATGCGGCCTGCTTCGGAACGCTCGCGCGCCGGAGAGCAGCATCAGCGTCAACCATCGAACAGTTTGTACGAAACGGTGTCGATCGCGATGCTGTGCGCATGTACGACATCAACCTGCGCCCCGGGGCTATGGATCACGACGTCATCGTTCGTGGGCTCGAGCTCGCTTCGATCGCGAAGATGAACGATGAGGAACTGCCCGTCGTCGCCGACATGATCGGCGCAACGCCCGGAGACGAGGCGCACCGCGCCACGGCGATCATCCGTGCATTCGATCTGAAGCAGGTCATGCTCACACGCGGCGCTCGCGGGGTGATCGTCTACGCGTTCGATGGGACCTACGAGGGTGCTCCCGCCAAGGCCGACCTCTCGTCAGCGAGCGATGCAGTCGGCGCAGGCGATTCGTGCGGAGCAGCCTACGTCGTTCGGACGCTCTGCGGGGACGACCCATACACCGCAGCGAGCGTCGCGAACCGGGTCGGCGCCTACGTCGCCTCACGATCGGGTGCAACCCCCTCGCTGCCGAGCCACATCCTCGGTGAACATCCGGCCGCAAGCGTGGGAACCTCAAGCCCGATCGTGCCCGCGGCAACCTGCATGCCTTTTCCGGGCTGATCGCAAGCTACCTCGGTACACGCTGCCCTCTATGCAGACGCCGCCCCCACTTTGAATGCACACCACCGAAAAAGCCCGCCATCGTGGCAGGCTAACCTTAATAACACTCTCTCATATATGGTTTGATCAACCGAGCTGACCAACCCATCACCGAGATCGCTCTTTTGGCGAATCAGTCAAGGCGACGGTTGCAGTCGATCAGTCCCAGCGAACCCAGCCGGGACCGTAGACTTCCTTCCCGCTGGGCAAGACAACCGTATCGCCTTGGGTGGTACTCGCGATGAACGGATCGATGAAGATGTCATCGTCGGAGTTCGCCGGCAGTGAGCTGTATTGCTGCGAGAACCGGCTCGACTTCTCGAAGGTGACGCTGCCGTCGCCCCGCCCGACAGACCCCTCCCATTCGGTCTCTTCTGGGCGTTCATCCGGGTTGGTCCAGATGCTGCCGCCCTGCCCGATGATCCGATCGGCTATCGCAACCGCCTGGAAGTTCGCCGTGGTGCTCCACTCTTTACGCCGCGCACCGTGGACGATGTTGCGTTTCTGCGCGACGTCCGCCAGCAACGGGTTGGAAGCCCGGGTGTTCGGCAACAGGTGGCTCAGCGCGTACGAGAAGTTGGGAGTCCTCGCGGGGTTGCCGTTGCCGAATGTGTCGAGCTGGCCAAGAGGCTGACCGAGCTCATCAAGTGTGCCCCCGCCTGGCGCGACCTCGCCGTCGGGCTCGCCTGGGCTCAGCAACATCGGCGGCGTGAGATACTCGTTGTTGAGCATAATCGCAAGGCACGTCGCAGCACTCGAGCCCGTCTGCAGCTCGGGGTCGTTCCCGCCGCCCCAGCCCTGAAAGGCGGCGCCGCCAACTCCGATAATCGGAAGATCCGCCGTCGACCCCGAGAACCCTTGGGACTCGTCCGCCCCGATCACCCGGCCCCGGTTATCCAGACCGGGGAACCAGTCGCCGTTATTGCTGCCGAAGGTGAACGCGGCCTGGTACATCGAGCGGATATTGACCGAGTTCTCTAGCTTCTGCGCAGCGATCCTTGCCCTCCCGAGCGCGGGAAGAAGGATGCCGATCAGCAGCGCGATGATGGCGATGACGACGAGCAGCTCGATCAGCGTGAACCCGACTCGTCTAGCGGAAGGCTGTTTCGCGTTGTATGCCATACCCATAGTATTCAGCCTCTCGAAGCAATTGTCAACACTTTGAAGTGCCATATACAGCTGTTTTTTTTGAAAATCGATCTATTTGTAAAATAGTTGTATAATCAAGCACTTCGCCTACGAGACCGTCGTTCTTGAAGCCGCGAGGGATGCATTCAACACCTCTTATCGCCCACACACAGTCGCCACCGGTCAGTCCCGCGTTGCTTCTGCCCAGAACCGATCGAGTTCCAGCCTGAGCTGGTTCACGATCTCGGGGTGCTGCTCGGCGAGGTTCGTGGTCTCACCGATGTCAGCCTCAAGGTCGTACAGCTCGTCCACTTCGGCACGATCGATCACGGCGTAGCTCGGGACGAACTGCTCGGGCCGCAGGTACTTCCACTTTCCGCGTCGTATACCGTTGGCCACGACCCTCGGGATCTGGGACGTATAGACATACGTTTCTCGAGCACCATCGGGATCCTTGCCCAAAATCAGATTCGTCTGATCCACGCCATCAAGCACCCTGTCGTCCGGTAGATCGAACCCGGCAAGCGTGGCGAACGTTGGCAGCAGGTCGAGTGTGGTGAACAGCGCGTCCGACTCGACGCCCGCAGGCACCCTTCCCGGCCAGCGGATGATGCAAGGGGTCCGGACACCACCCTCGTAGTTGCTCCCCTTGCCCTCTCGCAGCGGGCCGGAGTCGCCCCAGAACTTGGAGCCCGGCGGGTGGCCCGTCTCGTTGTCGATATACAGATCTTGGTTCCACGGCCCGTTGTCGGTCGTGTAGATCACGATCGTGTCTTGCGTCAATCCCAACTGGTCAAGTGTGTCGAGAAGGCGGCCCGTCTCGAAGTCGAGCTCCTCGATTACATCGCCGTACAGCCCCCCGTCCGACTGGCCCAGGAACTGGGGCGAGGCGTCGATGTCGGTATGCGGCATCGTGTGCGAGAGATAGAGCGCGAACGGCTTGTTCGGATCGCGTATATTCGTCAGGTAGTCGACCGCTTTGTCGGTGTAGAGCCGTGTGATGGAGCTCATGTCGCTGCTCGAACCGGTCGCCTGGTTGTTCTGGTGGTAGAAAATCACGCCGTTGTCGTTGGCCCCGAGCGCGCCGAAGAAGAAGTCGAAGCCCTGGGCGTTGGGCATCCGCGGAATGTCCTCCTGCCGATTGGAAACATCCCACTTGCCGATACAAGCCGTCTGGTAGCCGACGGTCTTGAGCAGCTCCGCCCAGGTGATCTCCTCAGGCGGCATGTTCCAGCCGCGCGAACGCACCGGATAACGGCCAGTCAGCAGCGCCGAGCGAGACGGGCCGCAGACGGACTGGGCGTAGAAGTCGGTGAACCTGGTGCCTTCCGCGGCGAGCGCATCCATGCGAGGCGTGTCGTGCGTCGTTGAGCCGAAGGAACCGAAATCGGCGTAGCCCTGATCATCGGTAAAGATGACGATGATGTTGGGCCTGGCCGGTCCACCACAACTCGGATGGTCCGGGTCAAAATTCTCCAGCAGCAACATCAGATCGAGGGCATCGACGAAGTTGTTGCGATCAAGGTCAGCGATGGCACACGCAGCATCTGCAGGGCAATTGGGTACAGCATCGAGGATCTCAAGGAAAGCGAGGACATCGAAGAACGTGATCTCGTTGTCGCCATCGATGTCCTCGGGAGCACACGGCGGTAAGGGGTCGGTCGAAAGAAGCACCATGGCGTCTCTGGAAGCCAGAACGCCGCGGGTAACCTGAACCTCATCGATCAGGCCACCGAAGTTCTGCGCATCGATGTCGAGACCAGACAAGCCGCGGCCGACGAACATATTGCCGTCAGACCCTGTCGCGAGCGGCCCGAAACCTGCCAAGTCGCTGACAGTCACGGAGTCCTCGTTCCCGAACTCATCTACAGAGGCGATGGTGATGCTCTGCGTGGATTCGTCGTAGGTTGCGCGTGTGTAGACCCACACGCCGCCGGTGTGGTTGACCACCCCGTTGGTGAGCGTCGCGCCCGTGGTGGTCTGATTCGCATCGATCAGCGTAAAGCTCGCCCCTGAACCTGACACGCTCAAGCGATAGCGCTCGCGCGCCTCGCCTTGAACGATGAGTGGCTGAGACATCGGACTGCTGGTTCTGTAGACAGCCTCGAGCGTAAAGCTGCTCTGGAAGGCCATCTCGTCGCCGTAGCGGTCGCTGGGATAGACGAGCGATCCAGCGGCGGGCGCTGCGAAGGCAGTCGCGTCGAACGAGGCAACGGTCGAAGGCGTCTTCCCGGGCGCATACAGCGAAAAAGGTGCACCTTCAAATACAACCGGGAAGTCACCGCTAAACGCGTCGGAGTCGTAGTTCTCGCTGGTGAAACACCACAGGTGGTCATCCGCCGAACTCGTCTGCGCGATCGCTTCTCGCGAGCCGTAGGGGAAGGTCGGCGTGTACGACGCGCCACCAAGCAAGTCGCCTTCGCCCTGGGAGGTTCGGCTATCGAGCGTGGCGGGCTGCACACCAT
>JBCCZQ010000021.1:0-40016 GCA_039187315.1 Planctomycetota bacterium | reverse complement strand
GGGCGCCATCACGTGCCAGCGTCGGCCTCCGGCGCGCGGCTGTACGCGAAACGGGCGATCGGCTCCCCGGCCATCAGCATCTCGAGGACCAGCCGGTCGCCCACGATGCGCAGCCGCGCCGACGACCCGCTGTCGCGGTCTGACTCGAACGATTCCACGCTCACGTCGCCCGGCTCGGTGATCACCAGCATCGTCGTCTCGGGCATCAGCTCCAGGTGCCCACCGGCGACACGCGACCAGCTCCCTTGCTCTGCAACCTCGACCAGCCGATCCGAGGACGTCAGGCTCGTCACCCGGTCGAACCCCTCGGCCGTGATCGTCATGCTCGACGCCAGCGCCGGCTCGCCCCCGCCCGATTCGATGAGCGTCCAGGAACCCAGCGCCAGATCGGCGACAGTCAGACGCGGCGACATAGGGTCTGATGAGCAGCCCGCGGCGATACATGCTGCGACAAGGATGGCCGTCTGTGCAAGCCACATGCAACCAGCCTACACGCCTCTGAACCCGGTTGATAGGGCAACCCGACGGCTGCGCGGTTATCCGGCCTTGCGTCGGAGCCGCAGCTCGAGGTCTGGCTGACCGCTGTTCTCTGCTGGACGGATGACGAGCAACCCGCCTTCGATTGTGCCGGTCCCGCGGCTGCTCGGGCTGCCCTCGCTGTCCTCAAGCGTGATCGTGCCGCCCGAGACCGACCACGTCCCGCTCTCGGTCTCGTTCTGGCCCAGGATCTGGATCGTGGCCAGGAACGTGTTGTCCTCGCGGATATCGAAGGTCATCTGCATGCTGGCAGCCATCGAGAGCGCCATCTCGCGGGCCATGCGATCGGCATCGGTCATGCCCTCTTCTTCCGGCATGTCGGCTTCGATGAGCGCCCTCATCGCGTCGGGATCGATCTCCCATTGACCGACGAAGTCGCTGCCACCGCCGCCACAGCCGGGCAGGAGGCCAAAGACGAGCGGGAGAACAAGGGCAAGGGCGAAGATCGATCGTCGCGTGGTCATGGCGGGTCCTTTCGTAGCTACCGACAGCCTAACCGATCGGAATCGGATTCTGGAAGGCGAGCTCTGGGCTCTACAATCGGCCATGTCATACACCGCGCTCGCCCGCCGCTACCGCTCGCAGGATTTCGACGAGGTCGTGGGCCAGGAGCCCATCGCCCGGACGCTCAAGGGCGCGATCGAGGCCGACCGCGTCGCGCACGCCTACCTCTTCACAGGCACGCGGGGCGTCGGCAAGACGACCATGGCCCGCATCTTCGCCAAGGCGCTGTGCGGCGACGGAGTCACGGACGAGGTTGCCGCCGCGGTCATGAGCGGCCAGGACACCGACGTCATTGAGATCGACGGCGCGAGCAACAACAGCGTCGACGATGCCCGCGAGCTGATCGCCAACAGCGGCTACCGGCCCATGCGCGGGCCGTACAAGATCTACATCATCGACGAGGTGCACATGCTCTCGACAGCCGCTTTCAACGCACTGCTCAAGACGATGGAAGAGCCGCCCGAGCATGTCAAGTTCATACTCTGCACGACCGAAGCGCACAAGGTGCCCCCCACGATCCAGAGCCGGTGCCAGCGGTTCGACTTCCGCGCGATCCCGACCGCCGTGATCGCCGAGCGGCTGGGCACCGTCGTTGAGCAGGAGAAGCTCGAAGCGGAGCCCGATCTGCTCGCGATGGTCGCGCGGCTCGGCCAGGGCTCGATGCGCGATGCGCTCAGCCTTCTCGACAGGCTGATGGCGTCGGGTGAGAAAACCCTCACCTCGTCGCTGCTCGAGTCGCTGCTCGGTTTGCCGCCGCGCGAGCTCGTAGGGAAGGTCATCGACGCTTTCGCGACGGGCCAGCCGCGGGCGGCGCTCGAAGCCGCCGACGAGCTCCTCACTACAAACGCCAGCCCCGAGCAGCTGCTCGACGCGCTGATCGAGCGGCTCCGGGACCTGATGGTCATCACAGCGTGCGGCCGAGAGACCACGCTTGTCGACCTGACCGACGATCAACGCGTGGAAGAAACCGAGCGGGCATCGCGGTTCGATGCGCCCGCGCTCGTGCACATGATCGCGCTGTGCGAAAGCGTGCAGCGCTCGGCGAAATCGAGCCCGAACCCCAGGGCGCTGCTCGATGCGCTCATGGTCCGGCTGGCGGTCGCCGAGCACCTGGCGGATGTCGCGGGGCTGGTGCGGGCGCTGCGAGCGGGTGGAGGGGCGGCCGTTGGCGGGGGCGGCACACCGCAGTTAGCCGGAGCAGGCGCGGGAAAAGCGTAAGGGCGGCCGGTCCCGCGCCGGCGCCACACGCCGCCGCACACGACCCGCCGCCCGAGGCCAACAGCTCACAAGACGAGGCATCGCCGGCGGCTTCGGGCGCCGAGCTCTGGGAACGGCTCCTAGATGCAGCGCCGATGATGCTCCGTGCGCTGCTCGGCGAACTGCGACTGCGATCATTGGATGACGGCGTAGGCGTGATCGCCTGCCCCACCGCCGTGCGCGGCGTCGCGGTGATGAAGCTCGACGACCTCGGCAGGCTTGCCTCGACGCTGACCGGCTCCCCGGTCCGCTTCGAGCTGGTCGAGATCGCCGGGGATGCTCCAGAGCAGCAGGAACCCAGAGGCGCAAGCGGCGGAACGCCGACCGATCACGAGGCGGCCGTCGCACCACACGATGCGGCGGATCACCCCGTCGTACGCCAAGCCATCGACGTGTTCGGCGCACGGATCGTCGAGGTGAAGCCGATCCCGAACGATCGGCCGCAAGACTAGACGGAGGGCGGACACCGTGTTGGGATCGATGAAGCAGATGGGCGCACTGGCGGGGCTGCTCGGTCGAAAAGACGAGATCACCCAAGCGATGCGGGCCGTGTCGGACAAGATCGCGCAGCTGCGCGTTGAAGGGCAAGCAGGCGGCGGGGTCTGCCGGGCGTGGGTCTCAGGCCGCATGGCGCTCGAGCGCGTTGAGTTCGACCCTCACGTGCTCGCCGCGGCGGCGCACACGCCCGAGGGCAAGGCCCAGCTCGAGCGGCTGACGACTGAGGCCGTCAACGACGCCTCGGCCAAGTGCCAGGCGATCGTGACGCAGATGATCCGCGACGAGGCGGCGCGATTGGGCATCGAGGACCTGCTGCCCAAGGACGGCTCGCTGGGAGGGCCGCTCAGTGGTCCGCTGGGCGGGCTATTGGGATCGTGACCCCTTCCGAGCTGATCCTTATCGATGCGCAGCCGCCCGGATCGATCGTGATCGATATCGCCGATGACCCCATCCCGGAGCCCACACGAGGCGTCATCGATCGATGGAACACAATGCTGGCTGCCAAGCCGCGGCTCTTCAACGGCCCCGTGCTCTCATACCTCGGCAACGCCGACGGCACGCTACGAGCAAGACGCGACACCTACCAGCGCCTGGCGGTCCAGGCGCACAACGCAGGGCTTGTCGATCCTCCGATCATGCAGCTGTCTGTCACGGGTGTAGTGACGGCCCGCGACAACGCCGGCGATAGGCACGTGTTCGTCGGCCAACGCTCGCACGCGACGCGGATCTACGGCGGTCGCTGGGAGCTCGGACCCTCCGGCGGCATCGATCCGCCGCCGCTATCGCAGCGCTCGCTCGACGGCCACGATGTCTTCCGCCAGCTTGTGACGGAGATGCGCGAAGAGACCGGCCTGCCGGCCGACCCGGATCCCGGCCCGATGATCGCGATCACGATCGACCCGGTCGCGACCTCCGCGGACCTGGTCATGCTCATCGACCTGAACCGTCCAGTCGATGAGATCATCGCCCTGACGCAGCGGCAGGCTGACGACGGCTGGGAATACGAAACCACGCGATGGATCGCAAGCCGGGACTTCGAGCGGTTCGTTGCTGCTGAGCCGTGCATCCCGCCGACGGTGGCGCTCGCGCCGCTCGTTGCTGCGCTCTGCTAGCGATTGGGCACGCTCGCGTTTGTCACCAGCTCGGCCAGACGTTTCACGTCGCGGTCCGAGACGACCGCCTGGACCACATCCGGCTTGATATTGGTCTTCTTCAGGTGGTCATGGGCCCGCTTCCAGAGCGTGTCAGCCTTCTTACCGCCGCCCGAAGACGAGATCAGGTAGATCTCCGTCACAAGCTCTTGGAGCTTCGTGATCGTGATTGTGTCCGCGTTCTCGTAGTACCGCTGAACGATCTTCTGCTGGTGCGCGGAGAGGTTCTGTCCCTTGGCCATAGATGCGTTCCCTTCCAGCAGGCGTGATCAGCCCGACCCCACGAGCTGGGTGCGCGCAAGCGTGCGGTAGACGTCGCAGCGGTCGAGCAGCTCGGGGTGCGTGCCCTGGTCGACGAGCCGGCCGGCCTCGAGCACCGCGATACGGTCGGCCGTGACCACCGTGCTGAGCCGGTGGGCGACCACGAGCGTGGTGCGGCCCCGGCTGAACTCGCTGATCGCCTCACCGATCTGCGCCTCGCTGTCGGCGTCGATCATGCTCGTCGCCTCGTCCATGATGAGGATCGCCGGGTCGCGCAGGATCGCCCGGGCGATCGCGATCCGCTGCCGCTGACCGCCGGAGAGCGTCAGGCCCTGCTCGCCCACGGCTGTATCGAGCCCATCGGGCAACCGGCCGATGAAGTCCGTCGCGTGCGCACGGCGGACGGCGTCCTCGATCTGCTCGTCGACGGCAGCGGCCGTCCCGTACGCGATGTTCGAACGGATCGTGCCCGGGAAGATGACGGTCTCCTGCGTGACGGCACCGATCTGCGAACGCAGGCTCTCCACGCTGTGCTCAGCGATGTCGAGCCCGTCAACCAGCACACGCCCGGCGTCGGGCACGAACAGCCGCGGCACGAAAGACAGCAGCGTCGTCTTGCCCGAGCCGTTGGGCCCGACGAAGGCGACACGCTCCCCGTGCGCGATCTCTAGGTCGACCGCCTCGAGCGCCGGCCGATCCGCGCCGGGGTACGTGAACGAGAGCCGGTCGAATGCCAGCGAGCGGCTGTGCCGTGGCAGCTCCGGCAGTCTCGGTGGCGAGGGCGCGTCTTCATCCGCGCTCGACACAGCGAGCGGGCCGTCGTTCCGCCCGGCCTCAAGCTCCCAGCTCATCAGCTCCGCGAGCCGGTCGCTGGCGGCGCTGGCCGACTGGACCTCGTTGATGATGCCCGTGAGCGGGCGCAGCGAGGCCGCGGCGATCCCGAGCGACATGAGCGCCAGGATGAAGTTCCGCGGGTCGAGCTCGTTGTCGAGCACGGCCTTGACGGCCACTGCCGCGAGCACACCGACGACGAAGATCGCCACGACCTCGGAAATCGGGCTCGAGAGCGCACGGGCCGTCCGCGCCTTGAGCATCTCGCGGACCACCTTCTTGTTCGTCAGGCGGAACGCCGCAAGCTCGGCCGGCTCGGCGGTCTGCACCTTGACAACGCGCAGCCCGCGCAGCACGTTGCCAGCGCGGGCGAGCAGCGCCGCCTGGCCCGCGAATGCCCGGCGCCGCGCCCGACGCACCCTCCGGCCGAGTGAGCGGATCACGAACCAGAGCACCGGCGCGGTCACCAGCGAGACGATCGTCACCCGCGGATCGAAAGCGATCGCCACGATCAGCGCCGCCAGGCCCTTGCCGCACTGCATCACGCCTTTGGACAGGATCGCCGCGAACCCCTCTGCGAGTCGCTCGGTCTCATCGACGACCCGACGCGCGATGTCGGACGAGTCCTTGGCGAGCACCACACGCAGCGGGAAGCGGATGACGTGTTCGAACGCGTTGTCGCGCAGGCGCTGCGATGCGCGGTAGACCGCCGTGAGCGCAAGATACTGATGCCCAAACGTCGCCAGCGCGCTCAGCACGGTCAGGAACCCGATGACGCACATCAGCACAACGACGCTGCGCCAGGGCCGCTCCGGCAGGATCTCGATCAGGCCCTCGGGCACCTGCGGCTCGAAGGGCCAGGCCAGCAGACGCTCGTTCACGCTCCACGCGAGCGTCTGGAGCCCGGTCGGCTCGACCGCGCGGGTCTCCTCCAGTCCCGTCTCGGCGTTGATCACGGTCTCCGTGCCGGGCAGCATCGTGCCGAGGATCGGGGCAACGGTCGCGAGCCCGACGCCGAGGCCTGTGCTGGCGATGATCGATAGCGCGATCGCGCCGATAACCATCCAGCGATCCCGCCGGAGCTCGCCGGCATACCGCCAGAAGCTGTCCGTCTTCTGCGCCATGATCCGTGAAGCATCCTCCGAGCCTGACGGCGATGCTATGGGCTCTCGCGTGGCCACGCCGCGGACGCCGCCGCATTGAGCCCCTGCTGACTCCGGAGCCATCGGCCGCCGGTTCGAGCCGGCCGCTTCGGGGCGGAGATCTCAAGCTGGCCGAGTCAGGCCAGCGGCGTCAGGCCTCCGAGGATCGTCGGTGCGACTGTGAACCGCCGGCCCGCGTCCGCGTCGATCCTCGTCAGCGAAGCCGTTACAGGCGCATCGGAAACGACGCGCACCGCGAAGTCGCTGAACGCGTCGGGATCCGAATCGATCTTGGTACGGATGGCCGCCACGCTCGCGGTCAGCGTTCCCCCGCTGAGGTCGAACGATTCCCGCCGGCCCGCGGCGATAACCTCCGTCACACTCAGCACCTCACCATCGGAGAAGATGACCTCGAAGTCGACCGACGTCGCAGTGTCGAGCGGGTTGAACACGCTGATGACCTCGCTGAACCCGGTCTGAGTCGAGAAAGTCGCATCGGCGAAGAGCTGACTGGTCGCGAGCGAGGGGGCGACCGCCGCGCCGCCGCCGCCGATCGAACTCGCCGCGGAGTACGACGCGGCGATCGACGGCCCACCGACCAGACCAGAGACGCGCACACTGATCGGCGTGTCGGCTGCGATCGATGTACCCGGAATCATGTCAAGATCGAACGTACGCCGCTGACCGGCCTCGATGCGGTTGAAGACGCTGTCACGGCTGATGCCATCGGGCGCAATGAAGTCGAGCCGCACGATGGCCTCGGTCGTGCCGAGGTTCACGACCGCGATCTGGCCCGAGCCGTCGTCCGGCCGCCGAGCGTCCGCGAGCGTCGCGGTGGTGCCCGCCTGGCCCGGCACACCCAGGGCGAGCGCCGCGCCCGTGCCGGCAGGATCGGTCTGGTCCAGGCGGAAGATCGAGATGCTCGCCACGATCGGCACCGTTGAGATCACCTGCGCCGCAAACGGCTTCTGCGGCAGCACGCTCTCGCCGATCCCCTCGAGATTGATCCCGCCCCGGCGGTAGGGCCCGAGCTCGCGCGGCGTCACGAGCTCCGTCGAGGTCTGATCGTCGAAGAAGAACCGGATCGTCACCTCACCCGACTCGCCCGTGAGGTTCTGCCACGTGATGAACGACTCGAGGGCATCGTCGTCGCGCTCGCCGTCGGCAAACGTCCAAGTCAGAAGGTCTGCGGACCGGTCGGCCTCGGGGATCGCCAGCGGGTTGAACAGCGCCTCGCCCGCGAACGGGTCGAGGCCGGCATCGTCATCGGCGAAGTCCGCGCGGGTCAGCGTGGCCGAGATCGGCTCGGCGCCGGCGGCTTCGAACGCCGAGTGCACCTCGAGCGCATACGGGTTGAACCCGATCAGCCGCGAATCCGTTCCCACACCCGAGAGCGTCACCGTCATGCGCTCGCCAGCCTCGAGCGTGCCCGATTCGACCACGATGTCGCGGTCCAGCCCCTGGGCAAACCGGGCGACGATCTGGTACTCGCCCGCGGACGCGTTCGGGTTCACCAGCGTCAGTGTTTCTTCTGTCCGGAAGTTGCTGAACCCCTCTGGATAAAACACCGCCTGCTCGAAGAACGCGCCCGACCCCTCGGGCTTGATGATCTCGGCATTGATAATCGTTACGAATTCGTCCGCGTCGAAGCCGTCACTATCGTCGAACCCATCCGCGACAGGCACCGACCGGAACCCGCCGCCGCCGAACTGCGGATCGGATAGATCGCCGCTCAGGTCCAGCCGATCGAGCCCGGCGATCGCCAGCACGACGTCCCAGGAACGGTCGTCGACGACCCGGCCGAAGACCGTGAACCCGCCGTTGGTCTGCACATCCGGACCCAGCACGTCCTCGTTGTCGACCAGGTTGAAGAACCACTGGCTCGTCGCGCTGTTGGGCGAGTTGGTCTTGGCCATCGCAATCGTGCGGGCGTCGTTGGTCCGGCCCACCTCGTCGTCGATCTCATCGCGGACGGCGATCGCCGTGACAGATTCCGTCGCGTCGTCGTACCTGTTCCGGCCGCCTTGGATGATGTCGCTCGGTTCGTTCGGATCAGCACTCAGGTCCTGGGAACGCTGGATGAACGTCTCGTCGTACTGCCCGTCTCGCACGTAGGTCAGGAAGTTGTCGACCGTACCGGTCGGGTCGTCTGGGTCCGAGACAAACAGCTCGATGTCGATATGCGAGAACCCGTCGGCGGATGCGATGTTCGTCTCGAACCGCACGACCGGGTTGTCGGCGTTGGTCAGATCGGCCAGGTCAGGCAACTCGGCGCCGAAGACCGCCGAAAGCAGCACGCGCGGCTCGAGCTCATCCAGGCCGCTCGGACAGGCGGTCAGCGGAGCCGACCGGCGGCGGACAGGACCGCGCGACCTGGATAGCAGGTTCGAGAGCGGACTGGCGAGCGGGCTGAACAAGCGGCGAATCGACATCGTCTCGGCTCCGGCATCACGCATCGGCTAGGCTGGGCCACGAGGCCTTCCAAGCCCGATACCCAAGTAAGGATACTCCACCCGCACACATGCTCGGTCCGGATCACCAGAAGGCAGGCGACGCGACCAGCGACGCGACACCCGGAACCGTCCGCGTCGCGGCAGTCGTGCCGACGTGGAACCGCCCCGCCGACATCTCCAAGCTCCTAATCGACCTGACCCATCTCGACCGGACCGGCATCGACCTGCGGCTGGTGATCGTCGACAACGGCTCTGCGCCACCGATCGATGCCCACGATTCGGTCCGAGAAGCTATGACCGCGCTCGAGCCCGCCTTGGCCATCGAGATCGTGCGCCTCGACGAGAACGCCGGCGGCTCCGGCGGGTTTAACGCCGGCATCCGAGCCGCGCTGGCCGCCGAGCAGGCTTCGGATCATCTCTGGCTGATCGACAGCGACGCGCGCGTCGGGCCGGGGTGCCTGCGGGCGCTCGTTGAGACCGCGACCGCCCACGGACCCGTCGCCGCCGTCGGCGCCGCCATCATCGCGCCGGGCACCGACACGCCGTTCGAGACCGGCGGCACGCTCGACCAGGCCAGCGGTCGGCTGGTCGCGATGGCCCCACCGGGCGACCGCCCGATCGAGGTCGATTACGCCGCGGCCTGCTGCCTGCTCGTGCCCACCGACGCGGTCGCCGCGGGTGGCCTGCTGCCGGACCTGTTCCTGCACTCGGACGATGTCGCGTTCTGCCTGCGCCTGCGAGAGGCGACGGGGCGACCGATCCTCGCCACGCCGAAGGCCCGCTGCCAGCACCCGCGCTTCGACCGCTTCAAGACCTGGGCGCGCTACTACGAAGCGCGCAACTGGATCGTGCCTGCGCAAATCGCCGGACTGGGCGTGCGCGCCAGACTCCGCCGCGCCTGGCGCGAGGTTGTCCTCGCCGTCGGACAAACGCTCGTGGGCCGCGACGACCTGGCACGGCTGCACGTCATCGGACTGATCGATGCTGCCGCCGGTCGTATGGCCGGCCGACCCGATCAAGCCCGGCTCGCGGTCGGCCGAACGTGGCCCGCGCACCGGCTGCTGACGACGCTGGACGCGATCGCGCCGACCATCCCCGCGAGTGCGCAGCCGATCGCGGTCATCCATCAGGATGCGCCGCTCACGCCCTCCGCCGCTATCACGCTGACCAAGTCGCTCGAGAAGCACGGCCTAAGCGTCTCGCGCAAGGCGCTGCCCACCGGCAAGCGATCGATCGAGGCCCTCTCGGGATTGCTGCGCGTCCCGTTCACGCCGCCGGCAGCGATCGCGATCGTCAACGCCAAGGCGCCCCCGCACGCCTGGTGCGACGGCAGGATCGTGCTCGCGATCTCGCCGATCGGCTTCACCGTCTCGCGCATGCGGACGCTCGACCGGCTTGCCGCGCTGCTCAACATCACCTGGCGCGGCACCGCCGCGGCGGTCCGGATCGCACTCCGACCGCCCGCGCCCCCCGCGAGCCCAACACTCGATGACACCCGCACACTCGCACCACCACCACCAAGCGCGAGAGCTCCTGCCAAAGCCAATCCCGCTGCCGGTGGCACTTCAGGCGAGCCAGCGGGTCCGCCCGCCGATCTCCCGACGCTCTCGGTCATCATCCTGACGCGCAACCGCGCCGGCCAGCTTGTGCGTACGCTCGCGCGTCTCTACGAAGACGAGATCGCCAGCCGCGCCGAGATTATCGTTGTCGACAACGGCTCCACCGACGGGACGCCCACCACCCTCCGCGAGCGCTTCCCGGGCGTCATGCTCGTCAAAACGGGGGAAAACCTCGGCGTCGAGGGCTTCAACCGGGGCGTGAAGGCTTCGTCGGGCGAGGTGGTCCTCATCCTTGACGACGATGCATGGCCCGTGCCGGGTGCGCTGGCCGCGGCGCTCGGACGCATGGCCGACCGGCCCGAGTTCGCTGCGGTCATGCTCCACCGTCGCCACCCTCGGACCAAGCGGTGGGAGTGGCCGTTTGAGCACACCGTCGCTCCCGGAGACAGCCTCGGGGCCTGGCCCGACATGGGCTCGGGCAACCTCGTCCGCCGCGACGCGTGGGACGCCGTCGGCGGGTACGAAGCCGGCTACTTCCTGTACCGCAACGACACCGACCTAGCGCTGACGCTGCTGGCCTCGGGCCGCGAGGTCGCCTTCGCCGCCGATTGCTACGTCTGGCACGATTCGCCGATCGCCAAGACCAAGAGCAGGGCCTGGCTGCGGCGCTCGACGCGCAACTGGGTCTGGCTCTGCAAGCGCCACGGCCAGCGCGGCTCGGGCGTTCGCGGCGCTGTGCTGGGCTGGCTCTGGGCCCACAGGCTCGCCGGGCTCTCGCCCACGAAGCACGCCTCGACCCTCCGTGGCTTCCTCGAAGGGCTCGCAGGCCCACCCCCGCCACTGCCCAGGGGCGTCACGCCAGACGGCAGCGCACTCAAACGTCTTATCCGGCTGAAGCTCACCCACCGCGAGCGGGGCTGATCGTCAGCGGCACCGCGTCCACGCAGCCACGCCCGCTTGCCTCGAGCCCAGGCTCGGGGCGTGTCGGCATCAGGTCCATACCCGAGCCGACGAACCCGCGCAGCAGCGTCAGCCACTCGGCGTACATGTACGGCACACCGAAGCGGTCGTGCAGCGAACGTACCGCGTCGGCCGCGTGCTGGGCGAGTTCCGTCACCATCGCCGACCTTGTCGGATCGCAGAAATAGACCCGGCACCCCGAGGGCCGGACCGCGTGCACCCCGCACGCCCCGACGGGCCTGGCGGGCCCGGCGTCCGACAGCAGCGGACAGGACCCGGCCGCTTCCGCATCGCCGAGCCGTTCATCGGTCGGCATCCACTCCGGGGCGATCCGATCCAGAGTCCATGCCGCCTCCAGCCCAGTGACAAACAGCGCGTGCCCGGTACGCGCGAAGTGACAGCAGCGCGCCGAGGCAGTACAGACCGGGCGCTCTCGGGCCACGGTTTCTTCGATAGCAGCGTGGATCGCCCGGATCGCCCCATCGATCCGCGGGTCGCGCGACGCCCGCTGCCATCCTCGGAACACATCGGGCGTCAGCCCGGCGAGCAGCCGCGCGCTATACGAAGACCCGTTCACGCCGCTCGCCTCGGTGTTCACATCGGCACCGCGTCGCGCTGCGCACGGATCGCCGCCGGGTCGGTCGCCCGCTCGCCGCGATCGATCCCCGGACAGCCCTTGGACGCTCCCTGCCACGCGCGCTCGCCCGACAGGTTGCTCTTCCAGAACGGCCACGTGCGGCACTGCATCGGACGGGCGTCGTACAGGCCGCACACCGCTTTGCCCGGCACCGCGTCGCGATCAAGAAAGACGCAGTCGTAGCCGAAGCGTGTCTTCCGTTCACGGAGGCTGCGTCCCGCTGGCGTGTCGTGCGTGAAGCGCTCGACAAACGCGGCCCGATCCAGCCCGAGCTTCGCGGCCATCGCGTCGGCTTCCTCGTCTGTAAACCGAACGTAGCCCGGTGCACCGGTGCAGCACGCCCCACACTGCGTGCACTCGAACCGCAGGCCGCGATCCGCGGGCCGGGCGTCGCGGTGGCCCGCACGCGGGCCGGGCCGATCGAACCACTCCAGATGGACCGTACGCCCCATGCGGCCCTCAACCGCCCGGGCCGTTGTAACGCATCACGAGCAGCGTCTGATCGTCGTCACGCGGCCGGCCCGCGGCGTGCGCATCGACCGCGGCCAGGATCGCACGCCGTGTGCGTTCAGGGTCCCCCTCACCCAGCGCGATCGCGGCATCGAGGCGCTCGGTCCCGAACAGCTCGTCTTCGGGGCTGAACGCTTCGGTGATGCCATCGGTATAGAGCACCAACAGATCCCCCGGGCTCATCGTGAATGGCTCGCCGAACGGCTCCATCGTGGGCAGGATGCCCAGCGGCGGGCCGCCGTCACCGTCAAGGGTCTCGATCACGCAAGACGCACGCCGCAGCCTCGGCGGGTTGTGACCGCAGGAGACGAAGGTCCCCCGCCCGCTTGCTGGGTCGATCAGGACCAGGAAAGCTGTCACGAATGTGCCCGGCTCAACGCTCTCGTACAGCATGGCGTTCACATCCGGCACGGTCTGTTTCGGTTCTGTCGTGTACCGGGCCGTGGCGGCCATCGCCGTCCGGAACACCGCCATCGTGACCGAAGCAACGGGCCCGTGCCCGGAGACGTCCGCGATGATCAGGCCGACGAGATCGTCACCGCCTGCCGGGTTCGGGAACCTGCGGTGGTCGAAGTAGTCGCCCCCGGCCGCTTCGCACGGCTGATAGCTTGTCACAACGCTGATGCGAGGGTCGTCGGGCCCGGACGACGGCAGCAGCGACCGCTGCACACGGCCGATCTCGGACATCTGCGCATCGAGTTTGGCGTGCATCTCTTTCAGTTCCAGGCTCGTCCGCATGTGCTTCAGGCCCTGGATCATCATGTTGAAATTGCCGATCCCGCTGCGCAGGCGCTCTTCTTCGATCACCACTCCGGCGTGACCGAGAATAAATACCCACTCTCGGATGCTGCCCGCGTCGTAGACTGGGATACCAAGAAGATCGCGGTCGCCGGGGTACAAATCGTGCAGCACGGCATCGTCATCCGCAGCCACACCACGCACAAGACACGGCGCACCGGTTTCGATCATCGGCGAGATCACAGAGGATCGCACCGCCGGCGTATCTTCGAACGGCAGCTTCCAGCGGCTACTCGACTCGAGCCACGCCAGGCTCATCTGTGAAGGATCGAGATCGAAGATGCCCATCGGCCGGTAGGAACCCGGCTCAAGCCCCTCGGTCAGCAGGCTCAGCCCGTGCGTCGCGCCAGCGAGCGTCGAGAACCGCTGCAGGAACGGCAGCAGGATCTCGTTCTCGGTTGTTGCCCGGCTGATCTCGCGCTGCATCTCGATCACCTCGCCCACAGAGGACAGGTGACCAAACGTCTCCGGCTTCACACGGGCCCGTTCCGGCATACCCAGATTCTACACACGCACGACCGCATCTCGGCGCGCCGCATGCTCGACCAGCGCCGCATCGAGCGACGACAGGACGCCGTCGCGCTCGGCAGCATCGGCGAGCTGCAACGCGTTGACGCGGATGTTCAGACCAGCCGCGACCGAGGACGCCTCGGCCAGCACCGCCGCGCCGACCAGATCGCTTCGCAGGTTGGGGTTGCTGATCGGCCCTAGCCGCTCACACAACCGCAGCAGGTCGCCGCACGCCGCGACCACCGCCTGCGGCACGCGGATCGCCGATCGGACCGCGGCCTCGAACACCGCGCGGTCATCCCCACGCGATCCCCAAGCGTTGCTCAGTGCTGCGTACGCCTGCGCATCCTCGTCGGCCAGCGCAAGCAGCACACCCCGGGCGTTATCGAGCTGGAGCGCGGCGCCTTCGAGCTCCCGCTGGTGATCGGCCAACGAACGCCGGCCGAGCGAGTAGCTGACGACCATCCGCGCCAGCGCCGCCGCCTGCGCACCAACCAGCCCCGCGACAGCGCCACCGCCCGGCACGGGCGATTTCGAGGCCAAACGATCCAGCAGATCCCCAGTTGTCATCCGCGCGAGCGTGTCCATGCCTGTTTCTAGCGCACGAACGAGCCCCCCGCTCATGCGAGGGGCCCGGGAAAGCGATCCGCTGCGAGCGCAAGCCTTACTTTTCGATCGGCACACCGATCATCGAGCCATACTCCGTCCACGAACCGTCATAGTTCTTGACGTTGTCGAGCCCGAGAAGGTACCGCAGGACGAACCACGTGTGGCTCGAACGCTCGCCGATCCGGCAGTACGCGATCGTGTCCTTGCCGCGATCGACGCCCGCATCTGAGAGATAGATCTTCTCAAGGTCGGCCCGGCTCTTGAACGTACCGTCGCTGCTGACCGCGTTGACCCAGGGCACATTTGCCGCACCGGGCACGTGCCCGGCGCGCTGGGCCGTCTCGCTCATACCGGGCGGCGCGATGACCTTGCCCGTGAACTCATCGCCGGAGCGGACGTCAACCAGGTTGGCCGTCTGCTCCTTGCTCGCCGCCAGCACATCCTGCACGAACGCCCGGATCGAAGGGTCGGTGCCCTCGACGCGGTAGGTCGTTGGGGTCGGCGTAGGCACGTCGGTCGTCAGCGGCTTCTCTTCTTCGTCCAGCCACTTGCTGCGCCCGCCGTTCATCAGCCGCACATTCTCGTGCCCGTAGTACTTGAATACCCAGAACGCATACGCAGCGAACCAGTTGTTGTTGTCGCCGTAGATCACTACCTCGTCGCTGTTCGAGATGCCTGCGTTCCCCAGGAGCTTCTCGAAGTTCTCCTTGCTGATGATGTCGCGGCTGGTCTGGTCCTGCAGCTCGGTCGTCCAGTCGAACGCCACAGCCCCGGGTATGTGCCCGGCGACGTACTGCTGCGTGTCGACATCTACCTCGACCAGCTTGATGCCGCTGCTCAGATGCTCGTTGACCCAGTCGGTGCTGACCAGGACGCTCGGATCCGCGTACTCGCTCATGGTTCGGTCCTTCCCGGGCGGCGCCCGGCATGTGAATCGTGTCTCGTGTGTGTTCGTCTGAGTGCGATTACTTGTGCATCGCTGTCGTGCCTTCCGACAGCTCGGGGATGTGCTTGGCGAAATTGCCCGCGTACTTGAACGCGTCGTCGCAGAAGATCATCACGCCCATGCCCGACTTGTCACGCTCGGCGATCCGCCGGGCTCCCTCGAAGATCAACCCCGAGCTCGGCCCCGCACGCAGCCCCTCCGTCCGGAAGAGCTCGAAGGCCCGCGTGTATGCCAGCTCGTACTCGATCTCGAGCAGGTCGTCGATCAGGCTCTCGTCGAAGAGCGTGCTGACCGCGAGCTGGCTCATGTTCCGCAGGCCGGGCACGTCGTGCCCCTCGCTGGGCTGAACCGCGACAATCTTGACATCCGGGTTCTTATCTTTCAGGAACTTCGCCAGGCCCGTGACGGTGCCGCAGGTGCCCAGGCTCGTGAAGACGTGCGTGACCTCGCCGGCGGTCTGCTTCCAGATCTCCGGGCCGGTGGTCTCAACGTGCGCTCGCACGTTCGCCTCGTTCTCGTACTGGTTGGGCATCGCGTACCGCTGCGACTGCGCCCGGGCATAGGTCTTGGCCAGGTTGATCGAGCCCTCGCCCATGCCCGGGCTCGGACACAACTCGTCGTTCACAACCTCGAGCTCGGCCCCGGCGAGCTTGAGCATCAGCTTCTTCTCCAGCGGCACCTTGTTCGGCACGACCGCCTTCATCGGATAGCCCTTGACCCCGCACAGACCCGCCAGACTCAGCCCCGTGTTGCCGCTCGTCGGCTCGACCAGGCCCTTGCCGAAATCATCAACGCCATCAGCACCACGCGGTCGCAGCCCCTTGCCCTCCTCCATCTGACGGATGAGGTAGCTCGCAGCACGGTCCTTGACCGAGCCGAACGGGTTCATCCATTCCAGCTTGGCCAGCATCGTGAAACCGGGCTCGGGCGCGAGGCGATTGATGCGCACCAGCGGCGTCGGGTTCGCCTCGCTCGGGAGCATCTCGAAGATGTCGTTGTACACACGTGTGCCGTGATCCATGGTGTCCCTCTGGTCGACAAAAAAAATTTCGAATCCCGCGCGATCCTCAGACCAGCGATTTCGAGAACCGCTCTCACGCCACGATCATTCGCGATCGCTTCGGTCGGCAGCAAGAAGTTCTGGTATGCGTTTGGGGTGAGCGCCCACAGATCTTCACCGAAGTGACAGAACCGGGACTCGAACCAACGCGTGTCAGCGGCCGGGTTAGCCGCAACAGCACGTGCAACAACAGTTGCCGCAACAGCAACTGGAACAGTTGCAGCAACAACAGCAATCGGCAGGCGGGGGAGGGGCCGATGGCGGAGTTGCGGGTGGCTGTGTGTTGCTGGTATATACCATCCAAGTGGATTGTAGTTCTCAGATCACTCTGAGGAAAACGCGAAGACTCAAGAATGTCAGCCCTAAACGGGGGTCTACAGTCGCGCGACATGTCATCTGATGGACAGATCACGATTGTGGGATGTGGTCTCAGCGGCTTGGCCGCGGCGCGCCGGCTGGTGCGCGAAGGCGTGTCCATCCGCATCCACTGCGCGGGCTCCGCTGTGGGCGGCAGGGTGCGGACAGATCTCTGGGAAACCGAGCGAGGCCTCTACAGGCTCGACCGCGGGTTCCAGGTCTACCTCGACGCCTACGAAGAAGCCAGCGAAGCGCTCGACCTTGAGGCGCTCGAACTCAAGCCGTTCTATCCTGGCGCACTTGTCCGGTTCCGTGACACGTTCCATCGTGTAGCCGACCCGTTCCGCCGCCCGATCGACGCCGTCCGTGCCTTCGGCAGCCCGATCGCCACCCTCGCCGACAAAGCGCGGCTGGCGCTGCTCGACCAGAGCATCCGCCGGTTGAGCGTCGACCAGATCTACGCTCGCCCCGAGCGTCGGACCATCGATCTGCTCACCGAAGCGGGCATGAGCGACTCAGTCGTGGACCGTTTCTTCCGCCCTTTCTTCGGGGGGGTCTTTTTTGACCGCTCGCTCGAGACTTCCAGCCGGATGTTCGAGTTCACCTACAAGCACTTCGCCACCGGGCGGACGACGCTGCCCGCGACAGGGATGGGGACGATCCCCGCGCAGCTGGCGGACGGGCTGCTGGAGACCGGTCGGGTTGAGATCCTGACCGATTCGCCTGTGGCGCGCGTCGATCCTGCCTCGGGCGAACTGCTGCTCGCCTCGGGAGAGACCGAGCCCGTCGACCGCGTGCTCGTGGCGACCGATGGGTGCGCCCAGGCGATGCTCTTCGGCGAGCAGCCCACCGTCCCATTCCGCGAGACCGCCACAGTCTACTTCGACGCCGATCCTGCCACGCTCGGATCACTGGGCAGCGAAGCGATCCTGGTGCTCGACGGCGAAGGCACCGGACCAGTCAACCACTTGGCCGTGCCCAGCATGGCCTGCCCGAGGTACGCCCCGTCGGGCAGGGCCCTGGTGTGCGCCAACATCGTGGATCCCTCTCACCTGACCCGCCTGGCGGACGACGGCTCGCTGGATCAGGCGGTCCGCTCACATCTCACGGGCTGGCTGGGCAACGGCGTCTCCGGTTGGCGGACCCTGCGGACGTATCGCATCCGACAGGCGCTGCCGAGATTTGTCCCCGGCCAACGCTGCCTGAGCCCCGCTGCCGCGACGTACGAGCGCGGCGGACGCGTGTACGTGACCGGCGACCACCTCACCCACGGCTCGATCGAGGGCGCGATGGTCGCCGGAAGGATGGCGGCAGAATCCATGCTCAACGCTTCGCCAGAGACGGTCATGCCCACGCCGTGACGCACAGGCCCAGCGCCGCCGTCGCGAATGCGCCGTAGGTCATCAGCCCCGCGATCACCGGCAGGGCCGCGCCCTGGCTGGGCGGGTGACGGCGACGCGCATCGGAGGCCATCGCCTGGGTACGCTCCCTGCGGAACGCGCTGCGGATCGTTTCAAGAAGTTCCATCATCAGCTCCTATCGCTGCGGCGCGTTCGTGCGCCGTGCCTGCTCGCTTTCTCGGCCTGGAATGTGCCGCGTACAGAATGAGATACCGAGTCTTCAGCCGTCCTCGCTCGGAAGCTGGACACGACGCGGCTCTTCTTCGGAGATGTCGCGCCAGTTGTCGTCGGCTCGGCGCGCCAGTGACGCGTGGTTGCCCTTCCGCCAGTCGTCGCGGGTGTCGGCGAAGAGGCCCTTGTAGAAAACGAAGAGGCGGTCGTTCTTGACGATGAAGTTCTTGGGGTCGACCTCGGTCTTGGTCCCCCGTGTCATCGCCCAGGCGCACCAGCCGCCGTAGGCGGGCTCGTACCTGTCCGGAGCGGCCCGGAACAGATCACGGTTCGCGGCGGAAGCGAAGCGGTACGTCACGCCCCGGTGCGTCAGCGTGTAGCGATCGCTGCCCTTCTTGGCCTTGCCGCCGCCCTCAGGGAAGTACCCGACCGGGTCGTAGCCCTTGAGGGCAAGGCGGGATCGCCCCTCGAGGTTCCACTCTTCAATGGTCCGGACCGTCTCGAGGTCCCGCTCGGCTTGGCGTTCGTGTACCTTTGCGCCCGAGCCGTCCTGCCCGAGTGCCGAAACGGCCGATGAGGCGCCGGCCAGAGCGAGCACGGTCGCGGCTGCGAGGGGCGCGGTGCGGTGGAAAACGCTTCGATCGGTTTGGCGTGTCATGCGAGGTCTCCTTCGCCTGCGTTGGATGAGGCTGTTGCCGTCCGGGCCAACACGGCACGAACGCAGATGCCAACCGGACCAGCCGGAGCGGTATTGCAGGATCGGGCCAAAAAGTTAGTGTTTACTTATTTTGTGCAAGACATGCCACCGGAGCGCGTCTCAAGCCGGATCAGGAGGCCCGCAGAGGCTCTGAAAGGCTGCCCTGGCCCGTGTTAAGCCGCCTGGGCGGGGCCGCTCGCGTCTCCACGGCCGCCGGTCCGGCCGAGCCACGCGAGGCAGGCCTGGATCAGCGTCGCCCGGGTGACGGGCTTGGTGACGAAGTCGTCGCAGCCGGCCTCGAGGCAGCGTTCCCGGTCGCCGTCCATGGCATGGGCGGTCAGGGCGAGTATCGGCAGCGTGCAGCCCTGCTCACGGAGTGTCCGCGTGGCGGTGTAGCCGTCCATCTCGGGCATCTGCATGTCCATGAGGACGATCTCGAAGGGTCGTCCCTCGAGTTCGGCCTGCTCGATCTGCTCAAGGGCCACCAAGCCGTTGCGTGCCACGGAGACCTCCGCGCCCGCTTTGGTCAGATGGAAGGTCAAGAGCCGCTGGTTGTCGGGGCCGTCCTCTGCCAGAAGCACGCGCGCCTGCAGTGCCGGCGTGGGCCCGAGGTCGACCCCAGGGTGTTCGGTCCCGCTTCCCAGCTCGCTGGCATCTGGCCAATCGGCGACAGCCCTCCACCGGAGATCGGCCTGGTCCTCAAGCCCGAGCTCGAGCGTGAACGTGCTTCCCTGGCCGTAGCTCGATGCAACAGAGATGTTCCCGCCGAGCAGCTCGGCGAGCCGCTTCGAGATCGAGAGGCCCAGTCCTGTCCCCCCGAACCGGCGCGACATGGAGGCATCCGCCTGCTGGAAGGGCTGAAAGAGCGATTCCAGCTGCGACTCGCTGAGACCGACGCCGGTGTCTTCGACCTCGATGCGCAGCGAGGCGCGCTCGTCTCCGGGCCGAACGCGGACGAGCACCGAGCCGGTCTCGGTGAACTTGACGGCGTTGCCGACGAGGTTGACCAGGATCTGGCGGAGCCTGGCCGGGTCGGAGGCGATCTCGACCGGGCACTCGCCGTAGGGCGCGACCTTGAGATCGATGCCCTTGCCCTCTGCGCGGACGCGCATCAGCTGGGTCACTTCGCGGCAGAGCGCGACGATATCGGTCTCGATGCGCTCGAGGCTCATCTTGCCCGCCTCGATCTTGGAGATATCGAGGATGTCATTGATCAGCGTGAGAAGGTTGGTGCCGTTGCGGTGGATCGTGCGCATCGACTCGCTGCGCTTCTCGGCGTCCAGCTCAGCGCCATCGGACAGCAGGATCTCGGTGTAGCCGAGGATCGACGTCATCGGCGTGCGGATCTCGTGGCTCATATTGGCCAGGAACTGCGTTTTGGCGGCGTTGGCCTGCTCGGCGGCCATGAGCGCCTGGCTGAGTCGGTCTGAGGCCTCCTGCCGATCGTCGATATCGATGATCACGCCGACGATCCGTACGGGCCTGCCCTCTTTGTCCCGCTCGGTGATCGTGCCCGTCCCGAGCACCCACCTCCAGCCGTCGGACTTGGTCCAGAGCCTGTGCTCGACGGCATAGCTTTCAGCGCGGCCCTCGAGGTAGTCGCCGAGCGACTCCTGCACGCGGCTGAGATCATCGGGATGGCAGAGCGAGTCCCAAGTGGCGATCTTCATCTCCATGGCACCGGGCTCGTATCCGAGCACGCGGTACCACTGGTCGTCGAAGTAACAGGTTTCATCGACGGGGTTCCACTCCCAGATCCCCTGCCGGGCCGACACGAGGGCGGTCTCGAGCCGATCGCGCTCGCGCTTGCGCTGATCGATGTCGATGTGGACGCCGATCATCCGAGTCGGCCGACCGGCGTCATCACGCTCGCTGATCTCGCCGACATCGAGCACCCACCTGTAGATACCGTCCTTGCAGCGCAGTCGGATCTCACACGAGTAGCGGGGCGTTTCACCGCGAATATGTGCCTCGATCGCCTCTTTTGCGCGATCAAGATCCCGCGGGTCGCACAGCTGTTCCCATGTCTCGATCGATTCCGGCAGCTCCCAGGCCTCGTAGCCGAGCATGGTGTACCAGGTGGCGTCGTAGTAGACCGAGTTATCCGCGAGGTTCCGGTCCCAGAGCCCCTCGTTGGCGGCGAGCATGGCAAAGTTCAGGCGTGCCTCGCTCGACCGGGCTGCATCGAGCGCGCGCCGGTAGTCGGTCACATCGCGGGCGATACCCAGCACGCCGACGGTCTGCCCGTCTTCGAGCTTGTGCGGGTGCTTCGAGGTCAGGAAGGTCCTCGACTCGCCCAGGCCGGGCAGAGGGACAGTCTCTTCGAACAGGATCGGTTCGCCGGTGCGGATGACCTGGAGATCCTGCTCGCGGAGCTTGGCTGCTGTCGTGTCATCGTACATGTCGTACTCGCGTGTGCCGGGCAGGTCAGCCAGCGGCCGGCCGAGTACACGCGCGTGCGCGGGGTTCGAGAACTCGATCACGCCCTCTGCGTCCTTGACATAGATGACGTCGTGCGAAGCATCGGTAATGGCCTGGAGCCTGGTCTTGACGCGCTCGAGCTCCGATGTCTTCCGCTTGAGGGCGGTGATGTCGCGCGATACGGCGAACACACCGATGATCTCGCCGCCGGGCATGCGGTATGGCTGCTTCGAGGTCAAGAAATGGACTGTGCCTTCCTTGGTGCGAACCTCTTCCTCGAGCTCGACGTTTGTGTCACGCGTCAGCGCCTCGCGGTCGCCTTGCCTGCACAGCGCCGCGAGTTCGGGCTCGAGGATGTCGTTATCGCTCAGCCCGAGGATCTCCGATGACGGACGCTTGACGAAGCGTTCGAAAGCGGCGTTGACGTACAAGAAACGCCCCTCGGTATCCTTGACAAAGATCAGGTCATCCGAGGTGCGGATCATCGCTTCGAGCATCGCGCTGTTGCGGTCCATCTCGATCTGCTTGGCCCGCATCTCGGTCAGATCCTGGAAACATCCGGCCACGCGTACCGGGTAGCCGTCCTCGAAGACGGGCTGGCCCACCGCCCTGACTGGGACTCGGCGGCCTTTGGCGGTGATGATCTCCAGCTCGACATCGAAGGGCTCAGCATGTGTAAGGGCCCGCTGGATGCAGGCGGCGATGATCGGCCGCGATGATGGTGCGTAGAAGTCGACGGCGTTGGCGACCTCGGGGACGTAGTCCGGGTCGACCTCGTGCATCGCGTAGATATGCGGCGTCCAATACAGCTGATCGCGAACGAAATCGTACGACCAGCCGCCGACCCCGCTGACACGCTCGGTCTGCTCGAGCAGCTGCTGGTTCTTCTCGAGCTCGAGCTTCTGGCGGCGCTCCTCGGAGATGTCGTCGATCGTCAGGACGACGCCCTGACCGAACTTGACGGCGCGGCAGCGGTACCCGGCCTGGCGCTGGGAGTCCTCGTAGTCGAAATCCTGCTGCGAAGCCTCCCCGGTGGAAACGGCCCATCCGAGCATCTTGTCCAGTTGGGTATCGAGAAAGCCGGGCATGCTCCGGAAGAGCGTCGCGCCGCAGACGCTGCTGATCGGTTTGCGCGTGAGCGTCGAGGCCGCACGGTTCACACCGCGGATCGCGTAATCGACGATGCGTGTCCGCTCATCGCGGATCGGATCGA
The DNA here is from genome assembly GCA_039187315.1 of Planctomycetota bacterium. Classification (GTDB taxonomy): domain Bacteria; phylum Planctomycetota; class Phycisphaerae; order Phycisphaerales; family UBA1924; genus JANQQZ01. The sequence continues at coordinate 17,534 of JBCCZQ010000021.1, read as the reverse complement.
GTGTGAACATCGCGACCGGCGAGACATCCTGGACGGATCGCAACTCAGACTCGGCCCGCTCGAAGCGCTGCGCTGAGCGGCGCATCTCGAGCGTGCGTGCGCAGATGCGCGCCAGGCCCTGCAAGCGCTCGACGGCGGCAGGGTCTGCCGAGCGCGGCTCGAAACCGATGACGCAGAGCGTGCCAACAACTTCACCGCAGCTGAGCCTCAGCGGTACACCGACATAGAACCGGATCCCCGGCTCCCCGGTGACCAGCGGGTTGTCCGCTGTCCGCGGATCGGCCGAGGCATCCTCGATGAGGGTCGGCTCGGTGTCGAGGATCGCGTGCGCACAGAACGCGTGGTCGCGCGATGTCTCGCTCGCATCGAGACCGAAGCAGGATTTGAACCACTGCCGCTGGGAGTCGACGAGGCTGACGACCGCAACCGGTGTCTGCATGAGATCAGCCGCGAGGGCCGTGATCTCGTCGAACACCTCCTCGGGCTCGGTGTCCAGGACACGGAGCGCGCGCAGTGCTTCTAGGCGTGCTGCCTCATTATCCGGGAGCGGTGCGGCTGGCAAACTCGGGTCCCCCGGGCTCCGGCAGACGCCTGCACTGGCCCGTTGCACTATCGACCCGTCCGAGGATCGGCTTGGCAGCCATTGGGATCCGGGAGCATACTGGCGTGCTTTTGTTCGGGATCAGACTTGTGGCCACCAGGAACGGGGATACCAACGAAGACCGCCCAGAGCGGTGCAGCGCCCCGGGCGGTGGAGAAGAGAGGGTCCCGCATGTCAGACACCGCCGGGCCTAGCAGGTTCCGCATCCATCACGGGATTTCCGGACTTTTCGCGCACGGCCCGACAAGGGCAGCATTACCACAACCGGATCCGGGCGGTCATGTCTAGATGGTTGGGTCCAGACGGTTGGATCCAGAAGGTCGGGCCGAGCTCCGGCTCGACGACCCGAGCAAGCGATCAGGCGAGGGCGAGCTTTTCTGAGAGAAAGACCGGCACCTCGGTCATCGGGATGCGCTCCTGGCCGGCCGTATCGCGGTCGCGCACGGTGACGGTGCCGAAGTGCTCCGAAGCGGAATCCAGCGTCTCGCCATCGATCGTAAAGCAGTACGGGCAGCCGGCCTCGTCCATGCGGGCGTAGCGCTTGCCGATCGACTGCTTCGCGTCGGTCTCGATCATGCCCAGGTGCCCGAAGCGGGCGACGAGCTGCTGCCTGAGCTCCGCGGCCTTCTCGGGCATGCCGTCCTTGTTGACCAGCGGGAAGACGGCCGCCTTGATCGGCGCGATGCGCGGGTGGAACTTCATGTAGACGCCGCTGGCGCGTTCCGGGTCGGGCGTGTAGGCCTCGCACAGGATCGCCAGGACGCCCCGGTCGAGTCCGGCGCTCGGCTCGATCACGTGCGGCAGGTACCTGCTTTTCTTTGCGATCTCGTCCTTGGGCAGGCCCTCGGCTTGGAGCTGCCCCTGAAGAACCGTATCGAAGTACTCGAGCTTGGTCGTGCTATCCGGGTGATTCTGGTGGGCGGCCAGGTCGTAGTTGCTGCGGTGAGCGATGCCTTCGAGCTCGCCGAAGCCCGGAGCCGTGAACGGGAACTTGTATTCGACATCGCTCGTGCCGGCGCCGTCCTTGGCATAGTGCGCCAGCTCGTCGCTGTCGTGCTCGCGCAGGATCAGGTTGTCGCCGGCTAGGCCGAGCTCCTGCCACCACTGCATCCGCCAGTCGCGCCAGAAGGCGTACCAGGCTTTGGCGTCGTCCTCGTGGCAGAAGAACTCGATCTCCATCTGCTCGAACTCGCGGCTGCGGAACGTGAAGTTCCGCGGCGTGACCTCGTTCCGGAACGCCTTGCCCGTCTGCGCGATGCCGAAGGGGACGGAGACGCGGGTGGTGTCGATGACGTTCTTGAAGTTGATGAAGATGCCCTGGGCCGTCTCGGGGCGGAGGTAGGCGGCGTTGTCGTCGGTCTCGCTGGATGTTGCGCCGACGAAGGTCTTGAACATCAGGTTGAACGCGCGGGGCGGTGTCAGCGAACCGGCCTTGCCTGTAAATGGCGACGGTATCAGCGCCGCAAATTGCTCTTGAATCGGTAGATCGACTTCAAAGACCATGAATTCCTCGAGCCCATGTCCCATGTCAATTCGCACAGGGTTGAGAGGGCCCGGCGCCGGCTCAACTTCAAAGGACTTGATGCCAAGTTGCTTTCGCAGCTTCTTGTCGTCGCTGATTTGTGACACCGCATCAAATACATTCGATGCAACAAGAGTGAAGCTTGGGATTACACCACCGACCGCGCCTTTAAGACTCGTCTTGCCATCCTTGGTAACGGTCTCTGACTTGTGAGCCCAAGTTTCACCATTCTTGCGACCAAACCCGACAAGATGATCCGCCCGGAACCGCTGCTTGGTCTCTTTGTCGTCGACCATCGGATCGTTGAACCCGCCGACGTGGCCGCTGGCCTCCCAGACCTTCGGGTTCTGGATGATGCAGGTGTCGACTGGCACGATGCGGACCGGCTTGCCGTCGGGCCCGGGCATGCCGCGGCAGGGGTTCATCACGACGTCCTGCCACCAGGCGTCGCGGATGTTTTTCTTGAGCTGGGCGCCGAGCGGGCCGTAGTCCCAGAAGCCGTTGATCCCGCCGTAAATTTCTGAGGCTTGGTAGACGAAGCCCCTGCGTTTGCACAGGGCCATGATGTCGTCCATCGACTTTGCGGTCGCGGGGGTGGCGTTGTCTGTGCTGCGGGGCGTCTCGGCCATGCTGATCTCCTGCCCGATCTGGTGGCGGGCGTGGATCGTAGATCGCGGAGTCTGCCGGCCCACGAAAAAACGCGGCCCGGTGCGAATGAACGCACCGGGTCGCGTGGAGGAGAGAGACTGAGAGATGATTCTGCTGTCTTTGGCCGTCGTCCGTGTCGGCCGTTCGTTCTTTCGCAGGGGGTCTGGTGTGGGAACCGTTCCCGCCGCTGTCTTATTCGTCATTCGCTCGCGGACCCGACAAGGTTCGCGCGAGAATCACGAGTTTTTTTGCCTCCGGCGTCCGGCGAAGGCCAGCCCGAGGCCGGCGAGGGCGGCCGTGCCCGGCGAGGGGACCATGCGGACGATGCTGGCCGAGGAGTTGGTGATGCCGATCGAGTCGCCGGCCATGCCGACCGAGAAGAACAGGTCGGGGGTGGTGCCGGCGGCGTTCTCGAAGTCCTGGACGATGAACTGCCATGTCTCGCCCGGCTCGAACAGGCCGTTGAACGTGCCGCTCTCGAAGATCAGGTTCTGGTTCGCGCCGACCGAGTCGATGCGGAAGGCCAGGCCCGGGACGCTGGGCGTGCCCGCTCCGAAGCCGTTGCCGTCGACGTTGCTGAACCGGGTCTCCGGGTCGCCGACGTAGAAGAGGTTGTCGAGGGTGCGGCTGGTGAGGTTGGTGATCTGGACGAGGGCGTTGGGCATGGTCGGGTCATCGGTCACGGAGCAGGCTGTCTCGTCGGTGATGGTGAACGCGTGCTCGATCCATTGGCTGGGCTGGAAGGCGCTCGGGTTTCCGAATTCTTCGACGGCCTGGAGCGGGCCGTGGTTGTCGCAGAGCGGCGTGTCGGAGTAGTCGCCGTCGATCGGGTCGGCGGCTGCGGCTCCGGCGAGCGAGGTCATCGCGGCGATGGCGAGTGTGGCCCTGATCGTGCCGTTCGTGGTGCTTGACTGCATGGCGTGTCTCCTTCGTGCGGTGCGTGTTTCCGCGTGTTCTCGCGTCGGGCACACGCCCGGCTGCGGGAACCCATGCGGCACGCGCACGCAGACACGACACGCCTGTGCAAGAAAGCTCTGGAGACAAGCCCTGGCAGCTACTGGGCCGGAGACTGGGCCGGAAGCTGGGCCGCAGGCGACGCTTCCCCGCGCTCGCCGAAGAGCAGGCGGCCGAAAACATCGACCGGGCCGATGCCGTCGATCGCCGTCTTGGCCTCGCCTCGGATCTCGTCGTACTCGCGGACGGGCGGCTGCTCGGCGAGCTCGATCGGCTCGCTTGGGCCGATGCGCGCCAGGTCGAGCGAGCCGTTGGCCGAGACGGAGATCACCCAGCGGCCCTCATCGAGGGCGCGGTAGATGGTCGTGCCGTGGCGCGTGCCGACGGCGTCCCAGTCGATCGACGCGAGCGAGGGATCGATCAGCATCGCCTCGGCCGGCGGGGTCTGGTCGTCGTAGATCCGGCGGATTAAGAGCCGCCCGTCAACGATGACGTAGTCGACGTGGATCTCGTCATTCGGATCGAAGGGCGTTTCGAGCGTGGCCAGCTCGCCCGCAGCGTTGCGGATCCTAACCCGAAGGGCCTCGTCCTCGACCAGCAGCTCGGTGACGGCCGTCTGCGCCACAACCTCGTTGAACGTTCCGCGGAGCGCCTCGTACTCGCTCGCGAGGCCCTCGAGCCGGTCGCGGTAGACCTCGGCGGCGAGATCGGCCCGCAGCAACTGGTACCCGAACAGGCCCGCTAGCGCAACGACGCCGGCGACGGTCAGCTTCGTAATGACGGCGATGGGCGAGAGCTTGAGCTTGGCCATGGGGGGCTCCCGGGCGACTCAGTCGTCGCCGTGGTCGTCGTCCTCGTCGTCGTGCCCGTGCCCGTCGTGGTGTTCGTCGTGATGGTCGTCGCGTTGGAGGTTGAGCTTCTCTGGGTTGAGCACGCGGACGAGGCCGTCCTTGAGCCGGCGTTCGGCGAAGTTGATGATCAGTCCGAGTTCGACGTCCGCAGCCCGCAGCTTCGAGCGCAGCGCCAGCCGTTCAAGCGAGCCGATCTGGCCGGGACGGGCGAGGATCTCGACCGCGAACCGCTCGGCGACGAAGATGTCGATTGTCACGCCGCCGAGGTCCTGGTCCTTGTAAACGACCTCGAACTCGACATCGAGCTCGTACTCGAGTCCGGCCTCGCCCAGCTCGTGGCGGAGTGCGTTGAGGTAGATGTCCCGCGTGAAGCCGGGGCCGAGGGCCTTATGAACCTCGATGGCCGCGCCGATCACGAGGCGCGACTTCTCGGTCAGCGCCGGGTCGAGCTCGCTCAGGGGGAGGCCTCGGCGTCGGTTTCCGTGCCGGCCCTGCTCCCGGCCGTGCTCTCGGTAGTCATCCATGGGGTGTCCTTTCCGTACGAAGCGTTCGGAGTGATCGGTTGCGTCGGCGAGGCGGCCTCGGTGCCGCCCGCGCTGGTATGGGATCATTGGCCCGCCGATCGGGACCGGTCCGGCTCCGCCTTCGAGAACGCGTTGTTGAGAACCCAGAATCACAGAAGTTGAGCCAAGATGGTCGGGCTGCCGATGCCACCGGGATGCACGGCTTGACCGAGACCGAGTCTCACACACAGGGAACACCGGCCGAACCGCCCGCGCCGCGGGGCATGGATGCGCTCCCGGGCCTGTTCGAGCCCGGATGGTGGTTCCTGCTGGCGGGGATCGGTGCGCTCGCGACGGCCATGTTGATCCCCGCAGCAGAGGACATGGCAGACGCCGTCTGGCAGCGCAACGTAGTCCTGGCCGCTGAGCGTGAGCGGGCGGACCGGCTTGCTCGGCACGAGGCGTACCTGCACGCCCTCGAACAGGGCGATGCTGGGGCGATCCAGCAGCTGCGCATCATGCAGCTCAACGAGGTGCCGGAGGGCTTGGAGCCGCTGGGCGAGCCCCGCGTCGATCCCGGACGCGCCAGCGCCTCGGTGTTTGCGATGCTCGAGCCGGAGCGCACCGAGCGCCCTCCGCCCCCGGCCCACCACGCCGATCGGTCACGCCTAGCCGGCTGGGCTACGGGACCGCGTAGCCGTCTGTGGCTGATCGGCGGCGGCTGCCTCTGCTTGCTGCTCGGGCTCGCACCGGTCTGGTCCCCATCCAGACCCAGGTCGATCGTCGGCAGCGCATCGCGTGGCGGGGCGGCTACCGTTTAAGCATGAGCACCCCGGCCTCCGGCGACATGTCTGGACCGCCCACCCGTGGGCGTCCGGTCTATCGCAGGGCGCACCGGCTCCGGCATGCGCTCGAATTTCGGGCTGTCTACGGCTCGCGGCATCGGGCCAGCAAGGGACCCCTGACCGTGTTGGCGATACCCAATGGGCTCGATAGGCCTCGGCTCGGGCTGTCCGTCGGCCGCAGGGCCGGGGGCGCGGTCCGGCGGAACGCGATCAAGCGCAGGCTGCGCGACGCCTTTCGCCACGTGGCGGCGGCGTGGCCCCAAGCCCGGCCGATGCTCGATGTGGTCATCACCGTCCGCGCTCACGAGCCGCTGCGGGCAGGCCGGTACCAGGCGATGCTTGAGGCAGCGCTGTTGAGCCTGGCTCGCCGTCTCGAACCGCCCAGCGACCCGGTCGGCGAGGGGTCGGGCGAACGGGCCGAGCCATGAGGCGCCCCGGGCTTGCAGCGCGGCTGCTGATCTTGGGCGTGCGGGTCTACCAGTTCACGCTCTCGCCGCTGTTGGGTGGGCAGTGCCGCTTCCACCCGACGTGCAGCGTCTACGCGATCTCGGCCCTGCGCGAGCACGGCGCGTGGCGCGGCGGGCGTCTGGCGGTGCGGCGACTGCTGCGGTGTCACCCGTTCGGCAAGGGGGGCTACGACCCGGTGCCGGTCGCGCCAGAGCATCCTTCGCGATAAAGTGCCCGCTTGGGGGGCATCGCTGGCGGATGCTCCGTGGAAGGAACGGGCGCCGATGCCACCGAAACCGACCGCACGCAAGCGGCTGCGAGCCGACGAGCGGCGTGCACAGCTGCTCGAGACCGCGACGGCGCTGTTCGCCTCGCGCGGCTACGCCCGCACGACCACGGCGGAACTAGCCAAGGCGGCGGGCGTTACCGAGCCCGTGATATACCGACACTTCGACTCAAAACGCGACCTGTTCGTCGCACTGATCGAGCAGACAGCCGAGCGGACGCTCTCGATCTGGCGCACCGCTCTGGACCAAGCGGAAAGCCCAACGCAGCGGCTTGAGATCCTGCTCGCGTCCAACCCGATGGTCGCGCTGGGCGACGAAGAGGCGCTGGCCTACCGGATCATCCTACAATCGATCACCGAGACGGACGACGCGGCGATCCACGCGGCTGTCAGCGATCACTTTGAGTCGATCCACACCTTCGTGCTCAGTGAGATCGCGGCCGCGCAGGCCGGGGGCCAGGTCAAGCACTCTGTCGAGCCGCCGCTGGTCGCCTGGGCTCTGATCGAGATCGCGCTGGGCTTCGGCGTTCTCAGCGCGATGGGCGTGCGGGCCCACGAGCGGGCCGCGGGCACGACCAGCGGCACGATCGGCCTGATCCGTGGGGCGCTGCTGACACGTCCCAAGTGACGGCCTGCTTATCGCTCGCGGGGGCGGCGGCCAAGAATCAGGCGTGATCTACCTCGACCACAACGCAACCACGCGGCCGAGCGAGGCCGTGTGCGCCGAGGTCGACCGGGCCTGCCGAGAGCTCTGGCAGAACCCGTCGAGCATCCACCGGCCGGGGCAGGCGGTCAGGCACGCGGTGGAGCTCGCCCGCGCTGCGGTTGCATCGCTGGTCAACGCCCGCCCGAGGGAGGTCGTGCTGACCGGCGGCGGAACGGAATCGATCGAGCTGGCGATCCGGGGCCGGTTGGCGACGCCGGCCTTCGCCGAGGCCGAGTTCCGTCCGGCTGTGGTCACGACCGCCGTTGAGCACGCGGCCATCCGCGACCTGCTGGACGCGCTCGGCGACGCGGTGGAGGTCAGGCACCTGCCGCTGGACAGCAGCGGCGTGGTCGATCCTGATGGGCTGAACGGGCTGCTCGACGAGCGGGTGGCGGTCGTCAGCGTGCAATGGGCGAACAACGAGACCGGCGCGATCCAGCCGATCGGGGCGCTGGGCCGCGTCTGCCGCGAGCGCGGCGTGCCGCTGCATGTCGATGGCACGCAGTGGGTCGGGAAGATGCCCACCGACTTCGCCAGCGGGACGCGCGACCGCGCGGCGCCCGAGCATGCCGATGACGATGGGCCGTGGATCGATCTGCTGACCTGTTCGGCGCACAAGTTCCACGGGCCGAAGGGCGTGGGCGCGTTGGTAGTCCGCCGCGGCGTCGGCCTGGGCGTGGTCCGGCCCGGCTCGCAGGAGCTCGGCCGACGCGGCGGGACGGAGAACGTGCCGGGCATCCTCGGCTTCGGTGCGGCGTGCGAGGAGGCGGGGGTGTTCCTGAACAATCCATCCGAGCGCGAGCGGCTGGCGGGGCTGCGCGATCGGCTGGAGTCGGCTGTGCTCGCCGCGGTGCCAGGGGCAAAGATCAACGGTCCGCTCTCGCCGGGCTCGCGGCTCTGGAACACGACCAACATCGGCTTCCCGAAGCTCGAGGCCGAGGCCCTGCTGCTGATGCTGTCCGAACGCGGCGTGTGCGCCTCGGCGGGGGCAGCGTGCTCGAGCGGGAGCCTCGAGCCGTCGCCGGTGCTCCTGGCGATGGGCATCGAGCCGTCGTACGCGCACGGTTCGGTGCGTTTGAGCCTGAGCCGCGAGACCACCGAGGACGAACTCGATCGGGCGGCCGAGATCATCGCCGAGTGCGCCAATCGCCTCGGAGCGACGCTGCCTGCCTAGGCAGTCCGCTACGGTGGCCCGCCCGTCCCGGTCCCGATAGCCTGCACGCATGAGCCAGAACCCCTACGGACACGAGAGCCAGAACTTCGGACAAGGCCCGGGTGCCGCGGATCAAGCGGCATCGTTCGGTGACGCCACATCGCCGCCAGCTGATAGACGGATGAGCGTTCTGGCGATCCTGTCGCTGGTGTTCAGCGTGATCTGCTGTCTGCCGGGACTTAGCAGCATCGGATCCGTGCTTGGCGTCTTCGCGCTGATCGGCATCGCCAAGAGCGGCGGCCGCGTGCGCGGGACCGGGCTGGCGATCGCAGGCATCATCATCGGTCTGCTTGTCTCGATAGGCTGGATCGGCCTTGCGATCGGGACCAATCGTGGGGTGGCGATCTTCGCGCAGCGGGATGCGATCATACAAGACATCATCGCACGCGATGCTGCAGCGGTCAGGGGTGCTCTCAACCCAGATTCGGCCGCGGCATTCGACGAACAAACACTTGGCCCGTTCAGCGACAGGCTTACCGAGCAGGGCAAGGAGTTCCAAGGCATCCCCGAATCGATCAGCGGCATGCTGTCCTCAGTCGCCGGGATTGTCGAGAACGAGGCGCAGCTCAGCCAGGCCATCACCGTTATCGATAGCCTCTACGGCGAGAACGCCCAGCCGGTGCCGGTGGAGTTTGCCGACGGCATTGGCATCATGCTGTTCATCACCAGCGATTCACTCAGCAGGCAGCAGCGGAATGTCTATGACATCAACATGCCCCTGCCGCAGCTAGAAAACCTTGCGATCATCACACCCGAAGGTGAACTCTACTGGCTGGTCGAAATCGAAAGCACGGCATCGAACGCCTCCCCGGGCAGCGACGAGGACACGGCGGCCGACGGCCAGCCGCTCGCGGACGATCCCGAGAGTGACACTGCGACCGGGGACGGCGGGTGACCGCAGCCGTGTCAGCCGGGCCCGCCAGCGAACCGCAGCCGGTCATCCGCTGCCGGGGTGTCGTCAAGAAGTTCGGCGACAAGACCGTGATCGATGGGCTGGATCTCGATGTCTACCCGGGCGAGACGATGGTGGTCATGGGCGGCTCGGGCTCGGGGAAATCTACCACGCTGCGCATGATGATCGGCTCGGTCCCGACGACCGACGGCTCGATCGAGCTTCTGGGTAAGAACATCTGCTCGATGCCCGAGCGTGAGCTCAATGAGGTGCGAAAGAAGATCGGCGTGCTGTTCCAGTCCGGGGCGCTGTTCAACTCGATGACCATCGCCGACAACGTCGCCCTCCCGCTGCAGGAGCACACCGACCTCGACCGGGACATCATCGACATCCAGGTCAAGATCAAGCTCGAGCAGGTCGGCCTGCGCGAGCACGCGGACAAGTTTCCCGCCGAGATGTCTGGGGGGATGAAGAAGCGTGCCGGGCTGGCGCGGGCGCTCTCGCTCGACCCGACGATCCTGTTCTATGACGAGCCGAGCGCCGGGCTTGACCCGGTGACCAGCGCCGAGATCGACCGGCTGATCATCGACCTGAGCAAGAAGCTGGGGGTGACGAGCGTCGTGATCACGCACGAGATGGACTCGGCCTTCGCGATCGCCGACCGGATGGCCATGCTCGACAAGGGCCGGATGCTGACGGTGCAGACCCGAGGGTGGTTCGAGACCGTTCGTGACACGCCCGAGGCGGATCTCGGCGGGCTCGCGGACGACGAGCGGCTGATCCGTCAGTTCCTGCGCGGCGATGCCGAGGGGCCGATCACCGAACGGCGCGCCGAGACCAGCTACGCTGAAGATCTCATGGGTGGCGTGATCGCCGACGAGGTGGTGCCGAGCGTCGAGCCCACGCGCGGCTAGGCTTATTCCTGACTCCGGGAGCCTCGGCGATGGCCAAGCGGTCCAAATCGGCAACCAACACGGCGGCGGGGGCGTTCCTGCTGCTGGGGCTCGTCGGCTTCTTGCTCATCAGCGCGATCATCTCGGGGACGTTCGACAAGATCGGCTCGACGACGGCGTACACCGTCCGGTTCGGGATCGATCGCGGGGCAGCGGGCGTCTCGCCCGGCTCGACCGTGACGCTCGGGGGCCAGCCGATCGGTCGCGTGACGGGCGTCGATTTCGTTCGTGATGCGCAGGGAGCCGCCGAGGCGATCGATGTCCGGGTCAGGATCAATGCCGATCAGCCGCTCTACAGCGACGCGTCCTTCGTGCTGGTCCGCCCGCTGCTCGGCGGCGGCAGCAGCCTGAACATCGCGAGCGTGGGCACGGCCGATGCGGGCACGCTGGCCGAGGGCGGCACGCTCGACGCGGGCGTCGCGGTGCCGAGCTTCCTGGCCGACGCGGGCTTCGGGCCCACGCAGGTGGCGCAGATCCAGAACCTGATCGCACGGGCCAACGACGCCGTGGACAGCACGGCCTCGATCGCCGAACGGCTCGACGCAGACATCCAGGTCATCACCGCCGACGCCACGAGCTTCTCTCGCACGCTGCGCGATACCGCCGAGCGTGTCCGCGACCGGATCCCGGAGCTCGAGAGCGATATCTCGGGCGCGGCGGGCGCGATCGCCGAGGCGGGCGAGGCGCTGGAGCGAGCGGCCGAGTATGCCGAGAACCTGTTCCTTGCAACCCAGCGGGTCGTCGATGACAGCACCCCGGTCGTTGAGGAGACGCTCGCGGCGGTGCAGCGTGTCACAAGCAGGATCGAGGCCGAACACGCCGACGCCGCGATGGATCTGCTCGAAGAAACCACGCGTGCCGCGAAGGACCTGGGCGACGCGGCCGAGCGGGCCGAGCGACTGCTGGCCGAGTCGGAGCCCGGGCTGCGGCGATCGCTGGCCAACGCGCGGCTCGCCTCTGACCAGCTCCGCGCAGCGAGCATCGAGATCCGCCGGAACCCGTGGCGCATCCTGGCCCGTCCCGACGAAAAGACGTTCGAGAACGAGATCCTCTACGACGCTGCGCGCATGCACGCCGATACCGCCAGCGATCTGCGCGATGCGGCTGCGGCGCTCGAGGCTGTCCTGGCCGATGCCGAGCCGGAGACCAACGACGGACAGGCCCGAGCCGAGATCCAGCGGCTCCGCGAGGAGCTCGGCGACGCTATGACCCGCTACCGGGATGCCCAAGAGGCGCTCGGGGAACTGCTCAGCGACGGCTGAGCGGGATCCGCGAAGCGACCGAAGGGTTCAAGCATGCCCGAAATAAACACGAACGTATCTACACGGTTTCCGATAGGTTTGTATATGCTCTTTGCATGGCTAGCCGCCGGCACCACTACGAGCGGGCGTTCGAGGCGTATCTCCGGGCGACACGCCGACCGTACGTCTCTGTGAACGAGGCACGCCGCGCCCTGCTGCCGCCGAATGCCGATCTCTCCGTCAGACCGATCGATGCCGATGGCACCCATGGGGAGCCTGAAACCCTCAAGAGCTTCGACTTTGTGATCTACAGCGAGCCGGCCAACCTCCTGCTGGAGATCAAGGGCCGACGCGTCGGCCGTGGGAACGACCTCAGCCTGACCACCGCGGGCCGGCTGGAAAGCTGGGTGACCGAGGACGACGTCACGGCCCTGTCCCGCTGGCAGGTGCTGTTTCGTGGCGGGTCGGCTGAGACCGACTTCCGGGCGGCGTTCGTGTTTGTCTACTGGTGTTCGGTTCAGCCGCCCGACGCGTTGTTCCAGGAGATCTTCGACTACCAGGGCCGGTGGTACGCGATGCGGCTGGTGATGCTCGACGACTACGCCGAGCACATGAAACCCCGCAGCAGGCAATGGCGGACGGTCGACCTGCCACGAGCGGCGTTCGAGGCCTGCTCGCGAACGCTGGCCTCCGCTACGGCCCCAGGCCCGTCGGAGGCATCGGAACTGGAAGCCATGCCCGTCAGGACCATCAGCCCGACGCCGGCGCTCTCGCGTGAACTGGCAGACGTGATGGCCCGCCGCCAGGCCTTGCGGGCTGCCCAGCAGCGGTGAGGCCAGCAACCGCGAGCCAGAGTGGTTCTGGCGTGCAGAGCGGCGGGGCCATAGGATTCCGGTATGGAACCGCGAACTGTTCGAGTTGAGAAGCGTCCTGCCGCGAGACTCGGAGCACGGCTCATGAGCCGGATGCTCGCGGCCGTGATCGCAGGCTCATCGGCCGTGGCGGCGCTCGCGCAGCAGGGCGGTGCCGGTGGATCGATCCTGCCGCCGGCGGTCCGCGAGTCGAGCGACCCGCCGGCCATCATGATGATCATCACGACGGTGCTCATCGCGATACTTCTGGTCGGGGCGAACATGATCCCAAGCCGGCGCGGTCACCAAGACTGATCCACCGGGGCTGAGACCGTGCCGCAACGCGGCGGGAGACCCATCCATGGCAACCGAGAGTCAGAGCACGCGGGGCAACACGCCGCTGGGCCGCAGGCCGGTCCTGCTCATCAACGCGGCGCTGGTCGTGGTGCTGGGCGTCACCTCGCTGGTGCCGGCCCAGGACGGGGCGGGCCGCGCAAGAGGCGACTACGCGATGGTCGGCGGGGAGTTTCAGGGCGGGGGCGGCGGCAACGCGGTCTACATCCTCGACGCCTCCAACCAGGAACTGATCGCGGTCTCGTGGGACAGAACGCGCAAGTCGCTCGCGGGCATCGGGTACCGCGACCTCAACCGCGACTCGCAAGAGAGGCCCGGGCGATGAGCAGCGACACCACGCACACACCCGCTCGGCACGATCTGCTCTGGGTTACGGCCTTCGCCCTCGCGGCGCTGATCGCGCTGCAGCTCGGCCATCGCCTGCACGGCAACGCCGAACTGCCCCTGCCCGAGTCGCCGGTGCTGGCGGATATGGTCGCGAGCGTCGGGGACTACTCGGCCATGACCACGGCGGCCAGCGAGGACGAGGAGCTGCTGTACGTGCTCGACAACCGCAACGAGCAGCTGCTGGTCTATCAGATCGGCCAGCAGCGGTCGCTCGTGCTGCTTGCGCGCGAAGACCTGGCGTCGGTCTTCGCCCGTGCGCAGGGGCTTGCGGGCGGCAGCCGCTGACGCGACGATGCCGATTGTCCCCCTGCCGCAGTTCGAAGCCGACCTCGCCGAGTACCTCAAGGAGAAGGAGGACCGCGAGGCCTACGAGCGGCTGAACGCGCCGACCACGATCGTCGTCCGCTTCGGTGCGATGAAAATGGTCGGCGAGTTTCCCTACGACGGCGAGGCCAAGCCGGGCTGCGGCAGCAAGCTCGTCGTCCGCACGCACCGCGGCGAGGAGCTGGGCGAGATGCTCACGAGCACCTGCCCGAACGCGGGCTGCTCCAAGAGCGTCACCCGACGCGAGATGCTCGAGTACATCGAGAACTCGGGCGGCAAGGACTACCCGTTCTTCGATGGCTCGCGCGACAGCCGGGGTGTCAAGGGACGGGTCCTGCGGATCGCGACCAAGCAGGACCTGGACGCGCAGGCAGCGATCGAGGCCGCCCGGAGGGAGCGGATCACCCAGGGCCGCGGGATCGCTGAGGCGGTCGGCTTCGGGGCCAAGGTAGTCGACGTCGAGCCGATCCTCGGCGGCGGGCACGTGTCGTACTACTACTTCGCGGAGGAGCGGATCGACCACGGCAGATTCCTCGCAGCGCTCAAGGAACGCCACGCGGGCGAGCGCGTCGAGCTCCGACAGATCGGCGCAAGGGACGAGGCGCGGCTGACCGCGGACTACGAGCGGTGCGGTCAGCACTGCTGCTGCAAGAACTTCCTTAAAGTCCTCAAGCCCGTCTCGATGCGCTCCGCGAAGGTGCAGAAGGCGACGCTGGACCCACTGAAGATTTCGGGTCGGTGCGGGCGGCTGATGTGCTGCCTGCGGTACGAGGACGCGACCTACAAGGAACTCAAGAAGAACCTGCCGCACCGCAAGAGCCGGGTGGGCACACCGCACGGCGATGGGATTGTGATCGACAGCCAGATCCTGACGCAGCTGGTGTTGATCGAGCTCGACAACCGCGAGCGGGTGGCAGTACCAGTCGAGGAACTGACCGAACCAGTCGCAGCGCAGGCGCCTGTGCCGCACGACACCCGGAGCAAGCGTCCCGCCGGCGAACGCCCACCACGGCGAGGGGATCGCGCAGCACAGCAAACACCGAAACCGCCCGACGCGACAAAGCAAGCAACGCCGAAGCGCAAGCAACGACCGAAGCCTTCTGGCGAGAAACCGCCACGGCCCGGTGCGTCGGGTCCGAATCGGTCGGTCGGGCGGCGACGCAAGCCCAAACCGGCGCAGGACACCCCGCAGAAGCCGAGCAACCAGGACCAGCAGCAGGGCAAGCCGAAACGGCGCCGGCGACGGAAGAACCTCGGTGAGAACAACCGGGACGGCGAGTCCGGCGGCGGGCCGTCCGAGAAGCCTCCGGGCGACGGGTCCGGCCCCAGCGGCAGCGGCGGCTGACCGATGGCCGAGGATGTGAGCGAGCGACGAGCCGAACAATCCAACAGCTCCGCCGGGGATTCACCCGCAACGCGGCCCGGCTCGCGGCCCAGGTCGCGAGAGGGGGCCGAGCCAGTCGAGGAACAGGCCGGCAAGGAGCCCGGATCACCGCGGGTCACAACTGTGCCCGACACGATGATCTCGATCATCATGACGCTCGCGCTGGCTTTCCTGTTCCGGGCGTACGTGGTCGAGGCATTCGTGATCCCAACAGGTTCGATGGCGCCGACGCTGATGGGCGCGCACTACCGCGTGCAGTCGCCGGCGACTGGCGCGGTCTTCGCGATCGACCGGCGCGCGGGGGACCTGACCGAGAACACGGTCGTGCGTGATCCATACTCGAACACGCGGCTGACGCTCGACTCGCGGTCGGTGCTCGACGGTGACCGGATCTTTGTCCGCAAGCGCACGCCGCTCACGCCCGTCCCCGAGCGGTTCAGCGTGGTGGTATTCCGCTCGCCGACGGAGCCGGATGAGCGCGTGATCAAGCGGCTGATCGGGCGGCCCGGCGAGCAGGTGGCGCTGGTCGACGGCGACGTGTTCGTGCGCACCGCCGAGGGAACCGATCCAACCGACGCGTCCGCGTGGGAGGGGGCCGGCTGGTCGATCGCGCGCAAGCCGGAGCGGGTCCAGCGGTCCGTCTGGCAGCCTGTCTTCGATGCGCGCTACGCCGCGGCGGCCGCGGCCATGGTGCCCGCGCAGGGCGGAGACAGCCTGGGCAACGGCGCGCTGCTCGGCCCGTGGTCGCCCACGACGACCGGCTGGTCGTCTTCCGAGGCCGGCGTGCTGCGGTACGCAGGCGACGGCGCGTCGGCACTGCTCTGGGATACCGAGCTTTGGGAGATCCGAGACCGCAGCGTCTACAACGACATCGACGATCGCCGCGACCAGCGGATGGGCGACGGCGGGGTCCGCTCCGGACTGCCGCCGTATTACCCCGTCTCCGACCTGCGGCTCGCGTTCGGCTACGAGCCCAGCGGAGCGGCGTCGAAGCTCGAGTTCCGGCTATGGGCCCGCTCGGTCGAGTTCTCGTTTATCGTGGACGCGGCCACGGACGGTCAGGTCGTCCTGATCCGCAGCCGGCCGAGCGAGGACGATGACTGGAACGTCTTGGCCGAAGCGCCGATCGATCTTCCGACGGATCGCGCGACCTGGATCGAGTGCTGGCACGCCGACCAGTCGCTGGCGGTGTACATCGCGGGCGAGCGCGTCGCCGCGGCGACCTACGACTGGGCGATCACCGAGCGTATCGCGCGGTCCATCCCCGGCGCCGACCTGGATGCGCTGCTCGATATCACGGACGGGCTCAACGGGCTGAGCGACCCGAACCAGTACCGCCAGCCCGAGCTTGCTGTGGCGCTCGACGGACCGGGCGCGCTGCACGGGCTCCGGCTCGACCGCGATCTGCACTACCACCCGTTCCACCCGCAGTACCGCGTGATGCACGACCCCCCGCCGCTGGCCACGCACCCGAACACCACCGTCACGCTCGGGCCGGGACAGCTGTTCGTGCTCGGCGACAACAGCGCCGCCAGCCGCGACGGCCGGAGCTGGGGCCAGCCCGACCCGTGGGTCGCGGACACCTTCCCGACGACCGCGACCGAGGGCGTGCTGCCCGAACAGCTGCTGCTGGGCGAGGCGTTCTTCGTCTACTTTCCGGCGATGCGCCACCGCGGCGGGCTGCCGATCCCCGACTTCGGCCGCATGCGCCTGATCCGCTAGCCCGAGACCATCAGCGAGTCTTCAGCCGCTCGGCGATCGCCCGGCCGACGTACGCACCGTCGCCGGGATCGACGCTGAAGTCGCCCTTTGTATCGTGCGTCAGTTCCTCGCGCCGGTCGAGGTCGCGCAGCTGGACCTTGTCCGCGTCGTGCACGATCACCGCGAAGCGCGCGTGCTGCTTCTCGCCGTCGGCCAAGAGTTTTTTCAGATTACGAGTGGTCTTATAGGATCGGCGGGCGTGCATCGGGCGGACGGCGTATCGAGCCGCGTCCCAGGGCTTGCCGTCGAACCCGGCCGCGTCCAGACCCCGGCGCAGGCTGGCCAGCAGCGGCTCAACGAGCGGGTCGCCGCGCTGCTCGTCGGCGGAGACGACGAAGGCCTCGGGCCGCAGGCTCGCGGGCGGCTGGCTGAGCGCCTCGCGCAGCTCGGCGCCCGCGGGCATCAGGTGCTTGTCCTCGAGCAGCAGGCCCAGCACGACATCGCCCATGCCGAAGCCGACGGCCGGCGTGGGCGGCCCGCCGAAAAGTTCGATCAGATTGTCGTAGCGTCCGCCGCCGGCGACGGCCCGCTCGCCGTCGGCGATGAGCTCGAAGACGGTGCCGGTGTAGTAGGCGAGGCCGCGGACAGTACTGAAATCAAGTCTGCAAAAGTCGTCAAGATCGCGTCGCTCGATCTCTTCCAACAGAGCGGTGATCTGGAGATCCTCGGCCTTCACTTGTGGAGCGTGCATGTTCAACATCGTTGAGAACATGCTCGGCTGCGCGGTCCCTCCCCAACCGAAACCGGCGTCATATAGAGATTGCAAATCATCTATGCCCAATGCAGCTGCTCGCATATCCCACTCCTCTCT
>JBCCZQ010000020.1:0-42302 GCA_039187315.1 Planctomycetota bacterium | reverse complement strand
CAGGATCTCGATGGCGGTGTTCGCGCTCGCGGCCACGGTCACCGGCAGGGCGTTCGAGAACAGCGTCGGCCGGCCGCGCTGGACGGTGAGTTCCGAGCCGCGCTTCGCGCCGGCGATGAACCCGCCCGCGCCGCCGCCGAGAGCTTTGCCAAGGGTCCCCGTGAAGAAATCAACCTTCCCGACCATGTCGAAATGCTCGTGCGTGCCGCGGCCGGTCTCGCCCATGACGCCGTGGCCGTGCGAGTCATCGACAACGAGCATGGCGCCGAACTCATCGCAAAGGGCTCTGAGTTCAGGGAGCTTGGCGATATCGCCCTCCATGCTGAACACGCCGTCGGTCACGACCCAGACTTGTCCGGTGACGTCCGGGTTCGCCTTCGCGGCTTCGAGCTTCTGCCGCAGGCTGTCCATGTCCGAGTGCGCGTAGACGCCTTTGTGCACGCCCTTCTTGATGACCGCGGCCAGCCGGATGCCGTCGATGATGCAGGCGTGGTTCAACTCGTCAGAGAGAATCAGGTCGCCCGGCTCGGCGAACGTCGGGTAGAGCGATTCGTTGGCGGTCCAGCAGCTGACGAAGGTGTAGCTGCTCTCGGTGCCCATGTACTTCGCGATCGTGGCCTCGAGGGTCTCGTGCGGCGTGAACGTGCCGCAGATGAAGCGGACCGAAGCCGTCCCCGCGCCGTACGTCCGCAGCGCCTCGACGCCCGCCTCGATGACCTCGGGGTGGTTAGCGAGGCCGAGGTAGTTGTTCGAGCAGAAGCAGAGCGTGTCGCGGAAGCTGCCGTCCGACTGCCGCATACGGACGACAGCATCCATTGGAGAGTCAAGCATCTGCAAATGCTTGTATTGACCTGATTTATCGAGCTCTGTCAAGACAACATCGGTGCGAGTGTCGAAGGTGTGTGCGGCCGGTGTAGTCATAGCTAAATCTCTCTGTTTATTCGCTTATCGATGTATACATGCGTACCATCGATCGATACCTGGACACATTCCTCGAAAGGAGCG
Organism: Planctomycetota bacterium; assembly: GCA_039187315.1. Taxonomy (GTDB): domain Bacteria; phylum Planctomycetota; class Phycisphaerae; order Phycisphaerales; family UBA1924; genus JANQQZ01. The sequence goes on along the minus strand of JBCCZQ010000020.1, from coordinate 41,297 downwards.
AGTCATGCAAGCAGCCGTTCCAAGTCGGGTCCACCGGGTGCCGAGCGTGCTTTGGGTGGCGGTGGTTTCACTGATTGTGCTGGCGCTCGCTCAGTTCGCGCTGGGCGTGACTGGGTCGCCGGTACTGGGTGTTGCGGGATTGGGTGGGTTGGTTCTGGCCTGGGGACTGCTGGCCCGGCACCGCTGGGCTCACGCGGTCACGGCAGCGGTCTGCGTGCTCGCGCCGATGGTCGCCGCGTTCTCGGGCGAGTTCACAGCGGCGGCGATCATCTTGCTGGCGAACATGGTCTTCGTCGTGCCGCTGGTGATGACCAGCGGATGGTTCTGGGATCGCGACCGCGCGCCTGTCTGGCTCCGCTGAGTATCGATGCCTTGCTGTCGGGCGGCGCCGATCTGTTCGTGCGGCGCCGCTCGGCACAGTTCTTCTCTTCTTTCTTCTCTGATTACACCGCGCCGGCGCCGACAGGTGTCGGCGCGGTTTCTCGCGGGCTGTCCACAGCGCACGCCACGCCCGAGCGCCGGCAGATCAGCCGCGCCGTCGTCTGGCTTGAGAGGAAGATCACCGGCAGCCCGCTGCCCGGGTGCGTGCCCCCGCCGACCAGCCAGCAGTTCCGCAGCCCGTTCAGCTCGTGCCTCGGCCGGCGATGGAGCATCTGCATGAGCCCGTGAGCCATGTTGAACGTCGCGCCGAATTGGATGTTGCTCGCCCGCCAGTCATCCGGGGTGAGCATCAGCTCGGCCCGCGTCCGGCGCTCAACGCCCTCGATGCCGAAGACGCGTTCCATTTGTTCGATCATGCGCCGGCGCGTCGGCCCGGCCTCATTCGACCAGTCGATGCCGCCAGCTTGACCGGTCTTGGTGTTCGGCGTCGGCAAGAGAACATACAGCGCCGAGTCGCCCTCCGGCGCCAGGCTCGGATCGAGCGCCGACGGGTTGCATACATAGATCGAAGGGTCCTCGGTCATCCGCCCGCGGTCGGTGATGTCCGCCAGGTTGTCCTCGTACTTCCCGGTGACATAGATCGTGTGGTGCGGCAGATCGACCTCGCCCTCGAGCCCCAGGTAGAGCATCGCTGTCGAGCAGGAATACTTCTTCCGGTCGATCGCCGCATCCGAGATCGACGGTCCACGCACATCGGCCGGTATCAGGTGCTTGATCGCCCACGGCGCGTCGGCGTTGATGACGACATGGTCGAACGCGCGAGCTTCTCCGTCGACCACCACACCGGTCGCGGCCTTGCCGCTGAACGTCACGCGCTCGACCGGCGAGGATGTCTCGATCGTGCCGCCGAGCGCCTCGAAGACATCGGCCATCGCGTACATCAGCGCGTTGCAGCCCCCGGTCGGGTGCCAGATGCCGAACTCGTACTCTATGAACGGCAGGATCGTAAAGATGCTCGGGCAGTCGTGCGGGCTCATGCCGAGGTACTTGCTCTGGAAGCTGACCGCGCGCTGCACGAGCGGGTTCTTGAAGTACCTGCTCAGCAGCCCGTGCACCGACAAGTGCGGGTTCAGGTGCGGCAGCACTTTGGCCGTCTCAAAGTCCGCGAGGTCGAGCAGGCTCCGGATCGGCCGACGCAGGATCGGCTCCATCAGGTTCAGTTTGGTCCGGTTGTCATCGATGAACCGCGCGAAGTTCGCGGCGTCCGCCGGATCGATCGCCGCCAGCCGCCGGGTCATCTCGGCGATGTCCTGCGTGCAGTCGAGGGTGATGGGGGTGTCGCCCTCGCGGCCCAGCAGCAGGCGGTACATCGGGTCCAGCCTTGAGAGCTCGGCGTAGTCGTGCAGGTCCCGCCCCGCCGCGGCGAAGATCTCCTCCAGCACGTAAGGCATCAGGAAGAACGTCGGCCCGCGGTCGAATGCGTAGGTGCCCTGCTCCGAAGCGAGCTCGATCCTTGCCGTCCGTCCCCCGACGGTCGGCTGCGATTCGTAGACCGTCACATCGAGGCCGGACGCGGCGAGCAGGACCGCGCAGCTCAGCCCACCGGGCCCGGCTCCGACGACAGCGACGCGTTGGCTCATGCTTCGCAGACCTCCCGCGGCGGTTTCGGTGCCGCGAACCTTCGGGATGCACGGTAGTCGGCCGTACACTCCGCCGTGTCGAGCACCAGCCTGATCGACGACTTCGCCACCCGCCGGGCCGCGGTCCGCCGCTTCCGGGGCCTGCTCGCTCACCACGCCGACGACCTCGTCCGTCTCATGGACGAAGAGATCAACAAGCCCGGTTTTGAGGCCTTGGCGAGCGACGTGCTCCCGCTGCTCTCGGCGTGTGTGTGGCACGAACGCCACGCTGCCCGCGTCCTGCGCGACCGGCGCATCCCCGGCAAGCCGCTCTGGCTCGTCGGCGTTCGACACCGCGTGCACCGCGCGCCGCTCGGACGAGTCGCGATCATCGCGACCTGGAACTACCCCGTGCAGCTCGTGGGCATCCAGATCGTGCAGGCCTTCATCGCGGGCAACACACTGCTCGTCAAGCCCAGCGAGCGGTCGCCGAGGACGCAGGCCCTGCTGCTCGATCTGTTCGAGCGGGCCGGCATCGCCGTCGAACGGGCCCCGGCGACACGCGACGCCGGCGAAACGCTTGTCCGCGAGGCTGACTTCGATCACCTGGTCTTCACGGGGTCAACCGCGGTAGGCCGCGCGATCGCCCGGGTGCTTGCCGAGCGGCTGATCCCCAGCACGCTCGAGCTCTCGGGCAACGACACCGCCGTGGTTCTCGCGTCCGCCGATGCGAACCTCGCGGCTCGCTCCGTGTGGTACGCCCTCACGCTGAACCACGGCCAGACCTGCATGGCACCCCGCCGGGCGCTCGTCGAGCCCGCGATCATGGAGCGGTTTCTTCGCGAGCTGCGCACGCTTGCGGACCCAGCCTCGCCGCGTCGCCTGATCGACGCCGAGGCGGCTGACGTCTGCCGACGGGTCGCAAGAGCCGCGATCGAGGCGGGAGGCGAGCTGGTCGTCGGCGACCCGGAGTCCGATCCGCTGACACCGATCATCATCGCAAACGCGGGCGAGGAAACGGCGTTGTTCCGGGGCAAGCACTTCGGACCGCTGCTCGCCGTCGAGCGGCTCGAGAACAGCGGCTCCGGACTGCCCGCTCGGCACGTTCTGCACCCGACGGATCCGCTCACGCTTTCGGTCTTCGGGACGAAACACGAATCCAGACGTTGGTCGTCTCTCGCATCAGCGGGAACGGTCACATCCAACGACGCGATCATCCCCACCGGCCACCCAGGAGCGCCGCTGGGAGCCGTGGGCGAGTCTGGCTGGGGCGTCTCGCGGGGCGTCGAGGGCCTGCTGGCGATGACGCGGCCCGTATCCATGAGCACCACGCGCAAGAAGCTGCGGCTCCCCCTGGATCCGCCCGGTACCCCGGTGTCGAAGATCACGCCGTGGCTCCGCAGGCTCTACGCTGCTGGGAGGGCTGGAGACGGGGCCGCGAGCACCAGCACGCGCAGGGAGGACGCATGAGCGCACACATCGGGATCATCGGCGGGGGGCTCGCCGGCCTGTCCGCAGCGGTCGAGCTCGCCGGCCAGGGCCTCAAGGTCACGCTCGTCGAAGCCAACCGCCACCTCGGCGGCAAGATGAACGTCCTGACCGACCGGGGCTACACCTTCGACATGGGGCCGACCATCATCACCATGCCCCAGGTTTTCCGCGGCATCGTCCGGCGCGCCGGACGGTCGCCCGAGGCCTATTGCCAGCTCGTCGACCTCGACCCGCAGTGGCGGTGCTTCTACGAGGACGGCACCGTCATCGATCTGCTCCAGGATCCGCAGCGCATGGCCGAGAGCCTCGATGCCCAGTTCCCGGAGCACCGGCCCGGCGACGGCTACCTCGACTTCCTGAAATACAGCCGGCGGATGTTCGGACTCTCGGAGAAGGTCTTCTTCTACAACGACCTTGAAGGCCCGATGGACATGATGCGCCGGCCGCCGAAGGAGCCCGGGGTCATGCGCGACGCGCTGGCGATGCGCATGCACTCGACAATGGCGGCCACAGCCCACCGCTCCATCCGCGAGCCGCACACGGCGCAGCTCGTCGAGCACTTCCTCCAGTACGTCGGCTCCAGCCCCTTCCTCGCCCCCGCCATCCTGAGCCTCATCGCCGCGGCACAGACCGACCACGGCTGCTGGTACACCCTGTCCGCCGACGGCAAGACCGGCGGCACGCGCATGATCGCCAACGCGCTCGAGGCGATCGCACGCGAGCTCGGCGTCGAGTTGATCACCGGCACCCGCGTCGAGCGCGTCCTCGACTCGGGCGGCCAGGTCCACGGCCTCCAGCTCGAGGGCGGCAGGACCATCAAGGTCGATGCGGTCGTCAGCAACTGCGATGTCCAGCGGACCAACCGCGACCTGCTGGGAACACCCGCCGGCCGCAAGGAAGCCGACCGCATCGCGCGCAAGTACGAGCCCGCCTGCGCGGGCGTGGTCCTGTATCTAGGCCTCGACCGCCAGTACGAGCAGCTGGCGCACCACAACTTCCTGTTCAGCTCCGACTCGCGCTCGGAGTTCGGCGACATCTACCACAAGGGCATCCCCGCCCGCGACCCGACGCTCTACATCGCCGCCCCGAGCCGCACCGATCCCAGCCAAGCCCCCGAGGGTGGCGAAGCCCTGTACATCCTCGTCCACACCGCGTACAAGCGCCCCGGACAGGTCTGGGATGGACCGGGCGGCCTGCTTGAGGAGTACCGGCCGCTGATCATCGACAAGCTCAAGCGCATGGGCATGCAGGACATCGAGGACCACATCGTCGTCGAGCACGCGCTGACGCCCGACGGCATCGACCGCATGTACAACGCCGAGGGCGGCGCGATCTACGGGCTGGCCTCCCACGGCCGGCTCGCCGGGGGCTTTAAGCCGCGCAACCGCTCCCGCGCCCTCCGCGGGCTCTACCTCGCCGGCGGCAGCGCCAACCCCGGCCCGGGCATGCCGATGGTCCTGATGTCGGGCGTCACAGCGGCGCACGCACTCTTCGAGGATCTTGGCATGGATGTCGCGCGTCCCGTGCCGGGCGTCGGCTTTGTCGGGCCCAAGCTCGCGCTCCAGCCCGGGCAGATCCCAGAGCCCAAGCCCGCTGTACCGACCGCCACAGCCGCGACATGACACGAGCCGACACACACCCGCCGGACACGCCCGCCGTCATCCCGGGCCGATACGACCGGGGCGTCGCCCGCGTCTTCAAGCTGCTGACGGGGCGGATGGTCCGCAAGAGGTTCCACGCGCTCCGCCTGACCCCCGGCTCGATCGACTCCCTCAGCGCGCTCGACCGTGACGACACGCCCCTGATCGTCGCCATGACCCATGCAAGCTGGTGGGACCCGATCCTGGGCATCACGCTGCACACGCGGCTGACGCCAGCCCGCACGGGCTGCGCGCCCATCGACCGCGATGTGCTCACGAACGTCGGCATCTTCCGTCGCCTAGGGCTGTTCGGCATCGATCCCGACGACCCTCGGACGCTGCGCGTGCTCGTCGATTACGCCGCCGAGCGGCTGAGCACCGACGCCCGCCCCACGCTCTGGATCACGCCGCAGGGCCGGTTCCAGGACCCGCGTGACGCGATGGTCGTCCGACCCGGCGTCGCGGCGATCGCGGCTCGGCTCGGGCGGGTCCGCGTCATGGCCCTCGCCGCCGAGATGCCGTTCTGGGACGACCAGAAGCCCGAGCTGCTCGCGCACCTGGCGCCGATCGACCCCCCGGGCGACACGGGTTCCACCCGCGCCTGGCACCGGTCGATCCGTGATGGGCTCCGGGGTGCCTCGGACCGCCTCGCGGAGCTGGCCATCGCGCGCGACCCGGCCGCCTTCGAGGTCCTGCTCGGCAGCGGGAGCGGGCGGACGATCCCGTTCTACGATCTGTACCTCTCGCTGACGGGTCGATCGACGGCGGCGATCCGCACGCGCGGCCTGGGCGACGAGGCCCCGCCGACCACCGGGAGGCACGCGTGACCCTCCTCGCCGGCCTTATGCTCTTCGCCGCGCTGAGCTGCGCCGGTGCGATGTTCATGGCGCTGAAGAACCTCACGCTCTACCGCCGCCCCCCGGACGAGTTCGTCGAAGGCGCCCAACGCCCGCTGCTGTCGGTCTGCATCCCCGCCCGCGATGAAGAGGCCAACATCGAAGCGTGCGTCCGCTCGGTGCTCGACGGCACATACGCGGAATGCGAAGTCCTGGTCTACGACGACCAGTCAACAGACGCCACGCCGGAGATCCTTGCTCGGCTCGCGGCAGAGGATGCCCGCGTCCGCCTCGTCGAGCCAGTGCCGCTTCCCGTGGGCTGGGCCGGCAAGCAGCACGCCTGCTGGCGTATGTCGCAGGCGGCTCGAGGCGAGTGGATGCTCTTCACCGACGCCGACGTGCGGTTCACGCCGCGCATGCTCGAGCGCACGCTCGCGCACGCGCTGCGTCTGAAAGAAAACGGGTCGGACGTCGGTCTGCTGAGCACCTTCCCGAAGCAGATCACCGGCTCGCTCGGCGAGAAGCTGCTTGTTCCGATGATCTTCTTCCTGCTCTTGAGCTATCTGCCGATGTGGCGCATGCGGCAGACCAACGACCCGAGCACCAGCGCCGCCTGCGGGCAGTTCCTGTTCGTCCGGCGTGACGCGTACGACGCCAGCGGTGGTCACGAGGGCTTCAAGGACTCGTACCACGACGGGATCAAGATGCCCCGTGCCGTGCGCCGCGCGGGCTTCAAGAGCGACCTGTTCGACGGGCAAGAGCTCGCCAGCGTGCGGATGTACCGGGGCTTGGCAGAGACCTGGCGCGGCTTCGCGAAGAACGCCTTCGAGGGCCTGGGCTCGCTCGGGCTGCTGATCTTCCTGACGTTCGTGCACGTCGTCGGCCATGCACTGCCGTTCGTGGTCTGGGTCTGGGTGCTTGCCGCCAAGGCCTCGGGCGCATCGGTCGACGAGCTGGCGATGTTGTTCGCCTCGTTCGCAGTGCTGTGCTCGCTCCTGGAGCGGTGGGCGCTCAGCGACCGGTTCGGCCAGGGGCCTTGGCCGATCTTTCTTCACCCGCTGGGCGCGCTGGCCATGACGGGTGTGCAGTGGCACAGCTGGTGGCTGCACGTGCGTGGCCGTCGGGCCTGGCGCGGGCGGACCCTGGGCGCAGATTCGGACCCGCAGGGCGCGTGAACCGGCTCGGCCGCGCTGCCGATTCGGGGTTCCCGGACGGTGGGCGTCGCCGGCCCGGCGGTATACTCCGCGAACCGATGTGGACCTTCTGGAACAGCAGCAAGCGGCACTCGCACGCCGAACGGGCCCGGCGGGCGCACGAAGCGTGGCTCGACCGCGCCGTCCGGACGGGCCGCCAGCACCCCCGGATCCCGACGCGGGAGGTGCGGCTCGGCGGCTTCTTCGCGATGATGCAGTCACGCGAAGGCCGCGCCCACGCCCGGCAGTGGTGGGAGCACTCGCTCCAGCCGGGATCGGACGACTGATGCCCGCGCCTTGCTGCTGCGGCGTCGAGGGCGGGGGCCGGATCGGCCGATGATGGCCCCACCCGCAGGCCGACTTGGAGCGCACCAGCCATGCCCGACCACGACGACACACCGGCCCCGACCAGCGAGACTGCCACGCCCGCCGCAACGCCCGCTGAGGCGTCCGCTTCCTCCGCTGACCCGCTCGACCTGACCCGCACCCGGCTGAGCGGCCGATGGCTCCGCAAGATGGGCCTGTTCCTCCTGCTGCTGATCGGATTCGGGATCTGGGGCCTCTACGACGCCCTGGTGGCCTATCCCGACCGGGGTGAGAACGCCGCGAGCTACCGGCTATATCAGTACCTCGAGGCTGCGGACGAGGCGCACGGCTTCGCGCTGCCGCTGGGCGTGCCCGAGGGCGTCACCCCGCCCGAGCATCGGCGTGACATCCGCAGCCGGTTCGACGACCTGCGCCGGACGATCAAGAACGCGGGTGCCGGCGCACGCGATGCCCAGGCGGAGTTGGCCATGCTCGCGTGGCTCGATTCTCTCTCGACGCTGGGTCGGCTCAAGCCCGAACGGGTCGACTCAGACCTTTCGGCCGAGCCGCCGCGGGATCTGCTGGCCTCGCTCCGGGCCGAGTGGGACGCCAAGGACGCGCCCAAGCCGCTTTCGTCGTACGACATCCCGGTCCAGTGGCTCTTTGCGGCCGTAGGACTGGGCGGGGGACTCTGGCTGGGGCTTCACATGGTCGGTGTCGCGCGTAAGCGCTACGGCTGGGAGCGCCCGACCATGACGCTCACGCTGCCCGACGGCTCCACCTTGACGCCAGACCAGGTCGCGGAGTTCGACAAGCGCAAGTGGGACAAGTTCCTGTTCTTTTTCAAGATCAAGCCCGACCACCCGAGCCTCGGCGGACGCGAGCTCAAGCTCGATCTCTATCAGTACGTTCCGCTCGAGGAGTGGACCGTCGCCATGCACAAGCACGCGCGCCCCGAGGACTACGAGGACGAGGGTGCCGACCAGGGCGAGCTGCCGGATAGTGCTGAAACAGCCGAGCCGGATGCCCAATCAGATCCCGGCGAGCCGAAGGACGCCTGACGACCTGTTCGTGACGGGAGCACCGATCGCATGACCTGGCTGGCGGCTGGCATCCTGTTGGTCGTGGGGGTGCTGGCTTCAGCGTTGACGCTCGTCTCGCTGCCGGGGACCTGGCTGCTCCTCGGCACGGGGCTGTTGTGCTGGTGGCTAGTGCCGGGGGTCAGCGAGGGGCCGGGCGGCTGGTGGTGGATTGCCGCGGCGGGCGTCCTGGTGCTGGTGGGTGAGGCCATCGAGTTCCTCGCGTCGGTGGCGGGGGCGAAGGTCGGCGGGGCGGGCAAGCACGGCGCCTGGGGTGCGTTCATCGGCGGGCTCGCCGGCGCGATCCTCGGCACGGTCTTCCTCGCGTTCATCCCCGTGCTCGGCACGATCATCGGGGGTGTTGTCGGCGCCGGCCTGTTCGCGGCGTTGTTTGAGCGTGGCGGGGGCAAGAAGTCGTGGGGCGACTCGACCAGGGCCGGCACCGGCGCGGCGGTCGGCAAGCTCGCGTCGATGGTGCTCAAGTCGGGCGTAGCCGCTGTGATCGCGGTGCTGCTCGTCTCGGGCGCGGTCTGGGCGGGGATCGACCGGATCGGCGGCGATGATCCCGGTACTGCGTCCCAGGCGGCGGGGCAGCCGGTGCCGCGGGTCGGTATGCTGCCTGCGGCCGGCGAAGAGCCGGACGGAGCGAGTGAGAGCACACCCGGCCCGGCGGAGCCGAAGGCCGACGGCGCGCCTCCGGACTGATGCCCGCATCGGGTTCGGGCCGCGCCGCAGCAGGATCGGAACGGATGCCGACACCCACCATCGAGCGCACAAGCACGACCCAGGACGAGACACCACGCGAGAACGAGGGATCCACACTGACCACCCGACCGACGCCGACGAACCCGTCCGAGAGCACCCCAGCGGAGTCGACCGGGCCAGGCGCCAATGGTCGGACGCAGTCGGCGGTCAAGCACTTCGTGCTGGATACCAACGTGCTCCTGCACAACCCGAACGCGCTGTTCGTGTTCGAGGACAACCACGTCGTCGTGCCCTATCCGGTGATCGAAGAGCTCGATCAGATGAAGCGGCGTGAGGACGATATCGGCCGCAGCGCCCGCCAGTGCATCCGCCACCTCGATCGGCTCCGCGAGCTGGGGTCGCTGATGACCGCGCTGCCCTGGGGCGAGATGCGTGCGACGCCCGAGTTCAACCCGGCAGGTCTCGCCGCGGCAGGGCGCAGCGGGACCATCCGGATCGACATCGGCGACCACGCACGGCCAGCCGCGATCGGCAAGGACATGCCGGACAACCGGATCATCGCCGCCGCCTATGCGCTCAAGCTCGCCGGAGAGCGGGCCGTCTTCGTCTCGAAAGACCTGAGCGCACGGATCAAGGCCGACTCGCTGGGCATCACCAGCGAGGACTTCGAGAACCAGAAGGTTGATGCCGACCGTCTCTACTCCGGCTTCATGGAGCTGACCGTACCCGGCCGCCTGATCGATGACCTGTACCACGACAAGCAGCTGGACATGGCCCGGCTCGAGCCCCACCTGACCTACACCGGCGACGACGAGAAAGAGCACGCGCGCCGGGTCATGCCCAACCAGTACTTGCTGCTGACCGACGCCGACGACCCGAACCACACAGGCCTGGCCCGCCGGCTCGCCGGGCGTATGGCCGAGACCGAGACGATCATCCCCGTGACCGGGCCGCGCAAGCCTGTCTACGGCATCCTTGCACGCAATGCCCAGCAGACGATGGCCCTCGACGTGCTGCTCGACGACGAGATCCGCCTGGTCACGCTGCTCGGCTCGGCCGGCACTGGCAAGACGCTGCTCGCGCTCGCGGCGGGCATGGCCAAGGTCTTCAACGATGCGCGCTACGAGAAGCTGCTCGTCGCTCGGCCCATCATGCCCATGGGCCGAGATATCGGTTATCTCCCGGGCGATAAGGACGAGAAGCTCGGTGCCTGGATGCAGCCGATCTTCGACAACCTCGCCTATCTGCTGACGACCCGCGGCGGTCAGCACGAGACGCCCGACAGCCACTCCACCGAGCAGCGGATCCAGCGGCTGATGGCCGACGGCAAGCTCGTGCTCGAGCCGCTGACCTACATCCGCGGGCGTTCGATCCCGCACCAGTTCATGATCGTCGACGAGGCCCAGAACCTCACGCCGCACGAGGTCAAGACGATCGTCAGCCGCGTCGGCGAGGGCACGAAGATCGTGCTGACCGGGGACATCGGGCAGATAGACAACCCGTACCTCGACCAAGCGTCGAACGGCCTTTCGTACATCGTCGAAAAGATGAAGGCCGTCGGGATTGTCGGCCATATCACGCTGGCGCGGAGCGAGCGCAGCGAGCTAGCGAGCCTGGCCTCGGAGCTGCTCTAGCGTGTCGCGCTTGTCTCGATGAGTTGGCTCAGGTGTCCAGCTGCAGCGCCTGCTGCACGCGGACACGCTCACGGTCGAAGAAGGCGCGCCAGGCCGGGTCGGCTTCGATGAGGATCGCCCGGCGGAGTTCGCTGAGGTAGTCCTCGCTCACGGCGCTGAGCAGGTGGTTCGCGGTTGCCTTGCCGCGCAGCGCCGGCAGGTAGCGGGTGTCGATCTTCAGCGCCTCGTCGAAGTGCTTGACGGCCTCGCGTGGCCACTTGGCTTCGAGCCAGAGCCGGCCGAGGTTGCCGAAGCTCTCGGGACGGTTGGGGTCGAGCTGGATCGCGCGCTTGAAGACTTCCTGAGCGTCGAGGTACATCCCTCGCGCGACGAGGACGTTGCCGAGGTTGTTGAGCGTGCCTGGCTGGTCCGGGAGGATGTCGAGCGAGCGCTTGTAGAGCGTCTCGGCGAGGTCGTTGTCGCCGTCCTTGAACGCTGTGTCGCCCCGGCGGGCGAGCTCGCGTGCGTCGGCAACGGTACCGCCCGATGTGGAGGGGATGTCATCGCCGCCGCCGAATCCCGAGCAGCCCGTGACGGTCAGGCAGGCCAGCGCAACGCACGCGAGTGCACCGGCGGTCCGCGGGTTCCGGAAGCGGCGGTAGCGGTTGGTCGAGCTGTTCACGACGATGTCTCCAGTCGGCTGAACGTCACCGACATGCGCCAGGTGCTGTCCCCGGCGATCAGTTCGAGGCTATGCACCTGCATGCCCTCGACGGTCTGCTCGACCTCGGTCAGCCACTGCAGCAGCGCGTCGGCCGAGCCGTGGGTCACGTTGGTGTACCGGAACAGCTTTCGGCTGATCGTGGGCGTGACTTGCTCGTCGCGGTCTAGCCGAGGGGGTGCAGGCCGGTCCAGACCGACCCTGTCTGCGGCGTCCTCGAGCATGGTCACGGGACCCTCGAGCGGGTCGTAGACCTGCAGATCACCCTGTTCCGGTGGTTCGGAGAGCCGCTGGATCTCGAGCAGCATGTTCGTCAGGTCGCGGTCGTCGGCCCGCTCGGACGCGAGTTGGCGGGTGGCTGCGGTGTGGGCCGTCCAGCTGACGCCCGCGAAAATCAGCCCTCCGGCGAGCACGGCCAGGGCCAGCGAGATCATCCAGCGTGGGCGGTTGCGCCGCTCGGCGGTCGCGGTGTCGCGGAGCAGCCGGAGCGTCTGTTCATCTTGTGCCAGCGGCGGCAGGCTCATCGGTCGCCCTCCCGACCGAGGTCCGCCTTCCAGTTGCCGCTGATCGAGGTCGTGTAGAGGCCCCGGCGTTGGGTGATCTCGCCCGGGAGCCAGTCGAACATGTCGGTCCCGCCCTCCAGCGTGCTGGGCACGAACTCGACGGCCCGGGTGCTGTCGCCCGAGACGACGACGGTGATCAGCGGCTGGCGGATGGCGAGCTGCTCGAGCTTGGCGTCCGGGTTGGCGATGATCGCGAAGGCGATCTGGTCGGCCGCTTCGAGCACGGGGCGCACGGGCTGGATGTTGAGCTGGCCCGGGTCGGTGGCGCGGAGCCGGTCTCGCTCGGCTTTGGCGGCCAGCTTGTGCCACTTCAGTTCCTCCGTGGTCGCCAGGACCAGGACCCCGGCGACGCGCTCGCGCTGCGTGCCGACGAGCTGGTCGATCTCGGCACGGGCGGCGTCTGTGCCGCGACGGAACTGGAACCCGACGACCACCAGCGCCGCGGCGGCCAGCAGCATCGCCGCGGCTGCCCAGCGGTACATCGCGCGGTGAGCCCGTCCGGGCCGGGCCGCGAGGTCGTCGATCGTTGACGACGAGGGCAGCACCCGCGCCGGCTTGCCCCCAGCCGTTTGTTCCCGCAGCCGTTGGAGCGTCGCCGTCACAGGGTCCTCGACGCGGAAGAGGTCGACCGCGGCGCCGGGCCACGCTTGCCCAATCGATCGTCCGAGCCGCGCAGCCGCTTCTGTCGTGCCGGCGTCGTGCGCGAAGAGGCAGACGACGCGGCCGGGGCTCCTTCCGAGCTGCGCCGACCACGCGAGCCAGTCGGCGGCGATGCGCCCGGCGGGGCTGGGTCTCGCGTGGCCGTTGCTGCCGGCTTCCGGCTCGTCCCGGAGCGCACCGGGATCCATGCGGCTGGATCCCGCGGCGAGCAGTGCGCCCGAGGAAGACCAGACCCAGTGCAGCCGTCGGTTCGGCTCGACGATCACGACGGCGGTATCGGAATGGTCGCGCGTGACGAGCGGGTCATCGTCGGGCTGCTCTGTATTGGCTGCGGGGTCCCAGGCGGCGGCCATCGCGTGCTCGAAAGCAACGACCCGCTGCGGAGCAAGCCCTCGTGCGTCGAGGGCATCGAGCAGCGCACGGATCGGCAGATCGGCGACGGCCAGCGCGGCGGTCCGTGCGCCGGCCGGTGGCTGACCGTCGTCGCTGGGCCGCTTGACCAACCCAGCTGCCTTGGCCGGTGTTTCGGCGGCTGGCAACGCGAGCGGCTGGACGGCTGCGGCGCGCCAGTCGAGCGTGGCGCTGCCGGGCTGGTCCCGGCTGTCGCCGCGTGCCGGCGGCTCGGGCCAGTCGCCCCAGGGCGCGGGCCTGGCTTGGCGCACCGCGGCCCGGGTCAGCGAGCCGCCGCCCTTGCCGGCCGAGGGCGCAACAACCCAGTGGCAGAGCGACCCGCGCGGGTCGAGGCACAGAAGACCGAGCGAGGAGGACGAGCCTTCCGCAAGCCGCGACTTGAGCCAGCTAGCGGCTTCGGCGGCGGCGGATGCGGCGTCGGCGCCCGGGGCCGCGGACCACGATTCCTCGTCATGATCGCCGATCAGTCGCAGGCCCTGGAGCGTCCGGCCTGCGTCGTCGCGTTGGATCAGCAGCGACGGCTCCATCACTTGTTGTTCTCTCGCGCTTCCTGTTCGCGACGGATCGCGTCGCGTCGCCGTTCGACCTCGGCTCTGAAGGCTTCGCGATCCCGGTCGCGGTTGTTCTGGTTGGCAGAGTTCGGAGCGATGCGTGCCCGCTCGGCCGCTTCGAGCTCGGCGCGGATCGCCGAGCCGCCGCTGGCAGACTCGCTGATCTGGCCGACCATCGCGCCCTCGGCCTCTTGCCGGTCTAGCCGTGTGGTCTGGCCGTCGGTTTCGTATTCGATGGCGTCAGCGAGGATCGCGGTGACGGTCGCGCCGTCTTCAACGCCGGGCATGGCCTCCCCGACGCGGACGACCCGTTGGCGGTTGTCCGCGATAACGAGCGCGAACGACCGCTCGCCGGCGATCATCGCCCCGACGTACCGCACGGGAGAGGCCGGCGTCACTGGCTCGGGGGTCTCCGGTTCTGCCTCGACGATATCGCCGGTTGGATCGTCGTTCAGTTCTTCGGGGTCAGGGATGCCGCTGGCGAGTTGGAGCCGCTTGGCGGTCTGTAGGATATCTACGTTCGTGGCCGGTTCTGGCTGCCCTTGGCTCTCGGGTTCGGCTGCGGCTTCGGTTCCAGTATTCTCAGTGGTCTGTTCCGGCCCGGGTGCGGGCTGGGGCTTGAACTCGAGCAGGAGCAGGGCAGCGACCGCCACGCCGATCAGCAGCAGCGCCCCGCCCTGGGCGGCGAGGGTCAGCCGTCGTGCCTTGCTTCGATCGACGTGCGCCACAGGATCCTCCTCAATGCGGCGGGCAGGAAGTCTAGCGCTCGCGCACAGGGTCCCGTTCCCAGGTCAGGAACAGCTCGTGCCCGGAGATGGCGCCGCTCGTGGCCAGCGCATCGTCGGGCGTCATGACGATCCCGGTGTAGCGGGTGCGCTTGTCGTCGCCGGCTCGGCCGGGGGTGTCCTGTTCGGTCAGCTCTGCCGCGCAGCGCCAGAGCACGGGGTCGGGCGTGAACCAGGGTTCGAGGGCGGAGCGCTGCGCCTCGTCGAGGCTGGCCCGCTCAGCCGCGGCGAGCAGCAGTGCGCGATCCACGGTCTCGCTGCGACGCGCCCGTACGAGTTCGTTCGCATATTTGCTCCCGAGCAACGCGTCCTCGAGCAGCGTCGCGGCAACGATGCTGATGACCTCGGGCGGTGCGCGGCCGGCATCGATCGCGGGCGGCCCTACGCGGCGCGTGATCTGCTGGAACCGCTCCGGATTCCCGACGGATGCGCGGAGGGCATCGGCCATGGCCTGCACCTGCTGCGCCTGTTCCGCGGGCAGTCCGTTGCCGACGATCAGCAGCCGTCCCTGCCACGGCTGAAGGCTGACGCTGAGATCGATGCCGTTGACAGGGTCGGTCCTGAAGATCACGCCCTCGGCGTTGCTGTCCGCGTCGCGCACGCCGCGCATCGCGTTCATGTCCTGATCATCGCTGAAACGGAGCCATGAGGCGATGATGGACTTGATCCCGAACGACCTGTGCGAGTCGCTGTAGGCATCGAGCTGTTCCTGAGTGATGACAACCCGCTGCGCTGCGCGTTCCATCGCCACGCCCACGACGAGCCCGCCCACGAGCGCGAGCAGCACGACCACGGGCATGACAAAGCCCCGGACCCGGTCGGTTGGGCGGCTCACGGCTCACCCTCGCTGCTGAAATCCGGCGGGATCTGATCCTCGGCGGCCTCGATCGACTGATCCTCCGCGGTCAGATCGACTTCGTCGGCGAAGGTGCTGATACCGCCGGGATCGTCGGGCGTTGCCGCGGATGGCGCCTCGGGGCCGCGCGCAAAGCCCAGCTCAAACGTCCAGTTGCCGTAGCCGCCGTCCGCCGTGCGCAGCTCGAGCTCGATGAACGCCGGGAGTTGTCCCTGTTCGACGGCGCGGACGCGTGGCACGCGGGTGCTGTCGATGAACGCGGTCCAGTTCAGCTCGGCCACATCGCGGCAGAGCCGAACGGGTTCGGGCAGCGTGGTCTCATCGAAGGTCTGCCCCGATTCGAGCGACCGCGGCGGGAGCGGGGTCCACCAGAGGTCGCGGCCGCGAGCGCCGGCGCGTGCCGGTTTCCGGAGCTCAAAGACGCCGCGGTGTCCTAAGAGTTCGATCGCTGCGAGCTGCCGGAGCCGGCCGTCGCTGTCAGAATCCAGGAGTCCGTCCGGCGGCGGAGGCCGCCCGAACAGCGGCTCGCGCAGGACGAGCTCAAGCCGGGGCACCGGGCTGGCGAGCATCTCGAAACGCGGCGGAAGCTCGTCGATCGGCTCGGGAAACGTGCTGCTGAAGTAGGCGTCGAGCTCGGAGGAGTTGACACCTACGTCCAGCACAGCCGAGACCTCGCCCTCCGATGCGACGTGGAGCATCACCATCGCCTTGCGCACGGCCTGCTGTGTGGCGGCCAGGTCGTTCATGGATTCCGCATGCTCACCCAGCGCGGTGGCCGAGCTCTCAACCACCAGCAGCGTGCTCATCGTGGCCGCCAGGATGAGCGCACCGACCACCAGCGCAAGGACGGTCTCGAGCAGCGTGAATCCGCGACGCCTGCCGGCGATTCTCGGGGCGCTCATCGGCGATTTCTCCCGTCGTGATCTCCGCTGTCGCTGCCGGCGCTTGGGTTCTGAAGGTCGGCGCCGACGAGCTCACGCAGGAGCAGCTCAAGCTGCTCTGGGTCCTGGAGCATGCGTTCTGTGGCGTCGGAGCTGACGAAGTCGAGCGGGTTGATCAGCCGGTCGACTGAGGCCGTGGGGGTCCGGCCGGGCGAGAGGGCGGCCCTGGAGCCGTCATCGACCCAGGCGGTGATGGTCACGGCCTGCATGCGGTCGAAGACATCGATTGTCACGACCGTGCCGGCGCCGTCGTTGCGTTCTTCCGGGTGCTCGTCCCGGATGCTGACCCGCTCGATGTTGCTCGACCAGCGGTAGCGAGCGCCGTCATAGATGATCGTATCCGGCAGGTCCCTCAGGCTGGTTTTGTCATCGATGTAGGCGATCATGACGCGGTTGGCGACCTCCGCGGCGCCGAGCCGTTGGCGGTCGGTCAGCTCCCACCGCCAGACGGTGCCGATCGCCGCGAGCACGGCTGAGGCGATGATGCCGAGCATCGCCGCAGCAAGCACCGCCTCAAGGAACGAAAACCCGCGTTGGCTGGCCGTTGGACGCATCGCTGGCTTAGTCGCTGTCGATGTGGTCCCAGATGTTGATGTCGTCGTCGGTGGGTGCGTCGCCGTCCTTGCCGGCGCTGAGCAGTGTGAACCGCGGCGTTTGGCCGGGCGCCGCCGGCGTGTAATAGAAGTCTCGGTCCCACGCGTCGTTCGAGCCCTCGATGTAGCCCGCGGTGCGGAGCGTGACGAGCGAGTTGGGCATGACGCCGTTCTGCGCGTAGTAGCGGTCGATGCCGGTCTTGATGGTGCGCATACTTGCGACAGTCGCATCGACACGTGCTTGGTCTGCACCGCCGACGAGGTTGACCGCGACGATGCCGATCAGGATGCCCATGATCGCGATGACGAGCGAGAGCTCGAGCAGCGAGAAGCCGCGGGCGTTGCGGGAGGGGTGCGTGGTTCTGATCAGTCCGGTTCGGTGCATGGCGTGGTTCCCTGTGTGGTGCGTTGGCGGGCACTACCCGGTTGCATGTCTGGGGTTGCGGCAGGCCGATAGGAATCGTGTGCGAGCGTCCGGAAGAGTTTATGCGCCGCCGAACGCCGACCGGCTCAAGGAGAGCATCGGGGCGATCAGGGCGATAATCATCGAGCCGATCAGCAAAAAGATCAGCACGATCAGCGCCGGCTCGAGCACGGCCAGCAGCCGCGTGGACTGCCGGTCGACGGCCTCGGTGTGATCCTCGGCGAGCGATTCGAAGGCTGTGTCAAGGTCGCCCGCCCGGTCGGCGGCGATCAGCAGCCGGCGCGTGGCCAGCGGGAGGCTGGCGACGGCTTCGAGCAGCGTGCGGAGCAGCCCACCATCGATCAGCCCGCTGCGCAGGCGGTCGAGCTCGCCACGCAGCTTGGGATGGCTGACGGTCTGGTTGGCAACGCCCAGGGCGTCGGCCAGCGGCACACCCCCTCGTGACATCGCTGCCATCACGCTGAAGAACCGGGCCGACTCCTGCGCGAGCGTGAGCTCCTTGAACACCGGCAGCCGCCGGGCCACGCCCAGCACCGTCGAGCCGATCACGCCACGCAGCAGCGCGGCCGCGACAGCGACCGCGGCGGCGATACCGAGCGCGATCAGGGCGTTGTCGCGCAGCCAGCGGCCCGCCGCGGCGAGCACGACCGTCGCCGTCGGCAGCGACTGCCCGTCGTTCATGACGTCCTCCATCGCGTCGGCGACCATCGGCACGACGATTGTCAGCATGAAGATGCCGACCATCGACGAGACGGCGAGCACGATCAGCGGGTAGAACAGCAGCGTCTTGGCGCTCTCGGCGATCTTGAGCCGTCGCTTGGCGTTGCGCGCGAGCTGCTTGGCAGCCCCGGCAAGATCCCCGGTGCGTTCCGCGGACTCAAAGACGGCGGCCGTCACCGTATCGAAAGCGTTGGCTTCAAGCGAAGCGGCGGCGAAGCTCCGGCCTTGGTTGACAAGATCGCGCACCCGGCGGACCTTGGACGACGACTTGTTCGACACCGCCTCGGCCGTGACCTCCAGCGCCTCGACCAGCGGCACGCCCCGGTCGAGCAGCTGCGCGAGCTGGCCGGTCAACTCGGCCTGGTCCTTAAGCCCCAGCGGCTCGTCCCCCCCGCTGAGCCAGCCCGGGATCCGGACCGAACGCACCAGGATCAGCCGCTCGGCACCCAGCTCGCGGGCCAGGACACCCTCGTCGGCCGCGGGGCGGACACCCAGCGTGCGTCTCCCGTCGGCCTTGGCCGCGACAAACAGGTAGCTGGGGGGCTGATCGGACAGGCTGGTCGCTGGGGCGGGCACGCACGAGTTTATGAGCAGTGGCCCACGCGGTGGCGGGTTGCTTGTATACAAAGATCGGCTGGATTCGGTCAGCACGGTCCGGGCTCTGGAGATCGCGGCGATGGCGGAAAAGACGATGCGGTGCCTGATCAAGCATCACGCGGGCGAGGGCCTGGATCTTGTCGAGCGGCCCATCCCCGAGCCCGGCCCGCGCCAGGTCCGCATCCGTGTGACGACAGCCGGCATCTGTGGGACCGATCGGCACATCTGGGAATGGGACGCCTGGGCCGCGGGCCGTGTGCCCGTGGGGACGATCACCGGCCACGAGTTCGTGGGCGAGGTCGACGCGGTGGGCGAAGCGGTCGTGCGTGTGACGCCCGGCCAGCGGGTCAGCGCCGAGGGCCACATCTCCGCGGGCCGCGACTACAACAGCCGCACCGGCAACGCCCACATCGCCGAGGACACCGAGATCTTCGGTATCGACCGCGACGGCTGCTTCGCCGAGTATCTCGTCGTGCCAGAAGAGAACGTGTGGCCGGTGCACCCGGACCTTCCGGACCGCCTCGCGGCGGTCTTTGATCCGCTCGGCAACGCGGTCCACACGGTGATGGCCGCGAACGTTTCTGCGAAGACAGTGCTCATCACGGGCGTGGGGATCATCGGGCTGATGGCCGTTACCGTGGCGCGGGCGGCGGGCGCCGCGCGGATCTTCGTTTCCGACATCGACCCGCGCAGGCTTGCGCTGGCCAAGAAGCTTGGTGCCGAAGCCGCCTACGACGGCAAGCAGGAAGGCTGGATCGAAGAGCTCAGAGCTACCACCCTCTCGAAGCACGGCGTCGATGTGCTCCTTGAGATGTCGGGCGCAGCGCCTGCGATCGATCAGGGCTTCCGCGCGCTCCGCAGCGGTGGGACCGCCGCCCTGCTCGGCCTGCCCGCCAAAAAGCTTACCTTCGATTTCAACGAGCACATCATCTTCAAGGGCTGCACGGTGCTGGGCATCAACGGCCGAAAGATGTGGGAGACCTGGTACCAGACCGAGGCGCTGCTGCTGTCCGGCCGGCTCGAGCTCGACGACATCATCACGCACCGCTACCCGCTGAGCGAGTACCAGGCCGGCTTCGACACCATGATCTCCGGCGAGGGCATCAAGGTGCTGCTGGGCATCGGCGCGCCGGGCTGACGCCGGCTGCGGCTGGCCCAAGGCTTCGGCGGCTTACGGCTGCGGGCGGTACGCCGCCGGCGGCTCCAGGGTCAGCAGCCGGTTCTCGATCGGCGTCCGTGAGGCGATGACGACCAGCCTCGGTGAGCGTGGGATCGCACCGGGCGTCCACGCGAGCGGGAACTCGTTGTGCAGCGGCTGCGTGACGGGGTAGTAGACATGCTCGAAGAGCCCGCCGAGTGCTTCGTGCAGCCACGGGCGCGTTGGTCTGCACGCCCGGCCGGTCATCGCAGACGCTGCCAGCGCCGGGTCTTCACGCATGGGGCGTTGCTGCGCCTCGTTTCCGAACGATGCCTGCGTTTCCAGCAGCAGCATCCCGTCGCACGCGTCGGCAAGCCACTGCAGCCCAGCGGCCGGATCGCTCAGGTGGTACAGCAGCCCGTAGCAAAACACGATGTCGTACTGGCGTGCGATCACGGCCGGCCGTGGCGTCGGCGCAGGGTCAAGTTGGAGCGGCACGACCTCGATCCGCTCGTGATCCTGCCATCGCCTGCGGAGCAGTTCCAGGTTGTCGGGACGGCCCTCGGTCGCTGTGACCCTGCAGCCGCGGTCAACAAAGAAGCCGGTCAGGTCACCGATGCCCGCGCCCACCTCGAGCACGCTGCGCCCCGTGATCGACAGCCCGAGCGATGCGAGGTGCTCAAGCCGGCGTGCGTTGATCGTTTGGTAGCGGATCGAATGAAAGTCGGCCTGCGGCGTGCCGGGCTCGGGTCGGGCTGCTTCGTTGGGAAGGTGGGCGTGATGCGGTTCGGCCGGCCTCAGCGTGGCATCGATGGTCGTCATGCGGCGGTTATCGGCTCCGCGAGCAGCTCTGCTGAACCACGAGGCACGCCAGTGCCATGCAGATCAGCGGTACTGCCAGTGACAATCGACGCATGACGACGCGAGCGCATCCCTCGCGAACTCGGCCGCCGTCCAGTCCTCGTCGGCGATGGCGTCCTCCAGCGACTGGGCCTGCTCTACGGACAGGCGCATGAGCTCGGCGTAGCCCGCATCGACCGAACTGCTGCCCGCCAGTTCCGCTGCGAGCGCACGGAACAGGTCCGTCAGCCGAGGCGCGGCGTGCTCAAGCTCGAGGTCCGGGTGGTCGCTCGGCGTCTCCCAGCCCGCATCCGCGATAAGCCGGATCGCCTTGAACGATTCGTTGATCTCCGCCATCGAGGCGCTCAGCCCCTCGACCGTCGCGGCCTCTGGTAGCGACTCGTCCGGCACCGCATCGAGGACCGCATCGCGCAGCTCGATCGCGTCGGCGACGTCGTCGTACAGCCCTTGGTAGTGCTCGCTGGTACCGGCTACCCGCATCAGCGTCACGGCTTGGTCCGTATCTAGCTCGCCGGTACCGACGAGCGCTATCGCCGCAGCCGCTGGTCCGCGATGCTTGCCGTGGTGGCAGTGGACGAAGATCGGCCTTGGCAGGTCGCGCACCGCCCGCGCGAGTACAGCGCGCTCCGGCCCGGTGATGCCGTCGTACCTCAGGGGCACGTGCACGGTCCGGATGCCTTGTGCTTTGGCGCGTTCGAGATCGGGCGCCGTCGCATCGACGCTCAGAATGCTCTTGACGCCGAAGCGCGTGAGCGTATCGAAGCCCGCGTCGCCCTCGGGCTCGCTGCCCGAGAGCACGCCCCGGCCGAACACGATCACGTTCTCGACGCCCTCGGTCTGCGGGATCAGCTCACCAACGCGGTAGCCGGTGCCCGGCGGTTTGGTGACGCCATAGGTCACCACACCCGCGAGCGCGACGATGATGAGCACGAACAGGATGCGCGTGATCATGGCTGTGGTACCGCGTGCGTCGGCATGGGGTTCAGACCGTCCCATACATCCGGTCGCCGGCGTCGCCGAGTCCGGGGCAGATGTAGCCCCGCTCGTCGAGCTGGCGGTCGACCGCGGCCGCGTACACCATGACCTTCGGGTGCTCGGCGTGCATCCGCCGCAGGCCCTCGGGAGACGCCACAAGGCAGATCAGCCGCAGGTCCGCCGCGCCGATCTCCTGCAGCCGAGTGACGGCCTCCACCGCGGAACCGCCCGTGGCGAGCATCGGGTCGACCAGCACCACCGGCCCCGCGTCCAGATCGCTCGGCAGCTTCTCAAGATAGACCGTCGGCTCGAGCGTCGACTCGTCTCTCGCCATGCCCAAGTGACCGACGCGCGCCTCGGGCATGATCTCCAGGATCCCTTCGGCCATCCCCAAACCCGCTCGCAGGATTGGCACCACCGTGATCTTCTGCGAGAGCCGTCGGCCCGTGGTCGTCTCGATCGGCGTCCGGACCTCGACCGAGTCGGTCGGGAAGGTCCGGGTGAATTCGAAGACCATCAGCCCCGCGATCTGGGCGATCAGCGCCCTGAAGGGACGGTGGCCTGTCTCGGCGTCTCGCATCCACGTCAGCTTGTGCTGGATCAGCGGATGCTCGAAGATGACTGCGTTGGGGTGCTCGGCGTGGGGTCGGCCCATGCCGGCAGGATATCTCGGAAGGGATCGACACGATGACCGAACGCGACCGGATGGACCACGCGGCGATCGACGCAGCCTTCGAACAGGCCAAGAAGAGCCTCGACGAGGGCGGCATCCCGATCGGGGCGGCGTTGATGAACCCCGAGGGTGTCATCGTATCGCTCGGGCACAACCGGCGCGTCCAGACGGGCGACCCGACGGCGCACGCCGAGATGGTCTGCGTGCGCAACGCCGGCCGCCGGCGCGACTGGCACACGCTGACCCTGGCCACGACGCTCAGCCCGTGCGTGATGTGCTCGGGCATGACCGTGCTCTACCGGATCCCCAGGATCGTCGTCGGCGAGAACCACAACTTCATGGGCCGCGAAGACTGGCTGCGCGAAGAGGGCGCCGAGGTGGTGGTCCTGCACGACATCCGCTGCACCTCGATGATGGAGAGCTTCATCACCGAGCATTCGGACCTGTGGAACGAGGACATCGGCGTGCCGGAAGACGGCTAGCCCGCAGCGTCTTCTCGAAGGCTC
This sequence comes from Planctomycetota bacterium, assembly GCA_039187315.1. Lineage (GTDB taxonomy): Bacteria > Planctomycetota > Phycisphaerae > Phycisphaerales > UBA1924 > JANQQZ01. The sequence goes on along the minus strand of JBCCZQ010000020.1, from coordinate 18,459 downwards.
TGGGCGATGCCGATCTCTTGCAGCGGCACGCTTGCTTCATCCAGCGACTGCTTGGCCTCGGCGAACGCATCCGCATCCACAGAACGCCAGTCCGCCTCGGCGCGTTCGATGTAGCCGCGGGCCTCCTCGAGCTTCGTCGCGATGACGCCGCGTTGCTCGGCCGTCAGCTTGCCGCCGAACCGCTCGAACCGCTCCCCGATCCAGTGCAGGTCCAGCCTGGTGTTGACGATCAGGTCGACGACGCGGTGACGGGTCATGTCCTCGCGGGCGTGGGTGAGGCTGTCGCGCTCGATGCGGTCCACCTCCTCGCGGCTCAGGCCGTGGTTCGGGACGACCTGAAGCGTCGCGCGCTTGCCCGAGCGGGCCTCGTGGGCGCTGACGCGCAGCACGCCCGAGGCGTCGACAAGGAACTCAACCTCCAGCTTCGGGATCCCCGCGGGCATCGGGGGCAGGCCCGCGAGATGGAACTCGCCCAGGCTTCGGCAGTCCTCGGCCATCTCCCGCTCGCCCTGGAGCACATGGATCTTGATCGAGACCTGCCCGTCCACGCTGGTCGAGAACGTCTCGGTCGCCCTCGCCGGCACTGTGCTGTTGGCCACGATCAGCTTCGCGACCGCCCCGCCGCGGGTCTCGATGCCCAGCGAGAGCGGGATGACGTCCAGCAGCAGCGAGCCGCGCACGGTTCCATCAAGAATGCCCGCCTGCACCGCGGCGCCGAGCGCCACGACCCGGTCGGGGTCAAGGGCCGTGTACGGCTCGAGCCCGAAGCACGCCTCGACCCTCGCGCGCACCAGCGGCACGCGGGTCGCCCCGCCGACGAGCACCACGGCATCGAGCTCGACCGGCTCGCCCTGCGCGCGCTCGGCCTGGGAGAGAGCGCGTCTGCACGCGGCGATCGAGCGATCGACCAGCGGCGCGATCATCGCCTCGAACTCGGAGCGCGATACCGTCCGTTCGTACGCACGGCCCTCGCCCAGCTCGATCCGCACCGCCGCGGTGTCGGCCTCCGACAGCCGGATCTTCACCGCATCGGCGAACGCGATCAGCGCCCGGCGCGTCTCGGGTGGGAAGGCGTTCATGCTCGCGCTCGCGCTGTCGAGCCCGAGCTGCTGACGGATCTCGGTCAAGAACGTCTCGACGATCGCCCGCGTCATGTCGTCGCCGCCGAGGCGGGTATCGCCCGAAGTCGCCAGCACCTGAAAGAACGCGGGTTCTTCGTTGGCTTGCTCTGCATCGCCCGGGCTCGGCAGGATCCGTAGCACCGAGACGTCGAACGTGCCCCCGCCCAGGTCGTAGACGGCAACCGTCCGCGGCTCGCTCGGCGCATCGGCGCCCAGCCCGTAGGCCAACGCCGCGGCCGTAGGCTCGCTGACGATCCGAACGACGTCGAGCCCCGCGAGCCGCCCGGCGTCGCGGGTCGCCTGCCGCTGGGCATCATCGAAGTAAGCCGGAACGGTCACGACCGCGCGTTGAACCGTGACGCCGAGGGCCGTGGATGCGATGTCGCGCAGCGTGCGCAGGATCTCGGCCGAGACTTCCTGCGGCGAGACCAGGCGGCCGGTGGAACCGTCGTCATCACCCGGCAGACGCACGCGCGCGGTCTTGTGCTCGCCCGATTCCACGGCGTATGGCAAGATCGGGATGTCCGACGACGCATCGGCGACCGAGCGGCCCATCAGCCGCTTGACGCTCGTGATGGTGCGTGTCGGGAAGCGGACCGCCTCGTCCGCCGCGTCCCGGCCGACCACGACGGAGCCGTCCGACTCGAAGCGCACGACCGACGGCAGGATCGCATCGCCGCCATTCGGCGCGAGGATCCGCGGCCCGCCCTCGTCGTACACCGCGACAAGGCTGTTGGTCGTGCCGAGGTCGATACCGACGATCGGGGCGCGCTCGCTCATCGGTTGACCATAGCGTGCGCCGGCCGCGCTCGGCTTAGCGCGCTCGCTCTGCGGCGACGGTATCGATCCGGGCCAGGCCCTGCAGCCGCTCGACGAGACCGACCGCAGCCGCGCTGGCGTTGGGGTGGTGCTCGGCGATCGTCCGCCGGCCGTGCGCGGTCACGGTGACGATGATCGCCGTGTTGTGCATCGGTACGAGATCCACCGGGCGGAAAGGACGGTCCTGCTCGCCGCTTGCGTCTGGAGGCAGGGCCTGCTCGATGGCCAGGCCGTCCCGCTGGACCCGCGCGTAGAGGTCGAGCACCTGCGCCTCGCTGAGCCGCCGGGTTCTCGGCGGGTAGTGGTCCTGATCGACATCGAAGCCCGTCGAGACGCGCAGTTGGCCGTCCGGCTCGAGAAGGAATCGAGTGGGCACCTCTCCCAGACGCCCCGAATCGTCCGGGAAGACGACGACGTCGATCGTCAGATCCGCCGGCGGGCGCGGGCGTTCGACGGCGATCGGCAGCCGGACCCGAGGCAGCGGATCCGGAGCGCACGCCAGAAGGCACCCGGCGGGCAGAATCAGGGCGAGCAAGGCCACAGCTCGGCGCGGTCCGATCATCATGGGCCGAGTCTACTGGCGCAGCCGTCGGCTATCGTCTGGGCCCATGGATATCTGTCTGAGCTGGCTCAATGCGTACCTCGACCCCGGAAGCGTCTCGGCCGACGAGGCCGCACGCATCCTCACCCACGCCGGCTACCCGGTCGAGTCGATGCGGACAACCGAGGCCGGCGACACTGTCCTCGATGTCGAGATCACCTCGAACCGCGGTGACCTGTTCTCGCACGTGGGCTGCGCGCGCGAGATTGCTGCCGCACGGTCGGCCGTCGAGCCCCGCCGGCTCGTGCTGCCCGCGTTCGATCCCCCCGCCGCCGGGGCGCGGATCGCCGATGACCTCGCGCTCGAGAACCGCTCGAAGGAGCTCTGCCCCCGGTTTACAGCCCGCCTGATCCGCAGCTGCCGCGTCGGCCCGAGCCCAGAGTGGCTCGTCCGCTGGCTCGAGGCCGTCGGCCAGCGCTCGATCAACAACGCGGTCGACGTCACGAACTTCATCACGTTCGAGCTGGGCAACCCGTGCCACGTCTTCGATCGATCGAAACTCGCGGGGAGCCGGCTGATTGTCCGCCACGCCGAGGACGGCGAGGCCCTCACCACGCTCGACGGCAAGCCGCGGGCGCTCAAGCCATCCGACCTCGTCGTCGCCGATGCGGACGGCGCCCAGTCGCTCGCGGGCGTCATCGGTGGGCAGGACTCGCAGGTCGACTCTGGCACGACCGACATCGTCTTTGAGATGGCGACCTGGGACCCGGTGACGGTGCGGACGCAGGCGCGACGGCTGGCGATCCGGACCGACGCCAGCTTCCGCTTCGAGCGCATCGTCGATCCGCGCACGATCGACTTCGCCGCCGATCGGGCGGCGGCGCTGCTCTGCGAGCTGACCGCCGGCACCCTCGCTGCGGACGTGCTCGACGAGGGCGGGCCCGAGCCCGTGACCGAGCCGATCATCGTCAGGCCTTCCCGCGTGCGTGAGGTCGTAGGGGTGCCGCTCCCGGACGAGCAGGCCGTTTCCGTGCTAGAGGCGCACGAGGTGAAGGTCGATTCGACATCACCGGATCGGCTCGCCTGCACGCCGCCCGCGTTCCGCCCCGATCTGACCCGCGAGATCGACCTGATCGAAGAGGTCGCACGGACCATCGGCTACGACGCGATCCCGATGACCGAGCGGCTGTCGATCCGAGCGACGCCGCCACAGCCCGAGGAACGGGCCCGGCGGGCCCTTGCCGACGCCCTTGTCGGCCTCGGTTTCTGGGAGACGGTGACGTTCAGCTTCGTGCGTCCCGAGCACGCCTCGCCGTGGTACGCCCGAACCCTGAAGGAGGTCCGCGTCGACGACGACCGCCGCGGCGCCGAGCCGACGCTCCGGCCGAGCGTCGTGCCGAGCCTGCTCGCCTGCCGGAAGGCCAACGCGGATGCGCAGGTCGAACGCCCCGGGGGCCTGCGGCTGTTCGAGCTCTCGGCGGTCTTCGCGCAGACCGATGCGGGCGCGAGCGCCGAGCGACGCGTGCTGACGCTGCTGATGGATGTCGAGGGCACACAGCCCGGCAAGCCGCCGACCCTTGAGCAGCGGCAGACGGCGCTGCGGGCGGTGCGCGGCGCGGTCGAAGCGGTCGGGCTTGCCGCCGCCGGACCCGCGGCGGTGCTCCGAGTCCAGCCCGAAGAGGCGCCCTGCCAGGGCTGGGATGACGACGGCCACGGCACGCTGGCGATCGAAGGTTCGATCGTCGGCCGCTTCGGCCCGGTCGCGCAGGCCTGCCTCGACGCCGCCGGGCTCGACCGGCCGCAGATGGCCGCCGAGCTCGATCTCGACGCGCTGTTTGCCGCCGGGCCTCCACGCGGCCGTGTCGAGGCCCTGCCCACCTTCCCCGCCATCGAGCGGGACGTCTCCCTGATCGTGCCCGACGGCGTCGCCTGGGCGGCGCTCGAGGCGGCCATGCTCGACGCCGACCTGGAGCACCTCGAATCGGTTGCCTTTCAGGGCGTGTTCCGGAGCGAGGCGATCGGGTCCGGCAAGAAGTCGGTCACGGCCCGCGTGCGGTTCAGGTCGTCGCACGGCACCCTCCGCCACGAGGACGTCGACCCGCAGATGGGCCGGGCCGTCTCTGCGGCGGAGACCGCGTTCGGTGCGAGGGTCCGCGGCTAAGCTGCGAGCATGCTGACACGATTTTCTCTGTTTTTCGTGCCTGATCGGAGCGGTTCGGACCCGATTCGGGGCTGTTGGCGACACATCGCATCTGATTGACTGGCAGATGCGGACCCTCGACGCAGCGATCAGGTGCCGAATGTGTATACAATGCTTGTCGTCGGAGGGCCTGTCGTGCCCGAGCCGGTCGGATCGGAGCGACGAGCGGAGGAGCCGTCAATGATGCCGCAGGCAGCCTCAACATCATCATCAGCCTCGCCCGCCGCCTCGGGTCGAACGGAGCCATCGTTGCAAGAGCGCCCGTACGTGTACGTCAACGGCTCGATGCTGCCCAAATCGCAGGCGTCTGTGAACGTCTTCGACCACGGCCTGCTCTATGGCGACGGCGTGTTCGAGGGGATCAGGGTTTACCGCGGCCGGATCTTCAAGATGGGACAGCACCTCGACCGGCTCTACGAGTGCGCCGGGCGCATCCGACTTGATCTGGCCAAGCATGTCGCTCGGGATGAGATGGTCCGGATCATGCGCCGCTGCATCGAGGCCAACGAACTGACCGAGGGCTACATCCGGCTGATCGTGACCCGGGGCGTGGGCACGCTTGGGCTCAACCCGTTCTTGTGTCCGGAGCCCGGCGTGGTCTGCATCGCAGACCAGATCGCGCTCTACAAGCCCGAGATGTACGAGCACGGCATGCGGGTGATCGTGGCCCAGCGGCCACGGATCCCGGTCGAGTGCCTCGATCCGCGGATCAAGAGTCTCAACTACCTCAACAACATCCTGGCCAAGGTCGAGGCGATCGACGCCGGATGCCTCGAGTGCATCATGCTCAACACCGACGGCCGAGTCGCCGAGGGCTCGGGCGACAACATCTTCGTTGTCAAGGACGGCGAGTTGCACACCCCGCCGGTCAACGAGGGTCTGCTCGAGGGCATCACCCGCCGGTTCGTGATCCGTGAGCTGGCGCCGATGGCGGGCTTGACGGTCCACGAGCGTGTGATCGAGCTCGACGAGGTCATGGATGCGGACGAGCTGTTCCTGACCGGGTCGGCGGCCGAGATGATCGCGGTGACCAAGATCGGTCCGACCGAGGCGGACGCTGCGGTCATCGGCACCGGGACTGAGGGGCCGATCACCAAGAGCCTGCGTGCCAAGTTCAGGCAGGTTGTGACCAGCGACAGCGTTCCGGAAGACTGAGCCGTCGCCGGTGCCTTCGGGCTGTATACCCGCTCGAGCTGTGAGGTCCGGCTGCAAGCGCCCTAGCGTGCAGTGTGACGACCGCGAAGGGCAAGGCGGGCAACGCGCTTCGTTGGGTGGCGCTGCCGGGTGGGCCTCTGCTGGGCGGGCTTATCTACCTGCTGCTGTCGAACGCGGGATTGGAACACGCGGCGTGCGCGGTCGGCGCTTCGGCGTCGTGGATGGCCCTCTGGTGGATGACCGAGGCTGTGCCCCTGGCGGCGACGAGCATGCTGCCGCTTGTCCTGTTCCCGGCGCTGCAGGTGACCGACATGCGCGGGGCGGCGGCGCCTTACGCACACCCGCTCGTAGCGCTGTTCTTCGGCGGGTTCGTGCTCGGCCTGGCTGTGGAGCGGTGGGGCCTGCATCGGCGGCTGGCGCTGGCGACCGTGCTGCTGGTGGGGACGAAGCCGACGCGGCTGATCGCGGGGTTCATGCTCGCTACGGCCGTGCTGAGCATGTTCATCTCGAACACGGCGACAAGCCTGATGATGCTGCCGATCGCTGTCAGCGTGATCACCCTGCTCGAGCGGCTCGATGCGTCCGGCGGGGCCGACAGCCGGCGGAACTTCGGTCCCGCGCTGCTGCTGGCCATCGCGTTCAGCAGCTCGATCGGAGGGGTCGCGACGGTGACGGGCACGCAGCCCAACCTGCTGACCGTTGGTTTCTTGCGTGAGCGAGGGGTCGATATCGATTGGGGACAGTGGCTCCCGTTCGGCGTGACGTTGTGCGTGACCATGCTGCCGATCACGTGGCTGGTACTCACGCGTGTGACCCTTCCGGTGCGTGTCGCGGATATCCCGGGCGTCAAGGGCCTGCTGCGGGACGAGTACCACGGGCTCGGCAGCATCACGCGTGGCGAGTGGACGGTGATCCTGGTCTTCGCGTGGGTCGCGCTGGGCTGGGTCTTCCGTGGGCCGACGGAGGAGTGGCTCGTACGCAACGGCTTCGAGACGCTGCAGGCGACGCTCTCATCGCTGGGTGACGCGGGTATCGCGATGATCGGTGCGCTGGTTCTGTTCGCGATCCCGGTCAACGCGAAGGAGCGCATCTTCGCGATGGACTGGGCCCATACATCCAAGATGCCGTGGGATGTGCTTCTGCTGTTCGGCGGTGGGCTGAGCCTTGCTGCGGCGATGCAGTCGAGCGGGCTGGACGTCTACATCGGCGACCAGATGTCGGGTCTGCGCGGGCTGCCACCCTGGGCGATCATCGGGATCGTCACTGTGTCGGTCGTCATGCTGACAGAGTTGACGAGCAACACGGCGACGACGGCGGCGCTGGTGCCCGTGCTCGGGGGCGCTGCGCCGGGCCTCGGGCTTGACCCGGCGATGCTGATGATCCCGGCCGGGGTAGTCGCGAGCTTCGCGTTCATGCTGCCCGTCGCGACGCCGCCGAACGCCATCGTTTTTAGTTCGGGTCGTGTCTCGATCCGACAGATGGCTTGGTCTGGGCTGATCCTCAGCGTTGTTGGCGCGTGCGTGATCACGACCGTTATGTCGACGGTCGGTCCGAGGTTGCTGGGCTTGGATACGTCGGCCGAGGCGGAGACTCCCGGCGCGGCTGTTGCGCCCGATCCGGCTGCCTAGTCTTCAGACGGCGGACGCGGACGTCGGGCCTGCCCGGGCCCCGGTCGATCGCGCTGCGGCGGGTGTGCAGAGCCGCCGCATCGACACGCACCGGGTAAACGAAAGCGTCGCGGCATGGCTTCGATCAAACGCTTGCTCCCTGCCCTCTCGGTCGTGGCCCGGGTGGTGCTCATCGTGGTGATCCTGGGCATCGGCTGGGGCTTGTCCGAGCTGCTGGCATCGGCGAAGGAGGACCCGCAGGCCACCTCGGCAGAGGTTGCGCCCGTTCCCGTTCGGGCGATTCTCGCCACAGCGGTCCGCCTGCCGCGGACGGTCACCGGCTACGGGACGGCGCGCGCGATGGACGCCGCGGTCATCTCGTCGCAGGTCGCGGCTCGGGTCATGGAGCGGCCGAGCGTGATCGAACCGGGCATGCGCGTCGACGCCGGCGCGGTGCTGCTGCGGCTCGACAAGTCGGATTTCGAGAACCGGGTCGAGGCGGGCCGCGAGCGGCTGGCGGCGTTCGACGCCCAGCTCGAGTCGGTCGACGCCGAAGCGGCACGGCTCGCCGTGCAGCTTGAGCTCGCAGAGCAGGAGGTCGCCGTAGCACAGCGTGACCTTGAGCGCATCGAGGAGGCCCGCAGCGGCGGCTCGGGCACCGACGCGGATGTGGATCAGCGTCTCGGTTCGCTGCGGCGGGCGGAGCGCACGCTTGAGACGATCCGCCAGGCAGCGGAACTGCTCCCGCCGCGCCGGGCTCAGATCGAGGCGGAGCGCCGGACCCAGATGGCAACGCTGCGTCTGGACGAGGCGGACCTGACGCGTTCCGAGATCAGCGCGCCCATCGCCGGGGTGCTCCAGGAGGTCATGGCCGAACCGGGCGAGTACCTGCGTGTGGGTGACGAGATCGCCCGGCTGGTCAGCCTGCGGCGGGTCGAGGTCCCGCTGCGTCTGCCCGCATCGGCGTGGCCCAGCCTCGCGGAGCTGCCAGAGGTCCGAGCGCGGCTCGTCGAGGACGGCGGTGCCGGGCGATCGTGGACCGGGCCCATCACTCGGGTGGCGCCCGAGGCTGATGAGCGCACGCGGACCGTGACGGTGTTCGTCGAGATCGAGCAGGATCCAGAGTCCGACCCGGGCACCCTGCTCAAGCCCGGCATGTTTGTTCGTGGTGAGGTTGTGCTGGACGACGGCGTGGAGCGGATCGCGGTCCCACGCCGCGCAGTGGTGGGCGACCGTGTCCTCGTTGCAGAACCGAACACGGCTGAAGCGGGCGGCTCGGTCTATCGGGTGCGCTCGGTCCCGGTGCAGGTGAACTACTCGGCTGAGGGCGAGCTGCCGAGAGTCGAGCCCGTTGAGAGGCAGTGGGTGCTGCTCGAGCCGGACAGCCTTGAGCCCGGCGCGCTGGTCGTGATCTCGAATCTGGACTCGCTGATCGGCGGTGCGCGGGTGGAGCCGTCGCTTCCGGGTGAAGCATCCGGGCGGGCATCGATCAACGCGGGCGGAGGTGCGGGATGAAGATCGCAGCGTTCGGCGTCACGCGCCCGGTCGTCGCGAATCTGGTGATGCTCGCGATCATCACGGCGGGCGTGATCTTCGGGACATCGCTCCGGCGGGAGTTCTTCCCCGAGATCCGTCCGAACCTTGTTACGGTCGCGGCGCCGTACCCGGGCGCAAGCCCGGACGAGGTCGAGTCGGCGCTGGCCAAGAAGATCGAGGACGCGGTCGAAGATCTCGACGATGTCAAGGAGATCAACTCGACGGTGTCGGAGGGCGTGGCCCGCGTCACGATCGAGTTCGCAGAGGGTGTCGACGTCGATCAAAAAGTCCAGGACGTCAAGCGCGAAGTCGATGCCCTGCAGGACCTGCCCGAGGAGTCGGACCGGATCGTCGTCTCGAAGATCGAGCCGAACCTACCGACGATCAACCTCTCGCTGTTCGGCGATGCCGACGAGTCCACGATGAAGCTGGCGATCCGCCAGATGAAGGACGACCTCGAATCCATCGACGGTATGGGCGATATCGGCGTCACGGGTGTTCGGCGCGATGAGATCCTGATCGAGGTCCGCCCGGGCGCACTGGTTGAGCATCGCCTGAGCCTGCCGATGATCTCTGACCGGGTTCGTTCTGATCTGCGTGAGCTGCCGGGTGGCACGCTGAAAGGCGCTACCTCGAACGTCTCGGTGCGCACGCTCGGAGCCGAGGAGCGTGCCGAGCAGATCCGCGGCATCGTCGTCAAGGCGGGTGACAGCGGGCAGGTGCTGCGGGTTCGCGATATCGCCGAGGTGACCGAGGGCTTCGCAGATGTCCAGCTCCGCTCGCGTCTGAACGGCAAGCCCGCGTTCAGTCTGACGGCATACAAGGTCGGCCGTCAGGACGCGGTCGAGATCGCCGAGATGGTCAAGGCCTACGCCGCGGGCCTGCGGGGCGAGGCGTTGGATCTGAGCTTCACCGAGCGGATCGCTGCGGTGATGCAGTCGATGCAGGCCCAGCGCGAGCACCGGTCGGCGGTCAAGAAAGCCCAGGAGCAGGGGCGGGCGACGCCGCCCGAGCCCGACGCGGCGGCCCCGAGCCCGCGGGTTGAGGCATACCGGCTCGGGCTCGCGCGCGGCGCGGCGGGCGGCGTGCCGCAGGATGCCGAGGTCGCGGTGACCACCGACCTGGCCAAGTTCATCGTCGGTCGGCTTGAGCTCCTGACACGCAACGCGCTCTGGGGCGGGCTGCTGGTCTTCCTCACGCTCGTGGTGCTGCTGAACTGGCGCGTCTCGTTCTGGGTCGCGATGGGCCTGATCATCTCGCTGCTCGGCACGCTCGCGGTGATGTACTTCGTGGACATCACGCTGAATCTGCTGTCGATGTTCGGCCTCATCGTGGTGCTCGGGCTGCTGGTCGATGACGCGATCGTCGTCGCCGAGAACATCGCTGCTCGCCACGAGCAGGGCGAGAACCACATCGATTCGGCGATCAACGGCACGGGCCAGGTCGGCTGGCCCGTGGTTGCGACGGTCATGACCACGATCTGCGCGTTCGTTCCGCTTGCGCTGATCCAGGGGCAGATCGGCGACTTCCTGGAGGTGCTGCCGGTTGTGGTCGCGTGCGCACTGCTCGTGTCGCTGATCGAGTGCCTGTTCATCCTGCCAGCGCACATGTCGCACTCGCTGCGGGGCACGGACAAGGCCCGCGCGGCCCACCGCGAGGGACCGCTGCTCAAGCTCGAGCTCAAGACCGACCGCCTCCGCGAGCGGCTGTTCCAGTCGATCCTGATCCCCGGCTACCTCAGGGTGCTCAGGCTCGCGATCCGATTCCGGTATGTCTCGCTATCGATCGCGCTTGCAGCGGTCATGGTCTCGGCCGGCATGGTGCGCGGCGGGTTCGTGGAGTTCATCTTCTTCGAGGACAGCGATTCGGAAACGATCAACGGCGAGCTGCGCATGCCGATCGGCACGCCAACGGCGCAGACGGACGAAGTCCTCCGCCGGATCGAGGCGGTCTGCCTTGCGCAGCCGGAGATCCAGCAGGTGTTCGCGTCCGCGGGCTCGTTCGCCTCGTTGGATGGCGATTCCGGCAGCGAACAGAGCCATCTCGGGCAGGTGATCCTCGAGGTCATGCCCGTCGAGGAGCGAGAGGCGCAGGGCCTCCGCCCCAGCCCGGAGATCATCCAGTCGATCCGCGATGAGCTCGGTCCGATGCCGGGCGTCAAAAGCTTCCGGCTCGAGGGTGTCGCGGGCGGTCCCGACGGCCCGCCGATCACGATCACCGCGACGGGCAACGACGCCGCGCAGCTCGATCGGGCGGTTGTCGAGATCAAGACGCTGCTCGCCGAGTACGAGGGCGTCGAGAACATCTCAGACAATGCCGACCGCGGCCAGCGCGAGCTCCGCTTCGAGGTCCGCGACGCCGCGACCGAGCTCGGGTTCACCACGGCGAACGTCGCGACCCAGATCCGCGGCGCGGTGTTCGGCCTTGAACCATGGACGTTCGCGGGTGATGAGGAGGACGTCGACGTCCGCGTGACGCTGCCGGAGTCGGTCCGCCGATCGATCGCGGCCCTGGAGTCGATCGAGCTGCTCTCGCCCGCCGGCGACCCGGTGCCTCTGGGTGAGGTGGTTTCCGTGCGTGAGGAGGAGGGGTACGCGACCGTCCGTCGGCTCGATGGCGACCGGGCTGTGACGATCACGGCCGATGTGGACCGCACCAGCGGCGCCAACCCGGAAGAGATCACGACCCAGCTTCGTCCTCGGCTGCGCTCGCTCGAGGCCTCGATGCCGGGCATCGCCGTGCTCGAGCGCGGCCGGCAGGAAGACGTCGCTGACTCGTTCTCCACGCTGCCGATCGGCATGGCCGTGGCGGGGATGCTGATCTACGTCGTGCTGGCGTGGCTCTTCGCCAGCTACGCCCAGCCGTTGGTCGTGATGTCCGCCATCCCGTTCGCGACCATCGGGATGATCTGGGGGCACTTTTTCCTCGGCTACAGCCTGACCTTTCTGTCGCTGATCGGCTTTGTCGCGCTCGCCGGCGTAGTGGTCAACGACTCGCTGATCCTGATGGAGTTCTACAACGAGAAGCGTCGGCATGGCCTGGGTGTCGCCGAGGCGTGCGTCTCGGCCGGCCGTGCGCGGCTGCGCGCGATCATGCTCACGACGATCACGACCGTGCTGGGGCTGACGCCGCTGCTTCTCGAAGAGAGCTTCCAGGCGAAGTTCCTGATACCCATGGGCATCACGATCAGCGGGGGTCTGATCTCGGCGACGGTGATCATCCTGGTCATCCTGCCCTGCCTGCTGGTGATCTACGAAGACATCAGCCGCGTCGTGCGCGCGCTCTGGACAGGCCGAACCGATTCGGACGATGGATCGCTGCTGGTCGCGGCTCCCTCGGACGAGGTCTCCTGATTAGTCGTCCTCGCGGAGCAGTGAAGGCTGGAGCACGATCGTTCCCCGTCGCGACCCGCGGATAACGAACAGCTCGACCGAGTCCCCCCGTCGCAACTGGCGGATGGCACGGTCTAGATCATCCGGCTCCTCGACGTCCCGGCCATCGGCGCGGAGGATGACGTCGCCCGCCCGCAGGCCCTGGGCTCTGCCGCGAGGCTCGATCTCGACCACAAGCAGGCCCTGATCGCCGAAATCCCGATCCAGGGCTCGGCGGGTATCTTCATCGAGCGGCAGGGCCGCCAGGCCCAATTCCGGGACATCCTCGATGCCCAGCTCGCGGCGGCGCTCGGCCTCGCGGCGGCGTTCGAACGCTTCCCTGTCCGCGAGGGTCGCGGTCCTGCGCTGCTCGTCCTCGCCGCGCAGCACGAGGAACTCAACGTCTCGCCCCGGGCCGGAGAGCGCGATGGTGTTGATCAGGCGGCGCGAGTTCTCGGCCTCGCGGCCGTCCGCGGTCAGGATGACATCGCCCTCCTCGAATCCGGCCTGCTCGGCGGGGCTGCCCGGGACGACGCTCGTGACGAGCGCTCCGCGGCCGATGCCCATGAATCCCTCGTCGTCGGCGGTCAGATCTTCGAGCGTAACGCCCAGCCAGCCGCGTGCGACGCGGCCATCCTCAACGATCGTCCGCATCACGCGTTCGGCGATCGCGGTCGGCACCGCGAAGCTCAGCCCGATGTTCCCGCCCGAGCGGCTGAAGATCGCCGTGTTGATGCCGACGACCTCGCCCTCGAGGTTGACCAGCGGCCCGCCGGAATTGCCCGGGTTGATCGCCGCGTCGGTCTGGATGAACTCTTCGTACTGCACGCCGCCCGATTGGCCTGTGCGCCGCGCAGCGCGGAGCACGTTGTCGCGGCCCTTGGCGCTGACAATCCCCGCCGTGACGGTGTTGCTCAGGCCGAACGGCGATCCGAGCGCCAGCACCCAGTCGCCGACCTTCAGCTCGTCGGAGTCGCCCAGCTGCGCGGGCTCGAGGCCCTCGGCGTCGATGCGCAGCACGGCGATGTCCGTCGCTGGATCGGCGCCGAGGATCTCGGCGTCGTACGCGCGGCCGTCGATCAGCTGTACCTCGAGGGCCTCGGCGTCCTCGATCACGTGGTTGTTGGTCAGGATCAGCCCATCGCCTGAGACGATCACGCCCGAGCCGTTGCCGCTGTCGAACAGCTGCTCGCGACCCGGGCGGACGATCCTGCCGAAGAAATCGCGCCGCTGGCCGACGATCCGCGTGTCCCGGCGTTGGATGAACACCACGCTCGGCGAGACATCGCTCGCGACCGTGTTGAACGCGCGGCTGAGGCTCTTGGCGAACGACATCGCCTCGGCCTCGGACGCGGCGTCGGGCTGCGTGTGCGCGACCGGTGCCAGGGCCACCGCAGCCGCGAGCATGCCAAGTCGGAGCGTGTTGTGGATCAGCATGCGAATCTCCTGCGTGGGTATCGGCCGCGCTCGGGTCCTGGCGGTCGGCCCTGACGCAGGGATGCGCCGGGGGCGGCGTCCTGTCACAGGCCTGATCGTCATGTACCGCGTGTGTCTCCGAAAAGTTCGATCTGCAGCCGAGGGCAGTACCGCCACTGCCGGACAAGGCACGCCTCGACGACCCATCGGATCGACTCCGGATCCGGCACGGCCACGCCTTCGGGCATCAGCATCACCTCCGAGGGCTCGACGCGCAGCCTGTCAACGATCCCCTCGATCTCCGCCAGGTCGGTGGGCTTGGTGACAACAAACTTCAGCTGCCGTGCCGGGGCCAGGGTCAGGAGGATCGCGAGCGCGTCGAAATTGAGCCGGCGCGACTCGTGCCGCTGGGCCCACGCGCCCGCCGGATCCCGCGGATCGCCCGTCGGTGTCGAGTTCGCCAGCTTCGGGCTTATCGACATGAGATCGCACGCGAGCGATTCCGGTTCGGATGGCGCCACGGTCCCAGCGGTCTCGATCGTCACGTGCAGCCCGGCGTCACGCAGGCCCTGGCACAGGCCTACGGCCTGCGGGAAAATGAGCGGTTCTCCGCCGGTGACGACGGCGTGTCTGACACCCGAGCGCGATGCCTCGTCGGTGAGCTCGTCGATCGAGCGCCGGTCGCCCTCGGGCGACCAGCTCGCGTAGGGCGTGTCGCACCACCGGCAGCGCAGGTTGCACCCGCTGAACCGGACGAACCAGCTCGGCACGCCGGTTAGCGCCCCCTCGCCCTGCACGCTCACGAACGTCTCGGAGATCGGTGCTGCCTTCGCGCTCACGGGGCGTACCTCGTCGGGTCGGCGACGCCTGCTTCGGCGAAGCCCGCGCGGCGGAGGGCGCACGAGTCGCACCGGCCGCACGCGAGTGTCCGATCGCCGTCGGCCACCGGGTCGTAGCACGAGTGCGTCAGGCCGTAGTCCACACCGAGCTCGGTGCCCACGCGGATGATGTCGGCCTTGGTCATATCGATCAGCGGTGTGCAGACCGCGATCGGCCGGCCCTCGACGCCCGCCTTGGTCGCAAGGCTCGCAGCATCTCGGAACGCATTGATGAACTCAGCCCGGCAGTCCGGGTAGCCCGAGTAGTCCAACTGGTTGACACCGATGTAGATCGCTGACGCGCCGATGACCTCGGCGTATCCGGTTGCGATCGATAGGAAGACCAGGTTCCTGGCCGGAACATACGTCACGGGGATGTCGGACGCCATCGCGGTGTTGCTGCGGTCCTTGGGGACGTCGATGTCGTCGGTCAGTGCGCTGCCGCCGATGGCTCGCAGGTCGAGCGTGATGGTGCGCAGCTGGGTCCCGTACGACCACGCGACGGCGCAGGCCGCCCGCAGCTCGTGCCGGTGCCGCTGGCCGTAGTCGAATGCGATCGGCGCAGGAGTGAAGCCGTCGCGCCGGGCGACAGCCATGCACGTCGCGCTATCGAGCCCGCCGGAGAGCAGAACGACCGCTTTGGGCGCGAGGCCGCTCATCCGCCGAGCTTCCGGAGCACGGTGGCATGAAACGACCGGCCTTCTTGGATGAACTTGCGCTCGAAGTTCGTGCCGACGAGTTCGCCCTCGCCGGCGGAGTCGGGCGCCGCGAAAGGCTGTTCTTCGTAGGCAGGAAGGGAACCGTCGAAGTGGGGGCACGGCCCCTGGTTGCACCAGCGGTCGAAGTGCTCGCGGTCCCAGGCCCAGAGGTCGTCGTGGTCGGTCACGACCCGCAGCTCCCCGCTCGGCTTGAGGATGCGCCATGTCTCGGCGAGGAAGCGGTCCTGCACCACGCGTTTCTTGTGGTGCCTGGTCTTGGGCCAGGGGTCGGAAAAGTACAGGTGCACGACGCCGACGATCCCGCTGGGCACGCGCCAGCGGATCAGCTCGGTCGCGTCGGTGCGCAGCATGCGGACGTTGGTCAGTCCGGTCCGCCGGACGCGGTCGGCCGCGTAGTTGCAGAACTCGCCCGCCCACTCGATACCGAGATAATCGGTCCCAGGCGAGCGCTGGGCCTGCTGCACGAGGAACGTGCCCTTGCCGGAGCCGATCTCGATCTCGAACGGCCGGCCGGGGTCGTCGGTGCGCATGGAGAACCAGTCTCGCGGGTCGACCCACCCGGCTTGGGGGTCGGTGAGCGCAGCGTCGGGTAGGGGTGGAAGCTCCCGGTTGGAGACCATGACCAGACCTGGCGCGGTATCGAGCGTTTTTCCACGTGAGAGGCCGAAGGACATCGGATGACTGTAGAAATCACGCGGGCCCATGGTCCATGAATCGAGGATCGATGCAAAACCCTGCCCCCTGCGGTCCGTATAGGACGCAGGCGTGAAAGCCCCGTCCGCGTGTGAAGACCGCGTCCTGGGGCACCGATAAGCCGAGGTGCGCTGCTGGGCACGACCCGAGCGGCCAAGAAACGCCGATCGACCGCGGAGGCCCCGTGCCCCCGCTGGGACGCTTCCAGCCAGGGACGGTGGATGGCGAGCGACGGGCACGAGGTCCGCGTCTCGCGGTGTGGTCCCGGGCTGGCGAGCACGGAGGTACGTCCTATGGACCGCGAAGGGCAGCGCGCCGGTGAGGATCTGGGTCGGCTGATCGGTGAGCGGATCGACCGCGACCGCTTCCGTACCCAGCACTGGGAGGGCTCGTTTTTCGAGTACCTCGAGATCGCCCGGCAGAACCCGGCCGTGGCTCGCAACGCCTACCAGCGGGTCTACGACGCGATCATCGAGCAGGGAAGCGAGGAGTACAAGCTCTTCAAGCGGCACGCGGTGCGCTACAACTTTTTCAGCGATCCGTTCGACGACGGCGCTGACGGGATCTTTGGTCTCGACTTTGCGCTCATGCAGCTCGTCGATTTCTTCCGATCCGCGGCCGAGGGCTATGGCACCGACAAGCGCATCCTGCTGTTGCACGGCCCGGTGGGATCGAGCAAGTCAACGATCGCCCGGCTGCTCAAGAAGGGCCTCGAGGCCTACTCGAAGACCGATGCCGGCGCGCTCTACTCCTTCAGCTGGCTTCTGAGCGAAGACTGCGATGTGCGCCCGGGCGACGATGGATCTGCTCAGAGCACGCATGAGTTTGATTCACCGATGCACCAGGAGCCGCTGCTGCTTGTCCCGCTGGAGGCGCGGGCGGACATCGAGGCGGCGCTGAACGAGGCCTATGCCCCGGCGCACCACAACGGCGTGCTGAAGATCACGGGCGAGCTCGACCCGTTCAGCCGCAAGATCATGGACGACCTGATGCGGTTCTATGACGGCGACTGGGCACGGTGCATGTCCCACGTCCGCGTACGCCGGCTGATCCTTAGCGAGAAAGACCGCGTCGGGATCGGCACCTTCCAGCCCAAGGACGAGAAGAACCAGGATTCGACCGAGCTCACCGGCGACATCAACTATCGCAAGATCGCGCTCTACGGCTCGGACTCCGACCCGCGGGCGTTCAATTTCGACGGCGAGCTGAACATCGCGAACCGCGGTCTCTGCGAGTTTATCGAGGTCCTCAAGCTCGATGTCGCGTTCCTCTATGACCTGCTCGGCGCCTCGCAGGAGCACTCGATCAAGCCCAAGAAGTTTGCGCAGACGCACATCGACGAGGTCATCATCGGGCACACCAACGAGCCCGAGTACAAG
Source organism: Planctomycetota bacterium (assembly GCA_039187315.1). Taxonomy (GTDB): domain Bacteria; phylum Planctomycetota; class Phycisphaerae; order Phycisphaerales; family UBA1924; genus JANQQZ01. Next base: position 1,024 of record JBCCZQ010000020.1, on the reverse strand, counting down.
CGGCTCCAGTCCAACGAGATGATGGAGGCCTTCCGCGACCGGACGGTCAAGATCGACGTGCCATACAACATCCGGTTGTCGGACGAGGTGCGGATCTACGAGAAGGACTTCGGCGAGCACAAGACGCGGGGCATGCACGTCGCGCCGCACACGCTTGAGGTCGCGGCGATGTGGGCCGTGCTGACGCGTCTGGACGAACCGAAGAAGGCCGGCCTGACCCGGCTCCAGAAGCTCAAGCTCTACAACGGCAAGGCGATCCCGGGCTTTACGGAGGACTCGATCAAGGAGCTTAAGGAGGAGGCCCCGCGCGAGGGGATGCAGGGCATCAGCCCGCGGTATGTGCAGGACAAGGTCTCCAACGCGCTCGTCAGCCGGCAGGCGATCGAGGAGAAGATGATCAACCCGTTCATGGTCATCAACGCGCTTGAGAGCGGCCTGACGCATCACAGCCTGATCAACGATGACGACACAAAGAAGCAGTACATCGAGCTGCTGGCGGTTGTAAAAGAGGAGTACGAGGACATCATCAAGGGCGAGGTCCAGCGGGCGATTAGTGCTGATGAGGAAGCGATCAAGCGCCTTGCGGCGAACTACATCGAGAACGTCCGGGCGTACACGCAGAAGGAGAAGGTCGTCAACCGGTACACCGGCAAGAACGACGAGCCCGACGAGCGGCTGATGCGATCGATCGAGGAGAAGATCGACATCCCCGAGAGCCGCAAGGACGACTTCCGCCAGGAGATTATGAACTACATCGGCGCGCTTGCGCTCGACGGCAAGAAGTTCGAGTACTCGACCAACGCCCGGCTGCACAAGGCGCTGGAGCTGAAGCTGTTCGAGGACAGCCGCGACACGATCAAGCTCAAGAACCTGGTCTCGAGCGTCGTCGACGACGAGACGCAGGAGAAGATCGACATCGTCAAGCAGCGGCTGATCAAGCAGTTCGGCTACAACGAGCGGAGCGCGACGGACGTGCTGAACTACGTCGCGAGCATCTTCGCACGCGGGGACAGCCCGGGCGAGT